>JBMNQS010000005.1:0-49175 GCA_050944255.1 Christensenellales bacterium | reverse complement strand
GATCGGGCAAAAATCAAACTCAAGGCCGGAAACGGCGGCAATGGCTGCGTGTCCTTCCGGCGCGAGAAATACGTGCCGCGGGGCGGCCCCGACGGCGGCGACGGCGGCAGGGGCGGCAACATCGTCTTTGTGGCCGACGGCCAGCTTCGCACGCTGCTGGATTTCAGTTACCAGCGCCATTACCGCGCTGAAAGCGGCGCGGACGGCGCAGGCCGGAACATGAGCGGAAAAAACGGCGAGGATATGCTTATCCGGGTGCCTGTGGGCACTGTCGTGCGCCACGCCGAGACGGGCAAGGTATTGGCCGATCTTCATAAGGAAGATCGACAGGTCGTCTTTCTGCGCGGCGGCAACGGCGGCCGGGGCAACGCCCGGTTCGCCACCGCCACGCGCCAGGCGCCGGCGTTTGCCCAGGACGGGGAGCGCACGCTGGAACACGAGGTGGTGCTGGAGCTTAAATCCATCGCCGATATCGGCCTTGTGGGCTATCCCAACGCGGGAAAATCCACGCTGCTGTCCCGGGTAACGGCCGCTAGGCCCAAGATCGCCGCGTATCCCTTCACCACGCTGCAGCCCAATTTCGGCGTGGTGAAAGTGCATGAGAATAGCTTCATCATCGCCGACATACCGGGCCTGATCGAAGGTGCTCATGAAGGCGCCGGGCTGGGCCATGATTTTCTGCGCCATGTGGAGCGCACCAGGATGCTGGTCCACGTGGTGGACCTGGCGGGCACCGACGGGCGCGACCCGCTGGCGGATTTTGAGCAGATCAACCTGGAGCTGGCGCGGTTCAGCCCGGAACTGGCGCAGCGCCCGCAGGTGGTGGCCGCCAATAAAATGGACGTCACCGAGGCGCGGGAATATTACACATTGTTCGAAGAGGAAATGGACAGGCGCGGCATGACGGTGTTTCCCATCTCCGCCGTTACGGGGGAGGGCGTGGAGGCGCTGCTGAACCATGTGTCCCGTATGGCTCAGCAGCTGCCGCAAATCCGTGCCTATGAAGTCGAGGATGAAATTGAGCAGTTCCCCGACGAATCCGGTTTCCAGGTGCGCGAGGAGGACGGCGTATTCCACGTGGAAGGGCCGCTGATTGAAAAGCTGGGCCGGCTGATCAACCTGGACAATTACGACTCCCAGCGCTATTTCCAGCGACAGCTTCGCGAAAGGGGTATCATCGCGGCACTGGAGAAAGCGGGCATCCAGGAGGGCGACACGGTGAAGCTGCTGGAAATTGAATTCGACTACGCACCTTAAAACCATACGGGCACCTTACACATAAGATGACGGAAGGAATCGATACGATGCTTACATCCAAACAAAGGGCCGGCCTTCGGGCCATGGCTCACGGCTGCGATTCGCTGCTATATATCGGCAAGGACGGCATCACCGAAACAGTGGTGCGGCAGGCCGAGGACGCGCTTAAAAACAACGAGCTGATCAAGGTCACCGTGCAGAAGGCGGCGCCCCTTGAGACGCGGGAGGCCTGCGATACGCTCTGTGAAAAGATCGGCGCCGATCCCGTGCAGTGCATAGGACGCCGTTTCGTCTTGTTCCGCCAGGCGGAAGATCCGGAAAAACGCAAAATCGATCTCAAAAAGTGGCGCTGAAAACCGGACAGCAAAAAAGAGTGCCGCACCATTGGTGCGGCACTCTTACCTTATTATTGCTGTGCTATTGTACCATCGTGCGCTCCACGTCCCTTCGAAGGATAGTCAAAAGGCCCATCAGCAGGCACAGGATGCCGATGACGCGGTAATAGGAGGCAAAGGGCACAAAGAAGGAGACCACCACCAGCAGGCACCCGCTGAATATGTACATGCGCATCCTGGAGGGGTGAAGCGCCTGGGTGAAAATCCGCGGCACCTTTTTCTTGGCCGACAGAAGATCGATGATGTATTTGGCCACCGCCTCCTCGTCGGCGTCGTTTTGAACGGGCACCAGGTGGCCGCACAATTCGTCCTCGTCGATAATCTGGAAGCATGTGGGGGACAGCCGCTTGAAAAATCCCTCGCACGCTTCGCTCATGATGCCCGTAGACACCACCATAAAGCGCAGCCCCAGAGGCGCGGCCATCCGGTAGGTGGTCAGAAGGTCCCGCTTTTCGATCTCCTCTCCGGGAGGCAGACGGATCAGCCGCACCAGCACGCGCTCGCCGTTTTTATCCGCGTACCAGACATCGTCGCTGATGTTTTCGCCAAGGGTCACGCTATACTGGGAAAGAAGCGGGGCCAGAAAATCGCGGGTGCGCGTGGTGGGCAAGAGCGCGATATTCTCCAGGATGTACTGCCTGCGCATCTTGTGCCACGCGGCGTCTATGTACTTTTTCCTGCGCATTAAAAACCAGATTCTGTAGGCAAAAAGCAGCAGCGAAACCAGCACCACCGACAAAATGGCCGATACCATGGCGTTTCTCGTCTGGGAATAAAACCATATGTAGGCCACAAGATTGCCCGCAATGACAAAAAACAGCGTATCGAGCACCTTTGCCAGCAGGCTTTTCGCGTTTTTTACATGCTGCCACAACAGCTTTTCGGCTCTTTCGATCATGCGCTTCACCCCTTTTTCCGGTCAAAAAAGTATTGCCAGTATTTGCTAAAACTATGCAAATCTTTTTGATTTTTTAAGTGAAATTAAGCTATAATGTGAATAGGAGGAAAACCACATGCAGACGAAAAAGCTGACAGGGTCCATCGGACTTCTGGGCGGGAGCTTTCATCCTATCCACAACGGGCACCTTGAAATGGCCCGCATCGCCGCGGAAGAAGGCGGCATGGGGCGCGTCCTCTTCATCCCAGCAGGCGATCCTCCCCATAAAATACTGTCCTCCGCCAGTCCCGGGCAGCGCTATGAAATGGCCTGCCTGGCCGTAAAAGACGACCCGCGCTTCGACGTGCTGGACATCGAAATCAAGCGCCAGGGAAGAACCTACACCATCGATACGGTCAAAGCCCTTCAAAAAGAGCATCCGGATGCCGATTTCCGGTTTGTGATCGGCTCGGATACGCTGCTGGACCTGGATACATGGAAGCATTTCGACGAGCTTTTCGTCATCTGCAAGTTCTTTGTCATTGCGCGGGTCGGGACCGACCGTTCCGCCGTCAAGGAAAAGATGCGGTTTTATCAGAACACTTATCACGCCGCGATCCGCCTGTCCCAGGCGCGCTGCCCGGATATTTCCTCAACGCAGGTGCGCGCGGACATCCTTGCGGGCAGGCCCTGGGAGCATCTGGTGCCCGATGGCGTGGCCGCGTATATCAGGGAGCATCATCTGTATACCCAGGAGGGGACGGATCAGCAGGCGCTGGAAAACATCGCGCATACCCTGCGGCAGCGCCTGCCCGAAAGCCGCTGGCAGCACACGCTGCGCGTGGTGGATACGGCCAGGCGGTTGGCCGGGATTTACGGGGTCGACGATTTCAAGGCCCATCTGGCGGCGCTGGTGCACGACTGCGCGAAGCCGTACAAGGGCGATGAGGCCCTCGCCATGGCCCGAAAATGCGGCGTGCAGCTTGACGACGAGCTCTTAAACATGCCGTCCCTCTGGCACGGACCGCTTGGCGCCGGTATCGCCCGCTATGAATACGGCGTCGGCGACGAGGATATCTTAAACGCCGTGAGGTACCATTCAACCGGCTGCGCCGGCATGACGCCGCTTGTCATGATCACGAAACTGGCCGATTTCATAGAGCCTCATCGCCGATTCAGCGGCGTGGAAGCCATCCGAAAAGCCGCGTTTGAAGACAAGGACATGGTCCGGGCGGTCAGGATGACGTTGATTTCCACACAGGCGTTTATGTCCGCCCGCGGCAAACGGGTGCATCCCGATTCCGTCAAAGCTCTCAAATGGCTTGAACAATACCACCAAAACAAGGAGGAATTCAATGCAGAGCGACAATCAACTGGCCAAACGCATCGCCGCCATCCTGGAGGATAAAAAGGGCCTGGACATCGTCACGCTGGATATCTCGCAGATGACCATTATCGCCGACGCCTTTGTGGTGGCCTCCGGCGGCTCGGGTATCCAGGTGCGCGCGCTGACCGACGCCGTAGCCGAAACGCTGGAGGAGGAGTCGAGCCTTCGTCCCGCGCGGATTGAAGGCTACGAGCAGGCCCGCTGGGTGGTGCTGGATTACGGGGACGTCATCGTGCATATCTTCCATCAGGAGGAGCGCGGTTTTTATAACCTGGAACGCCTGTGGATGGAGGAACATAACTTTACCTTCCACCCAAGCCAGGCCCAGGGCGGGGAATAACCTCTCCGGATTATATCTGGATTCGCGAACCGATTTTCTTTGCGCGCCCCGGACCACCCACTGCTGGCCCGCGGCCACAGCCGCGATCCTTGCCCTTTTTTCAGGCGCGTTTACGCGGATGATGGTATAGGCCTGAATAAAGTTGGATGTGGCGGCACTCTGGGCGCAGCGGAGGATCTCGTCCACCAGCGCCTCCTTTATGGGCTTGTCTGTGAACTTTCTGATGGATCTGTGTTCCTGCAAAAGATTCATGACATCGTTCATATAGGGCCTCCTAAAATTTTTCAAATTTATATATGCCATACATATATTATTCGGTATAGTAAATACCCCATCAATGACAGCCTATCACACTGCCTGGCTTTTGGGGTCATTTCAGAAGCGCCGGTTGTTTACAGATTCTTCTTTCCCATCCGAAGCATCGTCGTCTGCGTCTGTTTGCCGTATCTGGCGGCGGGACGCCTGTTTTTTCGCGCCTCTTCAATGGAAACAATGGGCAGCGCGCTCTGGCGGAGTTTGGCCTGCCGCCTGCGCCGTCTTAAAACAATGCCCCTTAAAACCAGCAGCGCCAGCAGCAGTATGAAGGCGCCCAAAACCACCCACATAACCCACTTGAGCGACTGCACCGCAGGCTGCGTGCCGTCGTTTTCGCCCTGCCACTGGAACAGCGGCGCCTTGGCTTCCACGGTCCTGGTGGCCACCAAATCGCCCTCCTGCAGCACCTTGCCCGCCAGGACAAATTTATAGGTGCCCAGCACATCTCCGTTTTCAACCGGGGCGGCGGGGATATCCATATTGTACTGTTTCACGATGTCAATCTTTTCCAGGTTGTCGCCGATCATCTGCGCGTTGCTCTTTGTATCCTTGTAAACGCCGGATTCGTACGGCTCAAAGTTCAGCGTAAGCCTTCCGCCGAGGGGATCGTCCCCCGAGACGTTCTCCAGTGTCAGCGATTCTGGCCGGTACTGCTGCATCAAATCCGCCAGCGGAAGCTGCGCGAAATTCTCAAACCCGTAGTAGAACATCTTGATCACGTCGCGCCATTTATCCATATTGGTGCTGTTGAACGTCACGGCGCCCAGGGCCATCTGCCCCTGCTCGGCGGAGGCGACAAGACAGTTGCCCGCCTCGTTGGTAAAGCCGGTCTTCACGCCGGTGGCCGCCGGATAGCGGAACTGCTGGTTCGCATCGGGCGACAACAGAAGATTGCCGTTGCAGAATTTGTAACCGTCCTCGTTTTTATTGGTGGGCGCGATCTCGTATTCCCATGTGGATACGATCTTTTTAAACGCCTCGTTCCCATAGCAGTACGAAAGCAGCTTCTGCATGTCCGCGGCGGTGGTATAGTGGTTCTCGTCGTGCAGGCCGTGGGCGTTCATAAAATGGCTGTCCTTCATGCCAAGCTCCGCGGCCTTTTGATTCATCAATTCCACAAAGCCCTCCAGGCTGCCCGATACGTGAATGGCCACAGCGTTGGCCGCATCGTTGCCGCTGGGAAGCATGAGCCCGTGGAGCACATCCTCAAACGTCAGCACCTCGCCGATGTAAAAGCCCGCCTTGCTGGACGCGGAATCGATATCGGCAATGTCCCCGGTCAGCGTCAGCTGGTCCTCCAAATCGGCGTTTTCAAGCGCCACGATCAGCGTCATAATCTTTGTCACCGACGCCGGATAGCTTTTGGCCTGAGGATTTTTGGAGAAATAAACCTCGCCGGAATGGATGTCAAACAAAATGGCGCTGCCGCCCACAATTTCACTGGATCTGATCTTAGGGGCATCTTTAAATACGATCTGGTTTTCGTCGTCGGCCAGAGCAAAGGGCGCAAAAATACCCAGCACCAATAAAACAACACTGAAAAATGCCATGAGCGGATATAAAAAAGCATGATTTTGCCTATCATGTCTCATATGATTGAATGCCACCCCATACTCGTCTTAAACTCAAACAGCACAACAGCCAAAAATATAATAGCTTTAATTACACTTTTTGTCAAAAGCCGGTTATCGCGCCGTTTGGCGCAAAAGCGCCCCATTGCAATAAAGGAGCGCGGCAAGTTTTACCGAATATTGTCAGACGATGGTATCAGATGGAGGTGCGGGTATTTTGAAGAGGCAGGAAATGATCTTTATTGCCGTACTTTGCGTACTTGCGGTGATTATCGGCATACTATTTTATGATAAAATAATGCCGCGGTCCGATCCGGCCGTCACAGGCGGATCGGATAAGGCGTCTTCGCCCGGCGTCACGGCGCCGCAATCGGCCGCGCAGACGCCCAAGCCTTCCGAAAAGCCGGAAACCATGAAGTTCACCGTTGAATTCAGCGGCGCCGTGAAAAGCGCGGGCAAGGTGAGCTTTACGGAACCGACCACCCTTTTGGACGGTCTAAACTTCGTGGGTATCGTATTTGAAAGCGATGTTTCCGAACTGGAGCTGGAAAGCGCGCTCTACGACGGACAGGTGGTGGACGTGCCCTACAGGTCCATGCTGCCGGGAGAAACCATGGCGGTGAACCTGGCCGACAAACACCAGTTGATGCGTCTTGGCGTCATAAGCGAGTACACTGCCGGCCAAGTGGAAAAACGGCTTCATCAGGGCCACTTTTTCCTGTCGCTTGAAGAATTTAAGGATTATTGCAAGCTAAGCGACGAAAATTATGCTAAAATAGAAAAGTATCTGACGCTATTCTAACGATAAAAAATATCTTGTGAGCCTGCGGCCGGCCGGCTGCGGCCAATGTATAAGGGAGGGTTTCCATGGCCAAAAAACTTCTGATTGTGGACGACGAGCCATCCATCGTCAAGGGACTGCGCTTTTCCCTGGGACAGGACGGATACGATGTGGACGTAGCTTATGACGGTCAGGAGGCGCTGAACCAGTTTCAAAGGAATCACTACGACCTGATCATCCTGGACGTCATGCTTCCGAAAATCGACGGACTGAGAGTATGCCAGCATATTCGCGAATCGTCCAATGTGCCCATCCTGATGCTTACCGCCAAGGGCGAGGATATGGATAAAATCCTGGGGCTTGAATACGGCGCCGACGATTACCTGACGAAACCTTTCAATATATTGGAGCTTAAAGCGCGCATCAAAAGCGTGCTGCGCCGCGCCAGCGCCGCGCCCGTCACCGCCCCGGAAAAAAGCAACATGCCCATCGTGGTGGGGGATATGCGCATCAATACCGAAAACAGAACCGTGCACGTGGGCGAAAAGGAAATCAACCTGACGGCAAAGGAGTTCGATCTTCTGCAGCTTTTCGCATCCAACCCCGGTAAGGTCTACAGCAGGGAAAATCTGCTGGCCATTATATGGCAATACGATTATCTGGGCGATCTTCGCACCGTGGACGTGCATATCCGCCGCCTGCGCGAAAAAGTGGAGCAGGACCCGTCGCGCCCGCAGTACATCCATACCAAATGGGGGGTAGGCTACTATTTCTCAGCCGATGCGAAATAGATTCCTCGATCTGTACTACAGCATAAAGAGCCGGATCATCATACCCTATGTGATCGTCATAGGACTGCTTATGGCGTTTTTTAACATCGCCATACTGAACCTGATGGAACAGCAATTGGTCGACAACGAAATCGCCCGGCGCCGGGCCATGATCGAGGTGACCGCCATCGACGCGGTCCAGATGCTGCAAAGAGCCGACGCGCAGGCGCTGCACGATTACGTGACGCTCAAAAGCGAGGAGCTGGGCGGGCGGCTGATTATCCTGGATCAATACGGCGTGGTTCAGGCGGATCCGTTTTCGATTTTAAACGGAATCCGGCTCAGCCACAGGGAGGTCCAGGACGTTCTGATCGATAAAGATATTTTCTCCCACGGCTTCCATCAGGACGAGCCGCAAGAGGAGCGCGGCACGCGCGCTTGGCTGATGTACAGCGTCTCGCCGGTGTTCTATAACGGCAGCCGTATCGGCGCGGTGCTTTTATCCTCCAGCGTGCAGCCCATCGTCACCTCGGTCGATAACCTGAACCGCCAGATGCGCGTCAATTCCCTGGGCATTGTGACCCTGGTGGCGATCATTTCCTACTTTGTGGCCACGCTTCTGGTCAATCCGCTGGAGGAAATGACGGACAATATCGAAACCATGAGCCGCGAACACTTCAATCGCAGCATACCGCTTCAGACGGGCAACCAGACCGAGATGATCCGCCTGGGCAGCGCGTTCAACGCCATGACCGAAAACCTGCAGAGCATCGAGCAGGCCAGAAACGAATTTGTTTCCAACGCCTCTCACGAACTGAAGACGCCGCTGAGTTCCATGAAGATCCTTACGGAAGCGCTGCTTCACCAGCAGCCTTACGACCCGGATCTGACCCATGAGTTCCTCAGTGATATCAACCGCGAAATCGACCGGCTCAATACGCTGGTCACCGACCTTCTGCTGCTGGCCCAAATGGATAAACAGGGCTCCGCATTCGATTTTCGGGTGGTGCAGCTGGACGATCTTTTGGTGGCCACCGTCAAAGCCCTGGTGCCCCTGGCCAAAAGCCGCAATATCACCATGCTGTCGGACATTGAATCCCCGGCAAAAATTATGGGCGAGGAAGTCCGGCTCCAGCAGATGCTGACCAATCTGGTGGACAACGCCATCAAATATACGCCCGAGGGCGGACGCGTGCGGGTGGAAATGACCGCCGATGAGGATACGGTATCCATTTCGGTGATCGACAACGGTTACGGCATCCCTCCGGAGGCGCTGGACAAGCTGTTTGAACGGTTTTTCCGCATAGACAGGGCGCGTACCCGGGATACCGGAGGCACCGGGCTGGGCCTTGCCATCGTCAAGCAGATCCTGCAGATGCACAACGGTACCATCCACGTGCAGAGCCACGAGGGCCAGGGCAGCATCTTTACCGTCACGCTTCCGCGTGTCCCCGAAGAGGTGCCGTCCCTTGAAAGTTCAGGCGTGTTCTCTCCGGCGCTGATCGCTGCGTCCGAGCCCGCGCTCATACCAGAGCCCGCGGTGCCGCAGGACCCGCCGTCCGAACATGACCCTCCGCAAGACCCCGAAAGGTGATCGCCATGAAGAAACTTTTGCGCAATATTTTAATCGGTGCGCTTTTGATCGCCCTGCTTCCCGTTTCAGGATGCAGGCGCCGAAGCAGCGTCATCAAGGAAGACGCGCCCGGCATGGGCAACATCGTGGGCAGTACGGACAATCCGCTCAGCGCCGATACCATCATCAGCCCCGTTCTGGGCGATAACGGACAGAGCTACACGTACCGCGCGGCCCTTTATTTCCCTTACCTGGATGAGCCGGTGCTGGGCAGGGAAGAGCGGGAGATCACCTTCCCGTCCAATGTGCGCGTGGAGCTGGCCGTCTTGAACGAGCTGATCCAAAAAGGCCCCGGCGCCGGTTATACGGACTTGAGCGCCGTGATCAACCCCGATACCCGCGTGGTGGATATTTCCCTGGTGCAGGGCAATCTGACGGTGCTCCTGAGCCAGGAGTTCCTCTTGCCCCATGACAATATCCGCAAAGTTTCCGCCGAATGGAAAGACAACGCCACCGAAGCCCAGCTTGTGCTCTCCGACAGGCGCAGCGCCGTCTACAGCATCGTCAATACCCTGACGGAAATCGGCACGGCGACCCGCGTTCAAATCTACGTGGATATTAACGACGACGGCGTGGCCGATCCCATCAACCGCGCGGAAATCGGCCTGCCCGAAAGCGAATCGGGAGAAACCCGCCTCGACGCGCTGGCCCGCCAATACGACGTGGTATCCACCGTTTCGGGCACGGTCAATATTCTTTTCTCATGCTTCAACAACAAAAACTACGAGCGTCTCTACAAGTACATCGCCAATATAGACGGCGATCTGAAACCGCCCCTGTCCGAATGGGAAAAGGTGTTTGGCAGCGGCGACTGGAAACTCGATAACAGCAGCGTCAGAGGCTCGGTCATCGCCCATAACGGGAAAACCGCTCTGACCTATGTAAATATGACGTACCAAAACCGGGAACTGCTGGATTATCCGGTGCGTATGGTGCTCGACGGCGGCGTATGGAAAATCAGCTATCAATCGCTGCTGTCGCTGCTGCCACAGTAAGTGAGGTAAAAATATGCGGCCGGCAAGCTGCAAACCAAAAAAAATAGCCGCCCTCGCGATGGCTGTGATCATGGCGATCTTTTGCTGCGCCTGCGGCGCGGAAAACGCATCTGACAATGAGCCCGTGCAGACGCCGGCGCCCAGCGTGCCCATCACGCGTCCGGACGACAACAGCGAAAACAAAATTGAAAATTTCACGCTCTTTTTTCCCGGAGCATCGCAGGCCGATTACAACAAGCTCTTCTCTGAAAAGCGCCTCGTGCTGGTCACCGACATGATGTCGGCCGTAGATCAGGCCGTGGCGGAACTTCTGGAAGGGCCCACCGAGGAAGCCTACAGGAGCGCCTTCCCCGAGGATGTTGCATTTCTTCGCTCGGAACAGTCCGGCGACTACGTGACGATCCATTTTTCCCCGGAGCTTCTGCAACTGAGCGAATTTGACCTGCTGCTGGCAAAAGTTTCGGTGGTCAACACGCTGACCGCCCTCTCCGGCGTACAGTACGTGACCGTCATGTGCGATGGGAAGGAACTGCCCATCCGCGGCAGCGGCGGTCCCATGGCCATGCAGAACAATACCGTGACGGAGCTGTGGGACAGGATCAACTCGGAACAGTCCGGCAAAGAAAATACCCGCGCGGTGGCACTGTACTTTCAGGATACGACCCAGGAATACCTGCTGCCGGAAATCCGCACCATCACCATCACGGGCGATCCGGTCACGTCGCTGATCAATGAACTGAAAAAGGGGCCCGTGGACAGAAGCCAGCATACGCCCGTGATCGGCGAGGAAATTTCCCTTTTAAGCGAGCCCGCAATGGATATTCTGCTCGACGGCCGCAATATCGTGCGCATCAATCTCTCGGAAGATATTATCTTCATGCGCTCCACGGACAGGCAAAAAAGACAGCGCATAGGCGCCATCGTGCTGAGCATCTGTTCCATGTTCCCGGAAGTGGATGTGGTGTCCATCATGATGAATTCAAGGCCCATTACCGCCTATACGGACACGATGCGTCAGGTGGTATACCTTGAAAGAGAGCTTTTCACCGGCTATATCGCCGATACGCTGACGCTGTATTATCCAAACCGGCTGGGCCGCTCGCTGGTCAGCGTGCGCCATACCATCGCCATGGACAATATCACCCAGGACAGCCAGCGCAAAAACCGTACGCAGCTGCTGCTGGAACACCTTTTCGCCGGCCCGCTTGAAACCGATACCGGCCGCGCCGCGTCGCTGCCGGTTCTCCTCACCTATAACGACGTCCACGGATACCGCATCGACGGCGATCTGATGGTACTGAATATGAGCACGAGGGCCATCGAAAAAATGATGGCACTGACGCCGGAGGAGCAGCGGATCACCGTGTATGCCATCGTCAATACGCTCTGCCAGATCGGCGATGTCAAACAGGTGCAGTTTCTGCGCGAAAACCAGTTGATCGAGGCTTCGCCCGGCCAGCATGTCAGCCTGTACGGGCCTCTGATGCCCAATGTGGGGCTCTTATCCGATTCAAGGGTATATTCAAATTTTTAATTTTTTATATAAAGGAGACATTATGAAGGACTTTAGGCCCGTTACACTGGAGGACAAACAGAAACTGGACGGATTTTTTAAAAAAGCCCAGTACGAGAACTCCGAACTTTGTTTCGGCAATATGTTCCTATGGGCGGACAGCTGGGATATCCGCTACCACATCGACGGCGACATCCTGCTGTTCACCGGCGTGGGACGAAACGGACAGCGCTTTTTCTTCACGCCCGTCATCAAGCGTCCCGAAATTATCTGCGATGCCGTGTGCATGATGCAGGAATATTCAAGGGAAAACCATTTCCCCTTTTTAATCAAGGTGGTCCCGGAAAGCGTCAAGGATACGCTTCTTGATCATTGCTCCAAGCCGCAGGTATGGCGCATCGAAGAGGACCGGGATAATTTCGATTACGTGTACCTGAGCCGAGACCTGATCGAGCTGAAGGGAAGCCGTTATCACGCCAAGCGCAACCACATCAACCGCCTCACGCTCCGGCACGACTATCAGTTTAAAATGCTGACCGATGAATTGGTGCAGCCGTGCCTTGAAAATTACATGCAGTGGTATGAGCGGCACATCGCCGGCGATCCCACGCTGGAGTTTGAAAAGAGCGCCGTGTTCAAGGGCCTGGAACATTGGAAAGAGCTGGGCTTTATCGGCGGCGCCATCCTCATCAACGACCGGGTGGAGGCCTTCACGCTGGGCGAACAGCTGACCGAGGATATGGCCGTCATTCACATCGAGAAGGCCAATACGGATATCCAGGGGCTCTATCCGCTGATCAACCAGCAGTTTGCGCAGTATGCGCTCGCGCACCTGACATACATCAACAGGGAAGAGGATATGGGCATTCCCGGCCTTCGCCGCAGCAAGAAATCCTACTATCCCGTCCGGATGATCAAAAAATACAACGTTACCCGCCGGGAGGGCATGGATGGAAATTAGACGGCTGGACATCCCGGGCCGGGACCGCAAGGATGCCGTGCGTGCCTGGAAGGACGGCTTTCCCGAAGATTCCGGGGCCTTTATAGACGCCTATTTTTCCATGCGCGCAAGCCTTGGCGAATCCTGGGCGCTTTACGATGACGGCCTGTGCGCCGTGGCCCACGTGATCCCGCAGAAACTTGCCTTTGACGGGAAAACCGTACGGAGCGCATGCATCGCCGGGGTTTCCACACTTTCGGATAAGCGATATAAGGGGTACGCTTCCGTTTTGATGCGCCATCTGCATGAACGCCTGCGGCAAGAGGGCCTGCCCGTGGCCTTTTTGTCGCCGTTTCTGCACAGCTTCTATGAAAAGCTGGACTATGTGACGGCCTACTTCACGAAAAAGATCGTACTTGAACGGGAAAATTTTCCCCGGGAGGATTCAAGCGGGCTGAGGGTACACCACGTCGTCACGCGCGAGAACTTTCCGCTGATGCAAAGGGCCTACGCGCACTACATGCGGCGCTTTGACGGGTATGTGCTGCGGGAAGCCTCTGATTTTCGCTGGATGCTGAAGGATGCGGAGCTGGACGGGGCCGGGGTGCAGCTCATAGAGGATACGCAGGGATATTCGGGCTACGCCGTGTTCACTTACAGCGCGGAGGAAAAGACGCTGGAAATCGTGGAGTGGTGCGCCCCGCAGCACCTGTTTGACGCGCTTTTGACCGCGCTGATGCCACAGGACTGCCGCAGGGTAATTTACCGTGTGCCGGTCCACAGGGACGAACCGGACGCGGAACCGGGCCAGATGCTGCTTGCGCTTGAAGAGAGCGCTGGAGCGCTAATGGCGCCGCCGGAGCGGATGCGCATCATGCACATGTTTGAAAAGTACTGACCGGGTAGACTAAAAAGCTATAAAAAGGGGGCGGATTCGCTTTTATACCGCTCTTTTTTGTAACGGTATAAATTGACACAATTTCCCCACAACTATATAATGAGACGATATCAATTGCGACTGTATCCAAGCGTCAGACGCATGGACGAAGGAGTGACAAACGTGGAGATGAAAGCCCCCAGGGGGACGCACGACATCATGCCCGGCGAAATCCACGCCTGGCAAAAGGCGGAGGCTATCATCCGTGAGCACTGCGCCCAGTACGGCTACACGGAGATCAGAACGCCCGTCTTCGAGCATACGGAAGTATTTGCCCGGGGAGTGGGTGATACCACGGATATCGTGCAGAAGGAAATGTACACCTTCACCGACCGGAGCGATCGGTCCATGACCCTTCGCCCGGAAAACACCGCCGGCGTGGTGCGGGCGTTTCTGGAGCACCGCCTCTACAACGAGCCCCTGCCGGCGAAACTGTACTATCTGTCTGCGCCCATGTTCCGCTACGAGGCGCCCCAGTCGGGCCGCTACCGCCAGTTCTACCAATTCGGCATCGAGGCCTTCGGGGCGGGGGAGCCTTCCTGCGACGCGGAGGTCATCACCTTTGCCTGGCGGCTCCTGAATAAAATGGGCATCCACAACCTGTCCCTTGAAATCAACTCCATCGGCTGTCCCAAGTGCCGGCCGGCATTCTCAGAGAAACTGAAAGCGCACTTTCACGCGCACGAGGATACGCTGTGTGAAACCTGCGGGAACCGCCTGGAGAAGAATCCGCTTCGCATATTCGACTGCAAGAGCCCCGTCTGCCAGGAGGTGGTCAAGGATGCGCCGGTGATGCTGGATCATCTGTGCCAGGAGTGCGCCGTGCACTTTGCGAGCGTCAAAAAATACCTGGACTTGATGCAGCTTCCCTACATCGTCAATCCCAGGATCGTCCGTGGCCTGGACTACTACAGCAAGACCGTCTTTGAACTGATCTCCCGGGATATCGGCGCACAGGGCGCCGTGTGCGCCGGCGGACGCTACGACGGCCTCGTCTCCATGATGGGCGGCCCGCCTACCCCGGGCGTGGGCTTCGCATTCGGCCTGGAACGCCTGCTGCTGGTGATGCAGGCGGCCGGTACGCTGTGGGAGAAGGAGCCCGCCTGTCAGGCCTACGTCATGGCCACGCCGGACGAATCCTGCCGCATGGCGGCCTTCACGCTGACCCAGGCACTTCGCCGGGGAGGCGCGAAGGTGGACCTGGACCACGCGGGACGCAGCTTAAAAGCCCAGATGAAGTACGCGGGCAAGCTTTCGGTGCCGTTCGGACTGATCATCGGCGAAAACGAGCTGGAGCGGGGCGTGGTGAAGCTACGGGATATGAACGGTGGCACGCAAACCGAAATGTCCCTCTCGGATACGGACGGCATCCTCGCTACCCTTACGAAAGGCGGTCAATGATATGAACGCAACAAAAATGCGCACACACGGCTGCGGCGACATCCGCTCGGGCCATAACGGCCAGCGCGTGACCCTCTGCGGATGGACGCAGCGCTGCCGCAGCCTCGGCGGCCTGGCCTTCATCGCCCTTCGCGACAGGAGCGGCATCGTGCAGGTCATCGTGGAGGATACCGCCGCCGCGCTCTTAAAAAAGGCGGCGTCCATTAAAAACGAATACGTGCTTCGCGTCACCGGCCGGGTGCGCCTGCGCGGGGAAAGGGACATCAACCCGGATATGAAGACCGGAGAGGTGGAGGTCGTGGCCGAAGATATCGAGATTCTCTCCGCGGCGGAAACCCTGCCGTTCCCGGTGGACGACCAGGTGGAGGTCTCCGACGAACTGCGGATGAAGTACCGCTATCTGGACATCCGAAAGCCCGGCATGCAGCAGAGCCTTCAAATGCGCCACAAGGCCACGCAGGCAGCCCGCAACTTCCTTTCAAATGAGGGATTCGTGGAGATCGAGACGCCCATACTGAGCAAGTCCACGCCGGAGGGCGCCAGGGACTATTTAGTGCCCAGCCGTACCTTCCCGGGCAGTTTCTTCGCGCTGCCCCAGTCGCCGCAGCTCTACAAACAGCTTTTGATGGTGGCGGGTATGGACCGCTACTTCCAGATTGCCCGCTGCTTCCGAGACGAGGCGCTGCGGGCCGACCGCCAGCCGGAATTTACGCAGATCGACCTGGAGATGTCCTTTGTGACGCCCGAGGACGTCATGGACGTCAACGAGCGGATGATCGCGGCCATCTTCAAAGAGGTGCTGGGCGTGGAAATCCCGGTGCCGCTTGAGCGCATCACGTGGGCCGACGCTATGGACCGCTATGGCTCCGACAAGCCGGACACCCGATTCGGCCTTGAAATCAAAGACGTTTCCGATGCGGCGCAGGCAAGCGGGTTCACGGTGTTTGAAAGCGCCCTTTCCGCGGGCGGCTGCGTGAAGGCCGTCGTGGTGCCCGGCGCCGCCGGCCGCTTCCCCAGAAAACAGATCGACGCGCTCACCGACGTGGTGAAGCTCTATAAGGCCAAGGGACTGGCCTACGCACTGTGGGGTGAAGGCGAGATAAAGAGCCCTATTATGAAATTCTTTCATCAGGAGCATTTTATCAGGCTTCTTGAAAGCGCAGGGGCCAGTGCCAGAGACGCGGTGTTCTTCGTGGCTGACGCTTCGCGCCATGTTGCCGTAAACGCCATGGGACAGCTCCGCCTGGAGCTTGGAAGGCGGCTGGAACTCATCGATGAAAACCGCTACGACGTGCTGTGGGTCACCGAGTTCCCGCTTCTGGAGTACGACGAGGAAGAGGGCCGGTATTTCGCCATGCACCATCCCTTCACCAGCCCCATGCCCGAGGATATCGACAAGATGAAATCCGATCCGGGCAGCGTCCGCGCGCAGGCCTACGATATGGTGGTCAACGGCATGGAACTGGGCGGCGGCAGCGTGCGCATACACGAAAGCCGTCTGCAGCAGCTGATGTTCGAGACCCTGGGCTTTACGCCCGAAGAGGTGCAGGATCAGTTCGGGTTCCTTCTAAACGCGTTCCGCTACGGCACGCCGCCCCACGGGGGCTGCGCCTTCGGCATGGACCGCCTGGCCATGATTTTATCGGGTGGCCAGAGCATTCGCGACGTCATCGCGTTCCCCAAGGCGCAGAACGCGTCGTGCCTGATGATGCAGGCCCCGGCAAAAGTGCGGGAGAGCCAGCTGGAGGAACTGTGCATCGCCGTTACCTGCAGGGACGAGGCCTCCGAATGATGGCCTGTCCGTGCCTGCATAAGCCTTGCCAAGAACAAAACGCACTTGATCGAATCGGCAACAAAGGGTACAATAACTACTGTGCCGTCCAACGGCGCAGGCAGCGAGCCGGCTCTTTCGGGCCTTTGGCGGTTTAAAACCCGCCGAGCGGCTGAGAGTATCTTTTCACCGGTTTCCCGTCAGGATGCAGGATAGGAGGCGAAAAGCATGACCGAGCAGGGCGAAGTCGTCCGCGTCGAGGGCAGGACCGCCCACGTGCTCTTCAAACGCACCTCCGCCTGCGGCCGATGCGGCGCCTGCGGCATGCTTTCGGGCGAGGCTGAGACCGTCGTTGAGGTGCCAAACACACTGTCGGCGCAGGTGGGGCAGTATGTGGAACTTGAGCTCTCCGGCGCAAACGTGCTGTGGGCATCAGCCATCGCGTACCTGATTCCGCTGGCGCTGCTGGTCGCCGGCGCCGTGGCCGGCGGCGCGCTGAGCGGGTTCTTCCCGCTTGTACAGGCGGATATGCTCCGGGCCGTCTGCGCACTTTTGGGCACCGCTATCGGCTTCGCGGCGGTATGGCTGCTGAATCCTCTTGTTTCAAGGAGCGGAAAATTTGAACCGAGAATGCAATCCATTCGAGGGACTCATAATAGTGACGAGTCCCAGGGGGATCATCCCTAAAAAAAGAAAGGATGTATATTTGACCATGGCAAACATCATGACACTGACGCAGAAGAACTTTAAGGAAAAGGTGGAGGGCTCAAAAGTGCCCGTGCTGGTGGATTTCTGGGCGGAATGGTGTGGTCCCTGCCGCATGATCAGCCCCTACGTGGATGAGCTGGCCGAGGAGTTTGAAGGCAAACTGGCCGTGGGCAAAATCAATGTGGACGACGAGCAGTCCCTTGCGGTTTCCTACGGCGTGATGACGATTCCCACACTGATGGTGTTCGTGGACGGCGAGGTGGCCGATAAATTCATCGGGGCCAATCCCTCGGGCCTTCGGGCCATGGTGGAAAAACAGGTGGCGCCGAAAGAAGAAGCGGGCGAAGCCTAAAAAAAGAGTTTGGAACGGCCCGCGCAGTCCCGCGGGCCCTTTTGGTAAAAGACTTCGGACAAATCGCTCTTTTATGCGCCTATCCGGTTTACTTGCACCTGAAAATAGTGTACCATTATGGACGTTGATACGGTGTAAAACAAACCGTCATATCCTATTGCCCATAACAGACAAAAGGAGTTTTAGCATGATTGATTTGAATGTCATCGCTCAGGTTGACCCGGAAATATCCAAGGCCATGAAAGACGAATTGACGCGCCAGAGGGAGCACATCGAACTGATTGCGTCGGAGAATTTCGTCAGCCCCGCCGTACTGGCGGCAACCGGAAGCCACCTGACGAACAAGTACGCCGAAGGATATCCCGGCAAACGCTACTACGGCGGCTGCGAGTATATCGATGTGATCGAAAGCCTGGCCATCGACCGCGCCAAGGCTATCTTCGGCGCCGACCACGCCAACGTACAGCCCCATTCGGGCTCGCAGGCCAACTACGGCGTGTACAACGCTCTGGTGGAGCCCGGTGACACCGTCCTTGGCATGAGCCTTGCGCACGGCGGCCACCTGACCCACGGCAGCCCGGTCAATTTTTCCGGCAAGCTCTTTCATATCGTCTCTTACGGGGTGGACGAGGTCACTCACCGGATCGACTACGACAATGTGCGCAAAATCGCGCTTGAAGCAAGGCCCAAGATGATTGTCTGCGGCGCCAGCGCCTACCCGCGCATCATCGACTTTGAGGCCCTTCGCGCCATCGCCGACGAGGTGGACGCGGTGCTGGTGGCCGATATCGCCCATATCGCCGGGCTGGTGGCCTCGGGGGACCATCCCTCCCCGGTGCCCTACGCGCAGATCGTCACCACCACCACGCACAAGACCCTGCGCGGCCCGCGGGGCGGCCTGGTGCTGTGCATGGCCGATTACGCCAAGGTGATCGACAAGAGTTTCTTTCCCGGCATACAGGGCGGCCCGCTGGAGCACGTCATTGCCGCCAAAGCCGTCTGCTTCAAGGAGGCCATGACGCCCGGATTCAAGGAATACCAGCATCAGATCGTCAAAAACGCCAAGGCCATGGCCGATCAGTTTATTTCAAACGGCGTCCGCCTGGTCTCCGGCGGCACGGACAACCACATGATGCTACTGGATCTAACACCCCAGGGCAGGACGGGACGCGATACGGAGAAACTGCTCCACGCGGCCAATATCACCACCAACAAAAATGCCATCCCCTTTGATCCCTTAAAGCCCATGGTCACAAGCGGTATCCGCATCGGCACCCCTGCCATGACCACCCGCGGCATGAAGGAGCGGGAGATGCGCCTGATCGCCGACTGCGTCTCCAAAGTGATCATCGAGGGTGAAACTACCGTGGAGTCCGTCAAGCAGACCGTGCTTGACCTGTGCGCCAGGTTCCCGCTGTATGAGGACATTGTAAGCGAATGAGCTGTACGTACACCGCGCAAAGCACCGGAAACATGCCGGTGCTTTGTTTTTAAGTTTAATCAGGCGATGATGCGAAACGAAAATGCACGGGCGCCGGGCAGGGCGGCGGATAGGACGCTATCGGTGGCAGCAGCAGCTTATCGGCGGCCTGAGGCAGAATGCGGCGCCCGCTTCCCGGCGGCAGCCGCAGGCGTTTTCCGTGGCGCATATGAAGTGGACGCCTTCGTCCATCAAGGGCGCCGGTATGCGCCATTTCCCGCAGGCGTCCACCTTCGTGCACAGCCTGATGCATCCGTCGATGACGACTTCCACATCCGCGCAGGGCGTGCCCATGCCGGATATAACGGAAAAAATGTCCACGGTATCCCCGTTTCCGGGAAAGAGAATGCAGAATCTTTGATGCTCTTTAAAACAGGTCATTGCATAAGCCCCTTTTCAAACGTTGTTACTACACCATATGACGCGCCCGTGTTTTTGGATTTTTTGCATCATTTATTTTAAATTTTCTGTATAGCCTAAATAGCTATTGACAAACTAATCCAAGTAATTTACTATGGAATCAGAAATCCCTATTATTTTAGTTGGAATTAACCGGAGGGGTTTGTTATGCGATTATCCACCAAGGGGCGTTACGGTCTGCGAGCCATGTACGTTCTGGCGCAAAACTATGGGGAAGGTCCCGTGGCGCTGAGCACCGTCGCCGCCAGGGAAGACATCTCCATGGCATATCTGGAGCAACTGATGGCATCGCTTCGAAAGGCGGAGCTTGTCACCAGCATGCGCGGCGCGCAGGGCGGCTATGAGCTGATCCGTCCGCCCGATACCATCACCGTGGGAGAAGTGTTGCGCGCGCTGGAAGGCGAGTTCGCCCTGTGCGAAGACGACAGGGGACACTGTGAAAAATCCGATATCTGCGCCTCCCGCGTCGTGTTTGACAAAATGCGCCACGGCATCAACCAGGTGATGGATTCCATCAATCTGTCAGACATGTTAAGCGAAATGGGGGAAAGCCAATGAATAAGACCATCTATATGGACCACGCGGCCACAACGCCCGTCAGCGCGCCGGTGCTGGCCGCCATGCTGCCCATCTTCTCGGATCAGTTCGGGAACCCGTCCAGCATCCATCATATGGGCAGGAACGCCCGCAAACTGCTGGATGGTTCCAGAGAGAAAGTGGCCGCGGCCCTGGGCGCGGACAAAACGGAGATTTTCTTTACCGGCGGCGGCACCGAGGCCGATAACTGGGCACTTTTCGGCGTGGCCCGGGCCAATAAAAACAAACGGACGAAGATCATCACCAGCGCCATCGAGCACCACGCGGTGCTGCACAGCGCCAAAGCCCTTGAAAAAGAAGGGTTCGAGGTGGTCTATCTGCCCGTGGATGAATACGGCGTCGTCCATCCGGCCTCTTTGGAAGAAGCCATCGATGACAATACCAGTTTGGTATCCATCATGATGGCCAACAACGAGATCGGCACCATTGAGCCCATCGCCCAGCTGGCTAAGATTGCCCACGCTCACGGCGCCTATTTCCATACCGACGCCGTGCAGGCCGTGGGCAGCATCCCCGTGAACGTGCGCGAGCTGGATGTGGACCTCCTGTCCCTGTCGGCCCATAAACTCTATGGCCCCAAGGGCGTGGGCGCGCTCTACGTCAAAAAGGGCGTCCGGATACAGAATCTTATCGAGGGCGGCGCCCAGGAACGCAACCGCCGCGCGGGCACCGAGAATATCCCCGGCATCGTAGGCCTTGCCGCCGCCATCGAAAAGGCAACGGAAAACTTGGAAGATTACGCGGCCTACGTCACGGGCCTTAGGGATTACATGATCGATTCGCTCTTTGAGGTACTCGATGAAATCATACTCAACGGGCCGCGCTACAACAACCGCCTGCCGGGCAACGTCAATATTTCGATCCGCTACATCGAGGGCGAGGCGCTGCTGCTGTCGCTGGACCTTCAGGGCATCTGCGCCTCCAGCGGCTCGGCCTGCACATCCGGATCCCTCGATCCGTCCCACGTGCTTCTGGCCATCGGCCTGCCGCACGAAATCGCCCACGGGTCACTGAGGCTGAGCCTCGGCATACACAATACGAAAGAGGAAGTTGACCAGGTGGTCGCGGCGCTGGTGGACATCGTGCGCAACCTGCGCGCTATGAGCCCGCTGTACGCCGAAGAAAAGGGAGGAAACGAAGATGTATTCTGATAAAGTCATGGATCACTTTTCCAATCCGAGAAACATGGGAGAGATGAAGGACGCCGACGGCGTGGGACGCGTGGGCAACGCCAAGTGCGGCGATATTATGAAGATGTACATTAAAGTGGACGACAGCGAGCATATCACCGACGTCACATTCCAGACGTTCGGCTGCGGCGCGGCCATTGCCACAAGCTCCATTGCCACCGAAATGATCAAGGGCAAGAGCATCGAAGAGGCGCTTCAGATCACCAACAGGGCCGTTATGGAGGCGCTGGACGGCTTGCCGCCGGCGAAAATCCACTGCAGCATTCTGGCGCAGGAGGCCATTGAGGCCGCCGTGGAAAATTACCGCGAAAGTAAGAAAGAAGCCTGACAGAAACTTAAATACGTCTAAAGCGCCGCGTTGCGGCGCTTTTTTCCGTCCTCCTATGCAGTTCGCATGAAACCCGTTATTTTGCGGGGTTTTGCTTGTCTTTCTTCATAAAAATCTTGTTTTCGGAGATAAACAGCCCGGCCAGCGTCAGCGCCGTCCCCAATGCGGCAACGCCTGTGATCTGCTCCCGCAGTACGATGGCGGAAGTAATGACGGTGACCACCGGAACCATGTAAATATACACGCTGGTTTTGACCGCGCCCAATATTTTGAGCGCGAAGGACCACGTCACAAAGCAGAGCGCCGATGCGCCCAGTCCCAGGAACAACAGATTGAGCAGATTCACCGGCTGAATAATCAGGTCCAGGCTTGGCCTGAATTCGAACACAAACAGCGCGGGTATCATAAACACCAGCCCGTAGAAAAAAATCCTGCGCGTCGCCTGGACGGTATTGTACCCAAACCCGCTTATTTTTTTCGTCAGGATGGAATAGGCGGCCCATACCACGGCGGCCAAGACAGCCAGCACGTCGCCCAGCGGATTTAACCGCAAGACGTTTTGCCCGTTGAAGCTGATCAGAAAAATGCCGGTCACCGCCACCACAAAGCCCACGAAGAACTGGGGCTTTAATTTTTCACCGTCCAAAAACAGGTGCGCGAAAATGGCGGTGAAAAATGGAGCCACGGAAATGATGACGGCCACGTTGGAGGCGAAGGTGTACGTCAGGGCGATATTTTCCAGTATAAAATAGAGCGTAACGCCGCACAGGCCAGCCGCCGCAAAATACAATTCCTGCTTTCTGTCGGTGACTTTCAGTTTATGAGGGTATGCCAGCGATAACGCGATAAACGCTACGATAAGCCTGAAAAACATGATCTCGACGGGGGAGGCCGATCTCAAAAGCACCTTCGTGGATATGAAGGTGGTGCCCCAAATAAACGTGGTGATAAACGCCAGTAAATGTCCGGTAACCTGTTTTTTCGTGCCCATCCCGAAATCCTTTCCATGCATCCAATGTGCAGCTATTCTCATTTTTCGATCACATATGCCAGTATATCACAAATTGCGGGCGCATTCCCGCTTTTTGGAGCCGGCCCGTTTCCGGCTCAAGGACAGCTTCGCATTCGCTGCAATTCCATATATTTACAAAAAATTAAAATTATAAAAGAATGCCGAAAGTCGCTGATACAAGCCCACTTTACCGCAAAAAATAAAAACCGTAAATTAAAGAATTACCAGCTTATAAAACGTATCGCAAAAATCGGATCGGATAAACTAAAAACAACTTCCGATGAAAGGGTGATTGATTCAAAATGGGTTTTAGAACAGCCAGAGCATTTATTACCGGCAGTATATTGGGCATTGTGGCGGGACTTGCCATTCTTCCGGCGGCGATGCCGGAGATCAGAAACGATTTGTGCCGCAAGGGAAGGCGCATCTACAAGCGCGCCAAGAGCACAATGGGCAATATGTTTTAAAATTCTGCCATAAAAAGAAGGTGATCCATGGTCGCCTTCTTTTTATGGCATTTTATTATTTGTCCGCCGCACACACCTGATAATTGTCAGAAAACGGCGCAAAAACGTTTGCTCTTTTATGCGATGCGTTGTATAATGGGACAAATGATGCCAGCCCAAAAAACGGCAAAAGGAAGGGGCGGTGAGCCTTTTGAATCCGGTCGATCAGGATACCCAACAATTTCAGCCTATTCGAGACGACGTAACGACGCCCAGGGGTATTCTCATGAGCGTATACCGCGCACTGAGAGAAAAGGGCTACGATCCCATCAACCAGATTGTGGGCTACCTCATTTCAGGCGATCCCACATACATCACCAGCCACAACAACGCCCGGGCCATGATCCGCTGCCTGGAACGGGACGAGCTTCTGGAAGAACTGGTGGGCTTTTACGTCATCAATCATCCCAATGATTAGAGCGTCAATCTGAAAGACAAGATCGGTTTCTTTATCCGGAGGAAGCCGATTTTTGCATCACACGACAAAAACGAAAGGCTTTAGGACGGAAAATGCGCGTACTTGGACTGGATATAGGCGATGTGCGTATCGGCGTCGCGCTGTCGGACCCCTTCGGCTGGACGGCGCAGGCGCTTGAAATCTACACCCGCAGCGGCAGCGCGGATCAGGATGCGGAGCATATTCGTGGGCTGATCGAAAAACATGAAGTGGAAAAACTGGTGGTGGGCCTTCCAAAGAACATGGACGGCACTATCGGCTTCCAGGCGGAGGCCACCATGGCCTTTGCCGACAAAATCAAGGAATGTTCCGGCGCCGATGTGGTATACTGGGATGAGAGGCTTACCACCGCTTCGGCCAGGCGCTCTCTGATAGAGGGCGGTATGCGCCGCGGTAAGCGCAAAAAAGTGGTTGACCAGGTGGCCGCCGTATTTATCCTGCAGGCCTACCTGGACTCAAATACAGCAACCAACGCGTAAAGGAGAACTATCCATGGAAAACGACCGTAATTTAGTGGAGCTGATCGACGAGAACGGAAACGAATTGTCTTTCGAACATATTATGACCTTTGAGCATGATGAAAATATCTACGTGGCGCTCGTTGACGCGGATACCGACCCGCAGGCGGAGGAGGCGGACGTGCTGATCCTTCGCGTGGAAGAGGGGGAAGGCGACCAGGAGGACACCTACGTGGACGTGGAGGACGAGGCGGAGCTTCAGGCAGCCTTCAATACCTTCGTGGCCCTTCTGGACGAAGAGGACGACGAGAACGGCGCCAACTGATCAAACTTTCGGGTAGCCAGGTGATTTTAAACCGCCCGCTTCGCTCAGGCAGTTTGTATCGCCATCGTGGATGTTCAACTGCCGGTTATTCGGGAAATACCGGTAAAGTAATCCCGGCACTCCCGAAATTTTATTGCGGCTTTTCTTGCATCCGCAGCGCCCCTGTGCTATAATTTTGCAGGTAAAACTCACTTTTGCCGACCGGACGGTTCGTGCCCGCATGGGTTTCCGCTTCCGGGATGACGCAAAAGGCGGTAAAAAACGAGGAGGTTTTTTTATGCCCGTAATTTCTATGAAACAACTCTTGGAAGCCGGTGTCCACTTCGGACATCAGACCCGCCGCTGGAACCCGAAGATGAAACCCTACATCTTCACCGAGCGCAACGGCATCTACATCATCGATCTTCAAAAGACCGTCCGCAAGGCCGAAGAGGCGTACAACTTCATCCGCGACGTGGCCGCGCAGGGCAAATCCGTGCTCTTTGTCGGCACCAAAAAACAGGCGCAGGAATCCATCATGACCGAAGCCGAACGTTGCGGCATGTTTTATGCGAACCAGCGCTGGCTGGGCGGAACGCTGACCAATTTCAAGACCATCCGCCTTCGGATCAACCGCCTGAACCGCATCGACCAAATGGAAGAAAACGGCGATTTTGAAGTGCTGCCCAAGAAGGAGACCATCAAACTGGTGGCCGAGCGCGACAAACTCCTGAAAAACCTCGGCGGCATCCGCGAAATGAAAGAGCTTCCCGGCGCCCTGTTCGTAGTGGACCCCAGGAAAGAACACATCGCCATCGCCGAAGCCCGCATACTGAATATCCCCATCGTGGCCATCGTGGATACCAACTGCGACCCCGATGAGATCGATTACGTGATCCCCGGCAACGACGACGCCATCCGCGCGGTCAAACTGATCGCCGGCAAAATGGCCGACGCGGTGATCGAAGGCCGGCAGCTTCTCATCGACGAGGACGAAGAGGACGAAGCCCAGGACACGGCGGCTGAATAATCCATGCCGCTATTGGCCGAATATAAGAAATACAAGCCAGAATAGGAGCGATAGATATGAACATTACATCACAGATGGTCAAAGAGCTGCGCGAGAGAACCGGCGTGGGCATGATGGACTGCAAAAACGCACTGGTTGAATCCGGCGGCGACATGGAAAAGGCCGTGGAGCTGCTGCGCGAGAAGGGACTTGCCGCAGCCGCCAAAAAGAGCGGCCGCATTGCCGCGGAGGGCATCGTCGAAAGCTACATCCATATGGGGGGCCGCATCGGCGTGCTGGTGGAGGTCAACTGCGAGACAGACTTCGTGGCCAAGACCGATGAGTTCAAAGCCCTGGTGCGCGATATCGCCATGCAGGTGGCCGCCTCCAATCCCCAGTACGTCAGCCGGGAGGAAATCTCTCACGAAAGCATCGACAAGGAAAAGGAAATCCTCCGGATCCAGGCCATCAACGAAGGCAAGCCCGAGAAGATCGTCGATAAGATCGTGGAGGGCCGCATCGACAAGTACTTCAAGGAGGTCTGCCTTCTGGAGCAGCCCTTCATCCGCGACACCGACATCACGGTGGCCGATCTGATCACCGGCAAGATCGCCAAGATCGGCGAGAATATCTCCGTTCGCCGCTTCACCCGTTACGAGATGGGCGAGGGTCTGCAAAAGCGGGAGGACAACTTCGTAGAGGAAGTTATGGGCCAGATGTAACCAAAGATAAAAAGGGTGGTGCGGCAGGACCGTCACGACCCTTTTTTGTAGCTTTTGCTTAAGAAGCAAACCATAGCTTTTGTTTGAATCAATAGGGGGGCTTTATGAAACCGGTATACAAACGTGTCGTTCTGAAACTTTCCGGTGAATCGCTGGCAGGGGAAAAGGGCTTCGGCCTGGATGGAAACGTGGTCAGCGATATCGCCGATGCCATCATCTCTCTGCAGAACGCGGGCGTACAGGTCTGCATTGCCGTGGGGGCCGGCAACTTCTGGCGCGGCCGCATGGGCGTGGATATGGACCGGACTACCGCCGATCATATGGGCATGCTGGCCACAGCCATCAACGCGCTGGCCATACAGGATTCCCTGGAGAACAAGGGCGCGCAGGTGCGCGTCATGTCCGCCATCGAGATGCGCCAGGTGGCCGAGCTCTACATTCGGCGGCGCGCCATCCGCCATCTTGAAAAGGGCCGCATCGTGGTGTTTGCCTGCGGCACCGGAAACCCCTTCTTTTCCACCGACAGCGCCGCCGCACTGCGCGCGGCCGAAGTGGAGGCCGACGCCATTTTGCTGGCCAAAAGCGTGGACGGCGTCTACGATTCGGACCCCTACATCAACCCGGACGCCAGGAAATTCGACGAGATCCCGTATCTGGAGGTGCTCAACCGCGGCCTGACCGTCATGGACACCACCGCCATCACACTGTGCATGGACAACAAGATTCCCATCATTACCTTTGGCCTTAAAGATACCGGCAATATCCTCAAAGTTGCCTCCGGCGAGAAAATCGGAACAATTATCAGGTAATCCGGCGCTGCCGCGCTCTGTTAAACTTTTGATGAACACAGGGCGCGGCAGCGTTGTATTTTTACCACAAATTAGGTACAATAAGCCTAAAGCAAATTTGGTGGCTTGAAAGGGAGGAATCGATTTATGGAAGATGCCATTATTGTAAAAGCCGCAGAGCGTATGGAAAAGTCGCTGGCCAACCTGAAAAAAGAGTTCGTATCCCTTAGAGCAGGACGAGCCAATCCCCAGCTTTTGGACCGGGTAACGGTGGATTATTACGGTACGGCGACGCCCATCTCGCAGGTGGCCAATATCTCCGCGCCGGAACCGCGCATGATCATGATCTCGCTTTGGGACCCCAGCATGATTCCCACCGTTGAGAAAGCCATCCAGCAGAGCGATCTTGGCATAAACCCATCCAACGACGGCAAGGTCATCCGCCTGGTGATCCCCGAGTTGACCGAGGAGCGGCGCAAAGACCTGGTCAAAACCGTCCGCAAAAAGGCCGAGGATTGCAAGGTGGCCGTCCGGTCTATCCGCCGGGACGCCATCGAGGACATCAAAAAAGAGAAAAAAGAGGGCCTGATGACCGAGGACGACCAACGCCTGGCCGAGGACGCCGCGCAGAAGCTGACGGACAAGATGATCAAGCAGATCGACGAAGCGTCCGCCGCCAAGGAAAAAGAGATCATGGAGATCTGAATGGCCGCTTTTACACTGGAAACATTGATTCATTTAAAGCTGGAGGATGCAGAGCAAATGCTTGAATCGTTCGGCATTGCCTTTAAAGTATTCAAAACCACGCCGCCCCGCGGCGAAAGTCGGGGCATCTGGCGCGTCGTGCGCGCCATCGAAGGAAAAAGCGGCGCTGAAATAACCGCCGCCGCTTTTTTGCCCGCAAAGGAGTAAACGCCCCCTATGGCATGGTTCGGCAGGAAAAAATCCGGCGCGCCGGAACATACGGAGCTTGACCCGCAGAAAATACCCGCGCACATCGCCATGATCATGGACGGCAACGGCCGCTGGGCCACCAGGCGGGGCCTGCCGCGCACCGCCGGCCACAGGGCCGGGGTGGAGGTGCTGCGAAAGCTCATCCGCTATTGCGGCGATCTGGGCGTCAAGGTGCTGACGCTCTACGCTTTCTCCACGGAGAACTGGAAGCGGCCCAAGGAGGAAGTGGGCTATCTGATGCAGCTTCTGGTGGACTACTTTAACAGCGAGATCGACGAGCTGGACAGGCAGGGCGCCGTCATCCGCGTGATGGGACAGCCGGTGGAATCGGATATCGTGCGCGAAACCATCGAAAACGCCCGGCGCCGCACAAAAGACAATACGGGCATCATCGTCAACATCGCCTTTAACTACGGGGGGCGCAGCGAGATCGTGCGGGCGGCAAAGGCCATCGCCAAAGCCGCACAGGACGGTGCATTGGATATTGGCGCGCTGGACGAGGAGCGCTTCTCCGATTACCTTTATACGGCCGGCCTGCCCGACCCGGATATCATTATCCGCACCAGCGGAGAGAGCCGCATCAGCAATTTCCTGCTCTATCAAAACGCTTACTCCGAATGGTTCTTTATCGATACGCTCTGGCCGGATATGAACGAGGACGCGCTCGCAGATATCCTCGTTCAATACCAGAGCCGCCAGCGGCGCTTTGGCGGCGTCTGAACAGCCCGTGACGGAAGGGGAGAAGTCCATGTCCAGCAATATAAAGCGGCTGCTGACGGGTATTGTACTGCTCACAGTGATGGTTTTTGCCGTCATCTACGTGCCCGTTTTCTATGCGGTCTGCCTGGTGGCTATGCTCCTTGGGCAGTATGAAATGGGTTTTGCCCTGCGCAAAAACGGTTATAAAATCGCCTGGCCCATACTGGCCGCCTTTTCGCTGAGCCTGCTGCCCGCCGTCGTGTGGCTGCCCATTTGGGCGCTGCCGCTGGCCTTTATGCTGGCGGTGGCCTGCATCCTCTTCCTGCCGGTGCTTTCAGAGAAATTTACGCTGCAGGACGTTATGGCCAACTGCTTTATCCTGTGTTATCCCACCATGTCCATCATCCTGTGGCTGATCATCAATACCCTGGGCGGCGCGTTAAGGGTCAATATGATGGTGTGCATTTTCCTCTTCAGCTGCGTCAACGACGCGTTCGCTTTCTATACGGGCAGCCTCTTTGGAAAACACAAGCTGGCCGAACGCATCAGCCCCAAGAAAACCGTGGAGGGCGTCATTGGCGGATGGCTGGCCACGGTGGCCGTCGCCAGCATCTACTACCTGTTTATCCGCGCGCATATGCCGCAGATCGATATCCTGCATTACCTGATCATGGCCACCATCGCCGGCATCGTGACGCCCCTTGGCGATCTGGCGGCGTCGTCCATCAAGCGCAGCCTGGACATCAAGGACTTCGGGCACCTGTTCCCGGGGCACGGAGGCGTACTGGACCGCATCGACGGGATACTGATCAACACCGTGGCGGTATGCGTCTATTTCCTGCTTCTGACCAACTGGGTGTGAAACATGAAAAAGATTGCCATACTAGGTTCAACCGGTTCCATCGGCACGCAGGCGCTGGATGTGGTGAGCCGGCACCCCGATGAGCTTGAGGTGGTGGCCATGACCGCCGGAAGCAACGCCGAAGCGTTCTTGCGGCAGATCAAAGCATACAGGCCCGCCTTCGCCGCAATGGCCGATGAGAGCGCCGCTCAGGCCATTCGCGGGGACATACCGCCGGGCGTGCGGTTTTCAAGCGGCAAAAACTGCCTCATAGAAGCCGCCTCCTTCCATGAGGCGGATATGGTACTGGTGGCGGTGGTGGGCATCGCAGGGCTTCCCGCTGTGATGGCGGCCATCGATGCGGGCAAGGACGTGGCGCTGGCCAATAAGGAAGCGCTGGTCACCGGCGGCAAACTCGTCATGCAGGCGGCAAGGCAAAAGGGCGTGAAGATTCTCCCGGTGGACAGCGAGCACTCGGCCATCTTCCAGTGCCTTCAGGGGGCGCCGGAGAACGCGCTGCGCCGCATTTTCCTCACGGCTTCAGGAGGCCCGTTCCGCACATGGGAAAAGGAGCGGATCGCCCACGCCAAGGCCGGTGAGGCGCTTCGTCATCCCAACTGGCTGATGGGCGATAAAATCACCGTGGACAGCGCCACCATGATGAACAAGGGCCTTGAGATCATCGAAGCCTGCCATTTGTTTCATCTGCCGGTGGAAAAGGTGGAAGTGGTGGTTCATCCCCAGAGCATCATCCACTCCATGGTGGAGTTTTGGGACCACAGCGTATTGGCGCAGCTGGGCTACGCCGATATGCGGCTGCCCATACAGTACGCGCTGCTTTATCCGCAGCGCAAGGCCTCGCCCATGAAGCCGCTGGACTTTTCGGACATTAAAGAGCTGACCTTTGAGCAGCCGGACACAGAGCGTTTCCCGTGCCTGAAACTGGCGATGGACGCCGGGTGGCGCGGCGGCATGGCGCCCGTCATTTTAAACGCCGCCAATGAGGTGGCCGTAGCCGCCTATCTGGAGGATAGCATCGGGTTCTACGACATCTCCGATCTGTGCTCCCGGATGCTTGAAAGCACCCAAATTGACGAAGATCCATCATCGATTGAAGCCATCCATCATATGGATGATGTGACGCGCAAACGCGCCGCAGCGCATATACGACGCATGAACACGAGGTGATTGTTTGTCTTTTCTCTCTACGCTGGGCACCGTGGGCTCGGTAATCATATCGCTTTTAATCCTCAATGTCTTTATTATGATCCACGAGCTGGGTCACTATATCGCCGGCAAAAAACTGGGTTTCGGCATTCCGGAGTTTTCCATCGGCATGGGTCCCAAAGCCGTCTCATGGCAGAGGGGGGAAACCACGTTCTATATCCGCTGGCTGCCCATCGGCGGCTACTGCAAGTTCCAGGACGAGGATGAATCCGATAAGAGCGCGGACCCCAAAAGCATGTACAACCGCCCGGTCTGGGCCAGGATGATCATGACGGCCTCCGGCTCCATCATGAATATTATTTCCGCCATCGTGATCTGCATCGGCGTTCTGACCATTTACGGCGAGTACCAGGTGATCGACCAGGCCTACGTCGCCAGCGTGGAGCAGAACAGTCCCGCGCAGATGGCCGGCCTTCAGGAAAACGACCGCATCGTATCACTGGGCGGCAGGCAAGTCACCACCGTGCAGTCGGCGCTGGACAGCATCGTAGGCTCCAAAGAGGAGCCCACGCCCATCATCGTGGAGCGGGACGGCCGGCAGGTGGAGCTTTCCGTCACCCCAAAATACGATGAGGAGACCGCCCGGTACCGCATCGGCATCACCCTCAACGGCAAGGTGGAGCGGCACCGGCTGAATTTCTTTGAAAGCATCGTGAAGGGTTTCCAGAACGTCTGGGAGATGATCGTATCGGTCTTTGTCTTCTTCGGCCAGCTCATCGGCGGCCTGTTCGCAAAGATATTCAATCCCAGCGTCACCATACCGGGAACCGGCGATGTGGTGAGCATCGTCGGTGTGGTGGGCATGATGTCCACCGCCGTCAGGCAGGATTTCGAGGTACTTCTATGGCTGGCGGCGGTCATCAGCGTCAATCTGGGCGTGGTGAACCTGCTGCCTATCCCGGCGCTGGACGGTTCACGCCTGGTTTTCCAATTCTACGAGCTGATCACCAAACGCCGCGTACCGCCTGAAAGAGAAGGCGTCATCCACCTGGTGGGCTTCTTCATGATGCTCATACTGTTCGTGATCCTGGGCGTAAGGGACGTTTCACGGATGATAGGCGGATAAGGCTTCAAAAATAAAGTCTGGATTTTAATGCGGCAGGCTCTATGAGCCTGCCGCCGGTTCTGTTATACTATATATGGGGGTTAGCCCCAATTCCTACCGCATATGCGGGTATTTTAAAGAGGCAAAATGAAACAGACAAAGCGCGTCATGGTTGGCGCTGTGCCCGTGGGCGGCGGCGCCGCGGTTTCGGTACAGTCCATGTGCACCACCGATACCAGGGACATAGAGGCCACCGCAGCGCAGATCAGCGAACTGGAAAGCCTGGGCTGCGATATCATCCGCGTTGCCGTTCCCGACGGCAGGGCGGCTTCGGCCATCTCCAAAATTATCGGGCGCATCCGCATCCCCCTTGTGGCCGATATCCATTTCGATTACCGCCTGGCCATCGCCTCAGCGGAAAACGGCGCCTCAAAGCTGCGGATCAATCCGGGCAATATCGGCGGAGAGGACCGGGTGAAGGCGCTGACGGACTGCGCCAGGGCCCATCGGATTCCCATCCGCATCGGCGTCAATCTGGGCTCTCTGGAGCCGGAGCTTGAAAAGAAATACGGCGCCACGCCCCAGGCCATGGTGAGAAGTGCGCTGGGCCATGTCCGTCTGCTGGAGAAGTTCGGCTTTGACGATATCGTGCTGTCGCTGAAGGCGTCGGACGTGTCCGCCACGGTGGAGGCCTACCGTCTGATCGCGCAAAGCTGCGGTTATCCGCTTCATATCGGCGTCACCGAGGCCGGAACGGTGAAGACCGGCACTATCAAATCCGCCATCGGCATCGGCAGCCTGCTTTTGGACGGCATCGGCGATACGCTGCGGGTTTCCCTGACCGGGGAGCCGGCGGAGGAGGTGCGCGTGGGCAAGAGCATATTGAAGGCGCTGGGCCTTCGTAGTGGCGGCGTCACCGTAATTTCCTGCCCCACCTGCGGACGCTGCCATGTGGACATTATCGGCATCGCCCAGGAGGTGGAAGAGCGCACCGCCCACATGAAAGAGCCGATCACCATCGCCGTGATGGGCTGCGCCGTCAACGGGCCGGGGGAGGCCCGCCACGCGGATATCGGCATCGCCGGCGGCGGAGAGGGCAGCGCGGTGATTTTCAGGCGCGGCGAAAAGCTGCGCACCGTCCGCGGCAATATCCTGGAAGAACTGATGCTGGAAGTGGACCGCCTGATACAAGAAAAAGACAATTAGAGCACAAACGGAGAGACACATGCTGCAAAAGCGACTTGACTGGAAAGCGTACATGACCCAAATTGAAAAGAGCATTTTGGAACAGATCCGCCTGGCCGACGCACAACTGAACCGGCATGACAGGACCCTGCACCTCACGATGGATTCACCCCTATCCTTGGAGCCGGACGTTCTGTCCGCCATGACGAAGGCCTTCACCAGGCTGTTTCCCGAATTTACCATTGAAATTCAGTCGCGCATCCATGCGCGCAGGGCCCTCACTGCCCAAGCGCTTGCGGAGGTTATCGATGAATGCGCGGCGGCCCTTGAAGGCCAGATGCCTTCGCTTAAGCAGTACTTGCACGAATCCGGATGCGTATACGACAAGTCGGCGCAGAGTGTCACGCTGTCGGTCAAAGATGCCGCCGCCGCGGATATTTTAAGGCAGCGGAATACCGGCGCCATGATGCTGCGCTGGCTGCAGGAGCGTTTTGACGGCGTTTCTTCCGTGACTTTTGAGGCCTTGGCGGCTCCGGAGGATGACAGCGCCGCCAGGGCGATTAAAGACCGGGAACTGGCCGAGCGGCGAGCGGCGGAGAAGATCGAAAAGACCATCCGCAGAAAAGCGCCGAAAAAGATGCCCACCGTTCTGCTTGGAAAGGCCATCCACAGCCGGGAGCGCGCCAGCATGGACGATCTGCACGCGGAATCCGGCACCGTGACGGTGGAGGGGAAAGTTTTTTCCGGGGGACTTAAGGCGCTTCGAAACAGCGAGCGCTGCGTCGTCAGCTTCAATATGACCGACTACACGTCGTCTTTTACCGCCAAGTGCTTCTGCGCTACGCAGGCGGGGCAGGCGCTGCTTGAAAAGCTCTCAAACGACACGTGGGTGGTGGTGCGCGGCAACTGCGAATATGACCGGTTCAGCCGTGAAACCGTGCTTTTGGCCAGTGATATCCAGCTCTCCGATCATGCGGAGCGGATGGACGACGCCCCCGAAAAACGGGTGGAACTGCACCTTCATACAAAGATGAGCGCCATGGACGCGGTCACCGACATCAAGGCGTTGATGAAACACCTGAAAAAATGGGATCATGACGCCGTGGCCATCACCGACCACGGCATTGTGCAGGCCTTCCCTGACGCCTATGCCGCGGCCAAGGCAAACGGCGTGCGGGTGCTTCTGGGCATGGAGGGCTATCTGGTGGACGACGGCGAATCGTCCTTTGGCGCCGATCAAAGTTTCGACGACAGCTTCGTGGTCTTTGATATCGAGACCACCGGCCTTTCACCCTATAAGGATAAAATCATCGAAATTGGCGCGGTGCGCATCGAGAAGGGCGTCGTGGTTTCCCAGTACAGTTCCTTCGTGAATCCGGAGATGAGCATCCCGCGGAACATTGTGGAGCTCACAGGCATCAACGACGCCATGGTGGCGGACGCGCCCTCCATCCAGCAGGTGCTGCCGGAATTTTATGCCTTCTGCGGGGGCGCCACGCTGGTGGCCCACAATATTGCCTTCGACGCCTCGTTCATCCGCCGCTTCGGATTGGAGCAGGGCATTGAATTTGACCACCCGCAGCTCGATACGCTGACGCTGTCCCGCCAGATATACCGGGACCTGCGCTCCCACAGACTGAACCTGGTGGCCAAGCATCTGGGCATCACGCTTGCCCGGCACCACCGCGCCGTGGACGACGCCGCGGCCACCGCGCAGATACTGCTCAAGTGCTTCGACAGCCTGCGCGAACTTGGGGCAAAGGATTTGTCCGATACAAAAAAAATCGTCTCGGGCAAGGTGCGGGCGCAGACGCTTCCCATGCGCCACGTGATTCTTCTGGCAAAAAACCCGGTGGGGCTGAAGAACCTCTACACGCTGGTCACCAAATCGCATCTGGACTACTTCTACCGCCGCCCGAGGCTGCCCAAGAGCGAAATCGACGCGCTGCGCGAGGGGCTCATCATCGGTTCGGCCTGCGAGGCGGGGGAACTGTTCCAAGCCTTTTTAAACAATGAGAGCGACGAGCGCATCCGCGAGATCGCCGGCTTTTACGACTACTTTGAAATTCAGCCCGACACCAACAACGCCTTTTTGATCCACGACGGCGTGCTTTCCGATGTGGAGGCGCTGCACCGGATCAATAAGTGCATTGTGCAGCTGGGCAAAGAAATGGGCAGACCCGTGGTGGCCACCTGCGACGTCCACTTCCTGGAGCCCCATGACAGCCTTTTCCGCGAGATCCTCCAGCACAGCCAGGGCTATCAGGATACGGAAAAGCAAAGCGGCCTTTATTACCGCACCACAGGAGAGATGCTCTCGGAATTTTCATACCTGGGGGAGGAGGACGCCTATGCCGTAGTGGTGACCAATACCCGCGCCATCGCCGCGTCCATCGAGTCCATGCAGCCGATCCCGCAGGACCTGCACCCGCCCATCATCGAGGGGGCCAAGGAGGAAATCCTTGAAATGGCCTGGCGCCGCGCCCGCGAAATGTACGGAGAAAAGCTGCCGGAGATCGTGGAGAAGCGCCTGAATCGCGAACTGGACGGCATCATCTCCAACGGGTACGCCGTACTGTACCTGATCGCCCAGAAACTGGTGAAAAAAAGCGAGGACGACGGCTATATGGTAGGCTCCAGGGGCAGCGTAGGCTCGTCCTTGGCGGCCACCTTCTGCGGCATCACCGAGGTCAATCCGCTGCCGCCCCACTACCGGTGCGGCAACTGCCGCCATTCCGATTTTAATATGGACGGCCACGCCTACGGGGTGGGGCCGGATTTGCCGGACAAAAACTGTCCCCACTGCGGCGAGCCGCTGATCAAAGACGGCTACGACATCCCCTTTGAAGTGTTCATGGGCTTTAAGGGCAACAAGGTGCCGGACATCGACCTGAATTTCTCCGGCGAGTACCAGGCAAATATCCACAAGTATACCGAGGAACTCTTCGGGGAGGGCTCCATCTTCCGGGCCGGCACGGTGGGCACCATCAAGGACCGGACCGCCTACGGCTACGTGCGCCATTTCCTGGAGGAGACGCAGCGCCCGGTGAACCGGGCCGAAACCGAGCGCCTAGTGGCCGGCTGCACCGGCATCAAGCGCACCACCGGCCAGCATCCCGGCGGCCTGATCGTGCTGCCCGGAGGCTACGACATCCATCAGTTCACACCGCTGCAGCACCCGGCCAACGACAAGGAGTCGGGCATCATCACGTCCCACTTTGAGTTTTCCAAGCTCCACGATACGCTGGTGAAGCTGGACCTTCTGGGCCACGTGGACCCGACGGTGCTGCGGATGCTGGAGGATATCACAGGCGTTCCGGCCAGAAACGTGCCCCTGACCGATCAGAAGGTGCTCTCCCTGTTTACGTCCACGAAGGCCCTTGGAATCGAACCCGAAGACATCGGCTGCGAAGTGGGCACCTTCGGCATTCCCGAGTTCGGCACCAGTTTCGTCCGCCAGATGCTGATGGATACCAGGCCCACCTCCATGGCGGAACTGATCCGCATCAGCGGGCTGTCCCACGGCACCGACGTATGGCTGGGCAACGCGCAGGAGATCATCAATTCCGGCGTCGCCACGCTGAGGGAAGCCATCTGTACCCGCGACGACATCATGAATTATCTGATCGATAAGATGGACCCCATGGACGCGTTCGATATCATGGAGAGCGTCCGAAAGGGAAAGGGCGTCACAATCTGGCGCGGCGGCAAAAAGGTGGATATGGAGCCCAGGATGCTCGAATGCGGCGTGCCCGGATGGTACGTGGACTCCTGCAAGAAGATCAGCTACATGTTTCCCAAGGCCCACGCGGCGGCCTATGTCATGATGGGCCTTCGTATCGCGTATTATAAAGTGTATTATCCCCACGCGTTTTATGCATCCTACTATACGGGCAGGGCCGGCGGCGATTTCGACGCCGATACGATGACGGGGGACGCAAGAGCCATCCGCGCAAGGCTCAAAGAGCTGGGCGCGGGTAAGACCGGCGGCCTCAATGCCAGGGAAAAGAACCTGGTGGCCATACTGGAGGTGGTGCTTGAAATGTACGCCCGGGGCATCTCGTTCGCGCCCATCGATCTCTACAGGAGCGAGGCGGAAAAATTCGCCATTACCGAAAACGGGCAGATACGCCCGCCGCTTTCGGCGCTTGCGGGCCTTGGCGGCGCGGCGGCGCAGGGCATTGTGGAAGCCCGGGCGCAGGGACCGTTCCTTTCCCTGGAGGACCTGGTGCGCCGCAGCCGCATTTCCAGCGCCGTGGTGGAAGCCTTGAAGCGGAACCACTGCGTCGACGGCCTGAACGAGACCGACCAGATCAGCCTGCTGTAAACGGCCGGAGTCCCTGAAACTTGGGGCTTGCAATACCCAAAGGCCTATGGTATAATAAGGCTGTCCGTACAAGAAGATTGCTGCACAGCTAACGAGTGGGTATTGGTCCCACTCTTTCTATTGTGAGAGGGTTTCGGGCAGCATGCCTGACCGCAATGATCCCGCCGCTTTGTACTCTCGCGCATCGTCACGCAGACAATGCGCGGGAAAATCAGCGCGCATGCCGCCGGTTTTTTATCGGCTGTGGAAGAGGGCCTACGCCCTTTAAAAAACCCCATTGCGTACGAACGTAAAACGAGAGTCCGGGAGTGTAGAATACTTGGCGCAAAATACCAAAGAGACCATCCTTGAGATCGTATCACCCGTCATCGATGAGATGGGTCTGATTTTTGTTGACAGCGAATTTGTGAAGATGGGCAACAAACGCCTGCTGCGCATTTTCGTGGATAAAACGGGAGGCATCGATATGAACGCCTGTGAGGCCTTCCACCGAAGGATCGCCGATCCAATAGATGTGATCGACTTCGACTACCTGGAGGTATCCTCGCCGGGCGATAGGCCGCTGAAGACGGACGCCGACTACCGGCGCATGCTGGGCAGGGATGTGGATGTGCATCTCTACGTCCAGGACGATGCCGGCCAAAGGGACTATACCGGAACGCTGGAAGCATCCGATAAGGATACCTTTACGCTGAATATCGGCGGTCAGGTAAAAACTTTTGACAAAAAGAGTGCCGCCACCGTACGGCCGCACTTCGAGATGATATAAAATATCCGTAATAAAAGGAGGAGCATTCTGTGAACCAGGAATTCATAGAGGCCTTAAACGAGTTGCAGAAAGAAAAGGGCGTGGATAAGAATATCCTGATCGAGGCCATTGAAACCGCGCTTATTTCCGCATATAAAAGGGATTACGGCGCCGAGCATGACGTGCGCGTGGAGATCGACCGCGATTCGGGCGCCATGCGCGTGTGGCGCCGCATGCACGTGGTGGACGAGGTGGAGGACCCCGAAACCGAGCTGCCTTTGAAAGACGCCAAAAAGATCAGCTCCGATTACCAGATAGGCGACGTGTACGAGACCGACGTTACGCCGGGCTCCTTCGGCCGTATCGCTGCGCAGACCGCCAAGCAGATCGTCCTGCAGCGCATCCGCGAGGCCGAGCGCGGCGTCATCTATGAGGCCTACGTGGAGCGGGAAGACGAAGTGTTAAACGCCGTCGTCCGCCGCGTGGAGAAGCGCAACGTGTTCCTTGACGTGGGCCGCACGGAGGCCTTTATGGCCCCCAGCGAATGCATCCCCGGGGAATCCTACAATCCCGGCGATCATATCAAGGTCTACATGATAGAGGTCAAGCGCACCACCACCGGCCCGCAGGTGATGGTCTCCCGGACGCATCCGGGGCTTGTGCGCCGCCTGTTTGAGATGGAAGTGCCGGAGATTCAGTCCGGCGTGGTGCAGATCAAATCCATCGCCCGCGAGGCGGGCTTCCGAACTAAAATGGCCGTCCACAGCGTGGACGACGACATCGATCCCGTGGGCGCCTGCGTGGGCCAGAGGGGTACCCGCGTGGAGCGCATCGTGGAAGAGCTCAAGGGTGAAAAGATCGACATCATCCACTGGAGCGAGGACCCGGCGGAATTCATCGCCAACGCATTGAGCCCCGCCACTGTGCTTCTGACCCGCGTCAGCGAAATGGAGAAGGCCGCCCGCGTGGTGGTCCCCGATACGCAGCTTTCCCTTGCCATCGGCAGGGAAGGGCAGAACGCCCGCCTGGCCGCCAAACTCACCGGCTGGAAAATCGATATCAAGAGCCAGAGCCAGATGTACGAACTGGAAGAAGACGTGGAACTTTTCGAGGAGTAACAGATGCCGGCAAAAGGAACCAAAAAAATACCCATGCGCATGTGCGTCGGCTGCCGGGACATGCACCCCAAGAAGCAACTGGTGCGCATCGTGCGCAGTAAAGAGGGCCAGGTGTCGCTGGATACCACCGGGAAAGCCCCCGGCCGGGGCGCCTATATCTGCCGGGACAGCGCGTGTTTCCAGCGGGCACTGAAAACACGCGCCGTCGAGCGCGCCCTGGAAACGGGCCTGCCGCAGGATATCGTAGAAAGGCTGAAAAGTGAGCTGGACGCCCTTGGATGAGCAGAAACTCAGGTCCGCCGTCGCCTTTTCCGCCCGGAGCGGAAAGCTGCAAAGCGGCGATTCCGCCGTGCGCAAGTCCATCGCCATGGGCCGCGCAAAACTGGTCCTCATAGATGAGTCGGCGGCGCAGCGCACCCAAAAAAATATCGGCGAACTGTGCCGGAAGCATCGTATTGAATTTTTTGTTATACCATCGGTGTACAATATGGTACAATGGGCAGGGCGCGATACGTCCAAAATATTGTGTTTAGAAGATAAAAACCTGGCCGGCATGGCCTTGGATGCGCTAAAATAACAGCGTAAATCGTTTTTCAGAGAGGAACAGCATGAGCAAAGTCAAGATCAATGATGTGACAAAAGAATTAAGCCAGGTGGCGCAGGGGCTCCTTGTGCAGGTCCGTCAGCAGCAGCAGAGCTGGCGTCAGCAGGCACAGGCTGTCCGCCGCGTTGAAAACGCTGTGGTGGAGAGGGAGCGCATAGCGCATCAGGAACGCCTGCTGGCCGAGGCCGCGAAAAGGGCCGCGGAGGAAGAGCGCCTGAAAGCTGAACAGCAGCCGGCTGAAGAAACCGCCGCGCAGATTGCTGCAACTCTCCAAGAGAACAAGGAGCCGGCTGAAGAAATTACGCTTCCGGCGCAGGAGGCGGAAACCGCCGCCGCACAGGAGGTCTCCGAGGAAAGACCCGCCGCAGAGCCCGCGGCAGCCGCCGCGCCTTTGGAGGAAGCCAAGGCGCGAGACACCGGACAAGCGCCCAAAACAACCGCCAGGCCGCCGCAGGCGGCACCCGCCGCTGCCCAAGCGCGTCCACGCGCGCCGCGTCCGGCGCACGCCGCGCAGACAAGGCCCGCCCCCGCAGGCCAGCGTCAGGGCGGACCGCGTTTCCCGCAAGGCGCGGCAGGGCGTCCTTCGCCTCAGGCAGGCGGTGCTCCAAGAGCCGGCGTTCCAAGACCGGCCGGACAGGGCGGCGCACCCCAAGCCCAGGGCGCCAGAGGCAGAAGGGGACCAAACGATATCGGCTCAGCACTGACGCCCACCGTGGAAAAGGAGCGCGCCAGCAATTACGATCCCAAGCGCAGCACCTATACCCGCACGTTTGAAAACAACGACCGCAGCCGCCGCAACCAGCGCCGCAGGAACGACGCGCCGATTGTCGACGACAACATGCGCGCGTACCGTAAACCCAGAAAACGCCATCAGAGGCAGCAGGCCGCCCGCGCCATCGAACCGATTAAAATCGAATCGGCCACCATCGCCACGGAGACCATCAGCGTCAAAAGCCTTTCCGAAAAAATCGGAAAGCCGGCCAGCGAGATCATCAAACGCCTGTTCATGCTGGGCATCATGGCCACCATCAACAACGAAATCGACTTTGATACCGCCCAACTGGTGGCGTCGGAGTTTGATATCGAACTTCAATTGAAACTGGAGCAGACCTACGAGGACGTCCTGATGACGGCCGCCGACGACCAGGACGACGAGAAAGACCTTCAGGAGCGTCCGCCGGTGGTGACCATCATGGGCCACGTAGACCATGGCAAGACCTCTCTTTTGGACGCCATCCGCCAGACCCACGTCACAGACAAGGAAGCAGGCGGCATCACACAGCACATCGGCGCCTACTCGGTCACGCAGAACAAAAGGGCCATCACATTCCTGGACACCCCCGGCCATGAAGCCTTCACCGCCATGCGCGCAAGGGGCGCTCAGGCCACGGATATCGCCATACTGGTGATCGCCGCCGACGACGGGGTCATGCCCCAGACGGTGGAGGCCATCAACCATATCCAGGCGGCGGAAGTGCCCATGATCGTGGCCATCAACAAGATTGACCGGCCCAACGCCAACATCGATAAAATCAAGCAGGAACTGACCGAATACAATATCGTTTCCGAAGAGTGGGGCGGCGACGCCATCATGGCGCCGGTGTCGGCCAAGACGGGCGAGGGACTCGATCAGCTTCTTGAAATGATCCTTCTTGTCGCCGACGTGCAGGAGCTCAAGGCCAATCCGGACCGCCTGGCATCGGGCATCATCATCGAGGCCAGCCTGGACAGAAGCCGCGGACCCGTGGCCACCGTCCTTGTCAAAAACGGTACGCTCAAAACCGGCGACACCGTGGTGGCCGGCACGGCCTACGGCCGCATCCGCGCCATGAACAACGACAAGGGCACCCGCGTGGATCAGGCCACGCCGTCGCAGCCCGTTGAAGTCGTCGGGTTTTCCACCGTACCCAATGCCGGCGATCTCTTAAACGCCGTGGAAGAGGACCGTCTGAGCCGTCAGGTGGCGCAGGAGCGTCTGGACCGGCAGAGGGCCGAAGCCCAGAGCGCAGGCTCGCGCGTTTCGCTGGACGATCTGTTCTCGCAGATCGAGCAGGGCAACATCAAGGACCTGAACGTCATCGTCAAAGCCGATGTGCAGGGCAGCGTGGAAGCCGTCCGCGCCTCGCTTGAAAAGATCAGCAACGACGAGGTCCGCGTGCGCGCCATTCACGGCGGCGTAGGCGCCATCACCGAGTCCGACGTGATGCTGGCCTCCGCCTCCAACGCCATCATCGTGGGCTTCAACGTCCGCCCGCAGCCCCAGGCCAAGGACGCCGCGGACCGCGAGCAGGTGGACATCCGGCTGTACCGCGTCATCTACGACGCCATCGAGGACATTCAGCAGGCCATCAAGGGGCTTCTGGCCCCGGTGTTCCGCGAGGTGATCCTGGGCCACGCCGAGGTGCGCGAAACCTTCAAGGTCAGTAAGGTGGGCACCATCGCCGGCTGCTACGTCACCGACGGCAAGATCGTGCGCAACGCGCAGATACGCCTGATACGCGACGGCATCGTCGTGCACGAGGGTTCCATCGCTTCCCTCAAGCGTTTCCAGGACGATACCCGCGAGGTGGCCTCCGGGTTCGAGTGCGGCATCAGCCTTCAAAATTACAACGACATTAAATTAGGCGACCAGTTCGAAGCCTTTACCCAGGAACAGGTTGCAGCCGAATAAGGAGCGGAAAGTATTGTCCGATCAAAACAGAATGACCCGCGTTTCCGTTGAAATGCAGCGGGAACTGGCCGAAATCATCCGATCATTGAAGGACCCGCGCATCAAGGGCGTGGTCAGCGTCACCTCCTGCGACGTCACGAGGGACTTCCGTCACGCCAAGGTGCGCATCAGCGTCTATGGCGTGGACGAGCTCGCCGCGGCGGAGTGCTTTGCCGCCATTGAAGCCGCGAAGGGCTATATCCGCCGTGAAATCGGAAGCCGGATGAAGCTCCGCTACACGCCGCAGATGCATTTTGCGTCCGATACGTCCATTGAGTACGGCGTGCATATGGCCCGGCTTTTAAACGAACTGGTTCCGCAGGAAAACACAGAGGAAACAAACGAGGAGTGAGCATGTTACTGGACTTTTCCCATCTGAAAAACTACCGGCAGCTTGCGATTGTATCGCACGTTTCCCCGGACGGAGACGCATTGGGCAGCGCATTGGCGCTGCATTTTGCGCTTGCGGCGCGAAATATCCGTAGCGATGTGATCCTCCCGACGCTTGTATCGGATACATACGCCTTTTTGCCCGGCGTGGATAAAATTATTTACCCCGATGAAATCGCAAAAGATTACCAGGCGGTCATCAGCGTGGACGCCACCGACCCCAGCCGCGTCGGCGACGCCGCAGGCATCGTTCGCGACGGCACTTTTGTCGTGAATATCGACCATCATATCAGCAACAGCCGTTTCGGGAGCGTCAATATCCTCGACTTCGGCGCGGCGGCCACCGGCGAGATGATTTTGTCGGTCATTGAGGAAAATAAAGTCGCCCTGACGAAGGATATGGCCACGCTCCTGTACGTGGCCATCTGCACCGATACGGGCGCGTTCACCTTTTCCAATGTCACCGAAGCCACCCATCTGGCCGTAGCCAAACTGGTGGCCGCCGGCATCGACGTCAACGGTATCCACAGAAAACTCTATTGCGAAAGCTCCATGGCCTATGCCAGGCTTTTGGGTTTGATGCTCACGGCCATGAAATCCGATCCGGACGGCAGGATCATCTGGTCCTGCGTTACCCGGGAAATGTTCGAGGCCGCCGGCGCCACCGGAGAGGATGCGGAGGGGCTCATCGACTATCTGCGGGACATACAGGGCGGCAAAATAGTGGCGCTGCTGCGCGAATCCGATTCGGGCATACGCGTCAGCCTCCGGTGCGTGGAGGGCTATAATGTAAACGAACTGGCCGCCGCGTTCGGCGGGGGAGGGCATGCCCTGGCCGCCGGCATCACCATGGACATGTCTCTTTCCGAAGCCGAGGAAAAGATTGTAAACGCCATGCGCAAGGCCGTGGGGAGCGGCGCGCAATGAACGGCGCCGTCAACTTTCTCAAGCCGCCGGATATGACCTCCAGCGACGCGGTGGTCTGGCTGCGGCGCATGCTGGACGTCAAAAAGATCGGCCACGGGGGAACGCTTGACCCTGCCGCGGCGGGCGTCCTGCCCATACTGACAGGCAAGGCCACGCGGCTGTTCGACCTGATGCTCGCCGGCCGCAAACGCTATATCGCCACCGTCCGCTTCGGCACGGCCACCGATACGCTGGATCAGGACGGAGAAATTACAAGGCGCATGCCCGTCACCTTTACCGAGCAGGATCTGGCCCGTGTTCTGCCTTTCTTCACGGGCGAAATCAGCCAGGTGCCGCCCAGGTACTCCGCCGTTTCCATCGGCGGCGCAAGGGCCTACGACCTGGCCCGCGGGGGACGGGATTTCGAGTTGTCCGTCCGCAGGGTGCAGGTTTACAATCTGAAACTGCACCGCCGGGAGGATGCGTACACCTACAGCCTGGATATCACCTGCTCTTCCGGCACCTATATCCGCACGCTGGCCGCCGACATGGCCGCCAGATTAAACACCTGCGCACACCTGTGCGCCCTGACGCGCGTGCAGAGCGGCGACTTTCACATCAAGGACGCCCTGACGGTACAGGACATCGTATCGCTCAAAGACGAAGGGAATATCCGGCGGATCATCACGCCCCTGCGCGAAGTGCTCAGGGCCTATCCCGCCGTTTCCATCACCTCTTCCGCATTCAAACGCGCCGTCAACGGCGGGACGCTTTCACTGAAAGATCTGCAAAAAGATGCAAAAAAAAATGTTGTATGCGGTCAAACCTATTGTATAATGGACGAAGAAGAAAAGCAGCTCATTTCGCTTGCCCTGGCCGTGCGCGAAGACGGCCGGTGCGTCCTGCGCCCACAGATTATGCTTTTTGACGGAGATGAATCATGACCAAGACCAGAGAATCCGGGAAGACCGCCCAAGATGGCGTCGTATTGGCGCTGGGCGTATTCGACGGCGTCCACGCCGGACACAAATACTTGTTGTCCATTGCCAGAAAGGACGCCGACGACATGGGCCTTCCGCTTCATGTCTACACGTTCTATGAGCATCCGGCCGCCGTTTTGCAGGGTAAGCCCGTCCCGTCGCTGACGACGATCGAGCAGAAAATCGGCCTTCTGGCGACAAGCGGCATGGACTGCCTGCATCTGGAGCACTTTACGCCGGAGTTTGCCGATATGACCTACGCGGAGTTTATCGACATGCTTCGGGAAGATATCGGCATGCGGCATCTGGTGATCGGTCAGGGCGCCGCATTCGGCAGGGATAATCTGGGCAGTGTATCGCGCCTGGCAGAGGAGGCGGACGAACTGGGCATCACGCTGCGTGTGGTGCCGCCGGTGACCGCGGGCGGGGTGGCCATCTCCTCCTCGCGCATCCGTCTGGCGCTGGCCCACGGCGATATCGAGTACGCCAACGCGTGCCTGGGCCGCCCCTATACGCTGTCGGGCACCATCCAGCACGGCGACAGCCGGGGGCACACACTCGGCTTCCCCACGGCCAACCTGCGTCCCGCCTCGGGCATGCTGATTCCGGCAACGGGGGTGTATCTGACCCGCGTTCAGCTGGCCGGCGAGAAAGAGCCGATGCAGGCCATGACCAACATCGGCGTGCATCCCACGGTAGACGAGCTTACCGAGCCCATGGTGGAAACCTTCATCCTTGACTTTGAAGGCGATATCTACGGCCAGAACGTGGAGATCGAGCTTCTGATGCGCCTGCGCGACGAACGCGCTTTCGGCAGCATCGACGCGCTGAAGGAACAGATTGACAAAGACGTACTGGAAGCGCGGCAATATTTTTCCAAATTGGGGTAATAATAAGAAGACGGCGTTGCGCCCGGCAGATGATGTTTTGTGGGCTGCCCGGCGCCGGCAGGAAACACCCAGCCTTCCTGAATACCCAAAAGAACTGACTGCCCGATGCAAATCATCCATTAGCCCGTGTTGCTTTCACAGCGGCAGTGTGTTATACTATTTCTCGTGTTTTCAACCGCATGCGCTGTCCGGCGTATCTCCAGCGCCCTACGATGCTTGCGGGGGTCAATGAATTAGCCAATGCGCTAGAGGAGGATTTTTTTTATGGACAAAGCGAAAAAGACCGAGATCATCGGCGGTTTCAGGACACATGAGAGCGATACCGGCTCTCCCGAGGTGCAGGTGGCCCTGCTGACGGAGAGAATCAACCACCTGAACGAGCACCTGAAGATCCACAAGAAGGACCATCATTCCCGTCGCGGCCTGCTGAAAATGGTTGGGCAGCGCCGTTCGATGCTGAACTACTTAAAGAAAAAAGACATCGAACGTTATCGCCAGCTGATCGCCGAACTGAATTTGCGTAAGTGATACCAGAATGAAAGCGGCGGCTTTTGCTACCGCTTTCATTTTATAGGACGAGTTGGAAGAAGAACGAAAGAGGAGAAAAGAAAGCATGCATCGTGTATTTGAAATGGAACTGGCCGGCCGCAAAATCACTATGGAGACCGGCAAATATGCAGAACAGGCCGGCGGCGCCGTGTTTATTCACTGTGGAGAGACGCACCTGCTTGTCTGCGCAACGGGCTCTGAAAAGCCTAGGGAAGGCATCGACTTCTTTCCGCTGAGCGTTGAATACGAAGAGAAGCTCTACGCCGCGGGCAAAATCCCCGGCGGTTTTATCAAGCGTGAAGGCCGCCCGTCGGAAAAGGCCATCCTCACCTGCCGCCTGATCGACAGGCCCATCCGCCCGCTCTTCCCCAAAACTTTCCGCAATGACGTGCAGATCGTGGCCACGGTGCTTTCCGTGGATAACGACGTTCCCCCCGATGTGCTGGCCATGGTCGGTTCATCCGCCGCGCTGTCCATTTCAGACCTGCCCTTCGCGGGTCCCACCGGCAGCGTGCTCGTCGGCCTGGTGGACGGGGAACTGATCGTCAATCCCGACGCCGAGCAGCAGGAAAAGAGCGATCTTCACCTGGTGGTCTCGGGCACCCGCGACGCGGTGATGATGGTGGAGGCCGGCGCCAACGAGGTGGACGAGGATACCATGCTCAAGGCCATCCTTCTGGCTCACGAGAATATCAAAAAGCTCGTGGCCTGGCAGGATGAGATCGTGGCTCAGGTGGGCAAGCCCAAAAGGGCCGTACCCGAATCCACCGTGGATGCCGAACTGGCCGCCAAGGTGCGCGCGTACGCCTACGACAAGGTGAAATGGAGCCTGGACACCTTCGACCGCGACGAGCGCCAGTCCCGCAGCGACCAAGTGGATAAAGAAGTGCTGGAGCACTTCAGCGGAGAGTATCCGGACTGCGAAGACCAGATCGACGACATCATCTACTCCATCACCAAGGAGATCGTCCGCGATAAGATCATCAACCATCAGATCCGCCCCGACGGCCGCGCCATGGACGAGGTGCGTCCCATCTGGAGCGAGGTGGGCATTTTGCCCAGGCCCCACGGCAGCGCGGTATTCACCCGCGGCCAGACACAGGTGATGAGCGTTTGCACACTGGGCGCCATGGGCGAGGTACAGATACTCGACGGCATTTCACCCGAAGAAACCAAGCGCTACATGCATCAGTATAATTTCCCGTCCTACTCCACCGGCGAGACGCGCCCCATGCGCGGGCCCGGCCGCCGCGAGATCGGTCACGGCGCATTGGCCGGACGCGCCCTGGAGCCGGTTCTGCCCGGCGAGGACGAGTTCCCGTACGCCCTGCGCGTGGTATCCGAAGCCATTTCCTCCAACGGTTCCACCTCCATGGCCAGCGTATGCGGCAGCACGCTGTGCCTGATGGATGCTGGCGTGCCCCTGAAGGCCCCTGTGGCCGGCGTGGCCATGGGCCTGATCAAGGACGAGTCAAACGGCAATATCGCCATTTTAACCGACATCCAGGGTCTTGAGGACTTCCTGGGCGACATGGACTTTAAAGTGGCCGGCACCAAACGGGGCATCACCGCCATTCAGATGGACATCAAGATCAAGGGCATCGACGAGGAAGTCCTGACCCGCGCGCTGTCCCAGGCAAGAGTGGGCCGCCTGTTCATCATGGACAGAATGCTGGAGGTGCTGCCCGAACCCCGTGCCGAGCTTTCCAAATACGCCCCGAAAATCATCACCTTCTCCATCAATCCCGAGAAGATCGGCGAGGTGGTGGGACCCCGCGGCAAGGTCATCAACAAGATCATCGCCGATACCGGCGTGAAGATCGATATCGAGGACGACGGCCGCGTCTACATCGCCACCCCGGATTCCGACGCCGCCAAAGCCGCCAAGAAGATGATCGACTCCATCGTGCGCGAAATCAAGGTGGGCGACGTGTTCCGCGGCAAGGTGGTCCGCATACTGCCCTTCGGCGCCTTTGTGGAGCTTCTGCCCGGCAAGGACGGCATGGTGCATATCTCCAAGCTGTCGGACCGCAGAGTTGAAAAAGTGGAGGATGTGGTCAATATTGGAGACGATCTTCTGGTGAAGGTGCAGGAGATCGACAAGCAGGGCCGCGTCAACCTGACCCACTGGGGTGTCAGGGAAGAAGAGCTTCCCACCGAAGAATAATTCAAGGAAAAAAAGTTCCTTTTGGGGTTATTAGGGGGCCGAAGCCCCCTAATTTTAATTCCGTGGGCAAGGGCGACAGACCCAAGGGGGCCGACCCTGTGCGGCCGCAGCCCACTCCTTTCAGGGTTTTCCGACCGCTGCAAAAACCGGCCGTTTGGTTTTTGCAGCAGGAAAAGCTCTGGCATTCCCGTCAAAAAACTATGTTTTTTGACGGCCCTAGAGTGTGCCGGCGGCACGCTCTTTTTCTTTCGCAAACCGTATACGCGGCCACCGCTTTTACGGCGCCGTTGCGTAAAAACACCGGAGAAAACCGGGCTGCGCCATGTGCCGGCAGGAAAGAGGGAAGCATCCTTCCCGCCGGCAGGAAGTCCTGCGCCGAAAATACAGGATGTCCACGTTCATATTTGCTTTTTCGCCTCCATACGCTATTAATGAGACTGCAAAGTGGGGGCATTCAAATGTGGAAGAAAGTGCTTCGTTTTTTTCGCAAGCAGATGGTCAATTTGATTATCATCGCGGTAATCGTCGCGGTGTATGCCTCCGCTATGTCTCCGCAATTGCGCACCGTGCTGGGCATTTCCTCCGGCGATGAAAAGCCCCTCTACAGCGGCCCCGCGGTAC
>JBMNQS010000004.1:0-62087 GCA_050944255.1 Christensenellales bacterium | reverse complement strand
TTCGGGTCCAGCATATCCTTGAGGCCCTGCATCAGCGGCAGGCTCGTGCCCAGTTCCTGATCGATCATCTTCACGCGGATCTTGCCCACGCCGTGGTGGTGGCAGATGCCGCCGGTGGGGTACTTGATGACTTCCTCGCAGATGGCCTTGATCAGTTCCCACTGCTCGTTGTGCGCGTTCAAGGGGTCCTTCACCAGCATCTCGTAGATGAAGTAGATGTTGGAGCCCGTCTGGTAGCTGTGGGAGACGTGGCCGCCGAATATGGCCAGGTTATCGAACTTGGGCGGCACATTGGCCATGACGTCGCGGTAGATGTCCTTGAGCTCCGACCATTTGGCGCTGATTTCCACCGTGGCGTAGACGGCGCCGGTTTGGCGCAGGCTTTCCTGTTCCTCTTCGCTGCCAATGGTGTCGCAGACATCGTTTCTGGTATCCAGCCAGTGATCCACCGCGGCGGTGCCGATGAACCGGGCGTCGTATTTGGCGGAAATTTCTATGATGGCCTCGCCGGTGGCGGCGGCCAGCGCGGGGGGGCCTTCAGCCACGAAGAACATGAAGGCTTCCTCGTCCTTGAGATCAACCGAGCCGTAGTTTCTGTCCACGTCCGGTTTGTCGTAGAGGCGTACCACCGACGGGCGGTAGCCCTTTACGATGATCTCGCGGATGCAGTCCAGGCCCACTTGAAAATCACGGACGATGAAGCCGCCCTTCCACATATCGTCGGGGTAGTAGGTGAACAGTTTCACCGTGATCTCCGTCATGACGGCCAGGGTACCCTCCGAGCCAATGAAAAGGTGGCGCAGGTCCGGGCCGGAAGCCCTTCTGGGGACGTTTCGGATGCGGACGATCTCGCCGTTTGGAAGCACGGCCTCCAGGCCGCACACCAAATCCTCAATGCCGCCGTAGTAGGTGGAGAACTGACCGATGGAGCGGGTGGCCGTAAGGCCCCCCATGAAGGCCAGAGGCTGGCTCTGGGGACAGTGGCCGGTGGTCAGGCCCTTTTCGTTGGCCAGTTTTTCAAGTTGTGCCAGCGGCATGCCGCAGCCCACGGTGGCCATCATATTTTCCTCGTCCAGATCAATGAGCTGATTGATGGGGGAAGCGTCCAGGTAAATGGAGTTGTCGTTGATTAAAACCAGCTGATCCTCGCTGCAGGTGGAGCCGGTTTTGGTCACCACGTAGACGCCGTTGTCGTTGCAGTATTTCAGCGCCTGCGATACGTCCTGGGTGTTGTAGGCGGTCACCACGCAGATGGGAAGGTGCTCCGGCTTGTAGCCGAAGGCCCGTTCAAAGCGGCGGGTCATGGGCCCGTCGGCCACCCGAAGGGCTTCGGGATCGGTGACGACTTTATCCGCGCCCAGGATTGCCTGTAAGTCCGAGATAATCTTTTGTGCATTTGCCATTGATTCGCGTCCTCCTTAAAAATCATTGGGGAAATGGTTTATTATTCAAATATCGCACGGGGCCGCGCCCCTGAATTTTATGGGTCAGGCGCTCCTTGAGGCCACGATGTCCACGCCGGTGCCGCAGACGTTTTCAATCAGCACGTCGCCGCATTTCACCGGCGCGCTGGCGGTGATCCGGTACACCTCGTTAAGGCACTCCCGGAGCTTGGCCTTGGGAATCTCGCCGCGGGAGATCACCGGCAGCCTTGGAAAGCGGCCGCCCTCCAGCTTTACGGTGCTGGTGAGTATCCGCATGGGATTGACATGCTCATTGCGGGCGAAATCCTCGCCCCTTTTGCAGGTGGAGCCGCTGATGGTCAGTTCTCCGCCTTCCTCCCGCACGCTGATGCGGCAGCTGACGGGACAGACGATGCATGTGTACGCTGTTTCAGACAAAAAATCACGCCCCTTCCTGTATTTCCAGCACAATGTCGCCGCTGCCCGGGCCCGGGGTTTTGATCACCAGCATCTCCGGCGGCGTTACGGCGGCGAAGGTCTGCCTGCCGAGGCTTTGCTCCTCACACAAGCACTGGAGCCTCGCCTTCTGCTGCGGATGGCGCACCCGCAGGAAGAACACGGTTTCCCCGCCCTCTTTGGTATCGGCGCGTATGCGCTGGGGCACCGCGAAGCTGACGTTTCCCCGGCAGGCCACCTGCCTGTAGGGTACGTTTTCGTCCAGTTCGCCCCTAAGGTACTTCATGGCGCCCCGGGCGGCCAGCTCCGCCGACTCGGACACGTAGTCCACCAGGTCGAACACCACCGCCACATTGCCCGCGGCGAAGATGCCGGGCACACTGGTCATGAAGTGATTGTCCAGCAGCGGTCCGCGGGTCCGGGGGTCTATCTCCACGCCGGCCTGGAGGGACAACTCGTTTTCGGGGATCAGCCCCACCGCCAGCACCAGAAGGTCGCATTCCACGAATGCCTCCGTACTCTCGATGGGCCGCCTCTGTTCATCCACCTTGGCCACGGTGACGCCTTCAAGGTTGTGCTTGCCGTGGATGCGAGTGACGGTGGTGGATAAATGAAGCGGTATGCCGTAGTCCTCCAGGCACTGCACCACGTTTCGGGTCAGCCCGCCGGGATGCTCCATCACCTCGTAGACGCCGGCCACTTCCATGCCCTCCAGCGTCATGCGCCGGGCCATGATCAGGCCGATGTCGCCGCTGCCCAGGATGACGGCTTTTTTGCCGGGGAGGTAGCCCTCGATATTGATGTAGCGCTGGGCGCTGCCGGCGGTGAGGACCCCTGCGGGCCTGTAGCCGAAGATCAGCACCTGCCCGGCGGTACGCTCCCTGCAGCCCATGGCCAGTATCACGGCGCCCGCCTGGATTTTCAGGATGCCCTCGTCGCGGTTGCAGGCATAGACCAGTTTATCCTGCGTCACTTCCAGCACCATGGTGTTGAGCCGGACGTCTATGCCGGCTTTTTCCACCTCGTCGATGAACACCTGGGCGTACTGGCTGCCGGCCATCCGCTCGCCGAAGCGATGAATCCCGAACCCGTCGTGGATGCACTGGGGCAGAATGCCGCCCAATTCAAAATCCCGCTCCAGGATCATCACGCTTTTTGCGCCCTGCTTTTTGGCTTCCAGCGCCGCGGCGAGGCCCGCCGGGCCTCCGCCGATAACGGCGATATCCACTGAAATTTCGTTCATGACTGCCCCCCTTCCCGGTTGCGGGCCTTGACCACCTGAGTGCCGCGGCCATCCAGATTGATATCTACCCAGTCCTGGCCCAGTTCCCGGGCCAGTATCGCCAGCACTCTCGGTTGGCAGAAGCCGCCCTGGCAGCGTCCCATGCCGGCCCTGACGCGCCGCTTGATGGCGTCGATGCTGGTGGGCACCACGCTGGAGCTGATGGCCTCCACGATCTCGCCCTCGGTGATGGTCTCGCACCGGCAGACCACGTTTCCGTAGGCCGGGTTTTTCTTTATCAACTCATCCTGCTCCTCCCGGGACAGCTCGTGGAACCTCACCCGCTTTTCCCGGTACGGGTTGTAGCCGGGGTTGGGGATGAGGGTTTTGCCCTCTTTTTCAAGGTCCGCTTTGAGCAGGTCCTCCACCATTTCGGCCACGGCGGGCGCCGAACCGATGCCCGGGGACTGCACGGCCCCGGCAGTGATCAGGCCGCGGGTGACGGGGGAGGCCTCCACCACGTAATCCTCCTTGAAGTCGGCGGGCCGCGTGCCGGCGAAGATGCGGATGATGTCCGCCTCGGAGACTTCCGGGTTCTGGTTGCGGCTCATGGCGTAGTCCAGGTCCGCGCGGGTGGTTTCGGTGTCCTCCTTGTCCGGCATTTCCATGGCCGAGGGGCCTAAAAGAATATTGTAGGAGGGCGTAAAATCCATGCCGCCGCCCTTGGACTCCACGTTTCTCTTAAATTTTGGGTTCCTTACGTGAAAGCTGCCCAAATGGTCGTACATGGGCTTTTTGTGCTTGTCGATGATCACCAGCGTGCCGCGCCTGGGGTGGATGGTGAAGAACCGGTCGCCGGCCATTTCGGCGATCTCGTCGGAATAGACGCCGGCGCAGTTGATCACGTAGGACGTCTTGATGATGCCCCGCTCCGTCACCACGCCGGTGATGCGGCCATCCTCCACGATGATCTCGCCCACGGCGGCGTTGAAGTAGACTTTGACGCCGTTGTCCACGGCGTTTTCGATCATGGCCACCGACGCCTCGAAGGGATGCACTTTCCCCTGGGAGGGCAGGTATACCGCCGCCACGGGATTTTGCCCGTGGTCTTTCAGGCGCGGCTCGATTTCCAGCGTCTGTGGCCCGTCAAGGAACGCCGGCCGCCAGTCGCCGTTTTCCACCGACACCTTAAAGCGCTCATAGATGCCGTCCATATCCTCGACGGATTCAGCCATATTCAGCGCGCCGGGCCTGATCCAGTCGAAGTTCAGCTCCCGGGCCCACTGGTCGTACATCCGGTTTCCCCGTACGCTCAGTTTGGCCTTGAGGGTGCCGGGCTTGACGGCGCCGGCGTGGTGCACGCCGCCGTTATTGGCCTTGGTGGCGCCTGTGGCCACATCGTCGGACATCTCCACGGCGATGATTCTAAGGTTGTGTTTGGCCAGCGTGCGCGCCGTGGCGCAGCCCACGATACCCAGTCCGATAATCACCACGTCCGCCTCGTCGATGACCCCGATCTCCCGGCCGCGTTTGGCGATGGGAGCGTAGTCCTTTTTGGGGATTTCGAGGTCCTTTACCGTCATGTCGCTGACCACGTTGTGCACGCCCTCAATTTTGGCTACCGCGTGGCCCACGTTCACCACGGACTGCCAGGTATCCACCTGTCCGGCCACCGTGACGATGCCGCGGCCCAGGTCATCCTCCGCAGCCGTCAGGTCAAAATCGGGAAAGCGCTCTTTTAAAAGCGCCCGAATTTTTTCCAGCATACTTGCTCCTTTCATGTTTGCTACAGCCAGTTTTTGGACCGCTCCACCGCCTTGCACCACATCTGGTACTGCGCTATGACGCCGCTGCGGTCGCCGCACGGAACAAATTCCTTATCTTTTTCCAAAAATTTGGGTACATCCGAGAACGTGATCCAGCCCAGGCGCAGCGCGGCCATCTCCGCCGCCCCCAGCCCGGAGGCCTCCACCAGTTTGGGGCGCGACACCACCGAGCCGGTGATATCCGCCAGCGTCTGCAGGATCAGTTCGCTCTTGGTCACGCCGCCGTCCACGGTGATCAGCTTCATTTTATTGCCGGTCTGTTCGGTCAGCGCCTCGAAGATATGCCCGGCGGCAAATGCGATGCCCTCCATAATCGAGCGGACGAAGTGCGGCTTTGTGGCGCCGGCCGAGACGCCCATGAAGGAGGCGCGGCCCGTGGCGTTGAGGAAGGGCACCGAGTCCATACCGTTGATGGCGGGCACGAAGTAGATGCCGCCGTTGTCGCTCACCAGGGCGGCCATTTCGTCGGCCTGCGAGAAAGCGTCGAACAGGCACAATTGGTTTTTCGCCCATTCCAGACAGGCGCCGGCGGTGGGGGAGGACCCTTCCAGCAGGTAGTTGAATTTATCGCCCAGATCCCACGCCACCATGGGGTTGAGCTCGTCGGAATAGACGCACTTTTCGCCCACGTTCAGGTCCACGAAGGTACCGGTGCCCATGGTGCACTTGGCCATGCCGGCCTCCAGGCAGCCTTCGGAGAACAGCGCCGCCTGCTGGTCGGCCACACTGGAGATGATAGGGATCTCCACGCCGAGTATGGAGGCGTCCATGACGCCGAAGCCGGCATTATCCCCGCGGATTTCCGGCATAATGCCTCTTCTAAGGCCCATCCATGGCAGAATATCCTGATTCCAGTCATGGATATGCTCGTCGTAGATGCTTTGGTAAAGGCAGGTGCCGGCAAAGCTCCTGCCGGTGGCGTGCACTTTGCCGCCGGTGAGCTTGTAGATCAGCCACGAGTCCATAAAGCCCCACGCGGTGGTGGGCAGAAAGACCTTTTCCTTCAGGCTGGGGTATTGCTCCAGCACGCCCCGGGTCACGGTGATCCTATGGCCGCCCAAAACGTTCATTTTGGCCGCCGCGTTGGGATGCTCGCGGATAAACTGGGGATTGGACAAAAACAGGTTGCGGTAGCGAAAGCCCCTGGTATCCTGCCAGACCACCATTTTTTCGTAGAATTCGCCGGTCTGCTTGTTCCAGAATCCGGAGGTGCTCCGCTGGGTGGTGATGCCGCATCCGGCGATTTCCCGCGGATCGATTCCGGCCTCGTCAACGGCCGTGCGGATGGCGTAGAGGGTTTTTTCCCAGATGGTCTGTGCGTCCTGTTCCACCTCGTCGGGGGCGGGGTAGAAGGAGTCCACTTTCTGGTAGCATTGGCCTACGGCTTTCAGGTCGCGGTCGAATACGATGGCGCGAAGTCCCGTGGTGCCCTCGTCGACGACGAGGATGTAGTTTTTTTCCACTTTATTTGCCTCCCGGGTTCATTTCGGTCAGAGGAATGCAAAGTGCACAAATATATTATTTTTCGTATATTTCAATCCAAAAAAATAACGACACTCACTCATTTTCCGGCGCAGGTTTTTTGGTTTTTGGCGCTTTTGCAGAGAAGCCCTATATGGCAAATACTTGCCATATGTACGTTTTATCTGCTATATTATTGTCATATGGAAGCCATCGGAATAATCTGTTATAATCTTAAGCCACTTCATATGTGCTGTCAATATCGCAGTGAAAATTACTCGGAAAAACTACGAAATTTATCATGATGCGGGAAAAATCTGCGGGGAGGCTGTAAACGATGAATTTTGGCGCATACAAAAAACTGAATTTAATCACCACGTATCTGGCCAGGGAATTTTACAGCCTGCCGGTACCCGCGCGGATCAATACCATCGTGGCTTACTGCGAAAAGTTCGACGTATCGCGGGGAGTGATCCAGGATGCGCTGGCGCTATTGCAGTCGGGCGGCTGCATCAAGCTGCGGGCCCGGGGCATGAAGGGGACGTATCTTTCGGAGAAGGATCCGAAGAAGCTCTATGAATACACGCTCTGGAACGTGATCACCGGCACCATGCCGGTGCCGCTGATCATTCCGCATCAGGCCATGGCCACGGCGGTATGCACGGTGATGGGGGATTCGCCGGTGCCGTTTTCCTTCGCGTTTGTCACCGGCGCCAAGCGCCGGATGGAGATGCTGCGCAACCAGCTTTACGATTTCTCCATTATGTCGGCGCTTTCCGCCGCCTATTTCGTGGAAAAGCACCCCGAGCTGATGGTGGCGATGAATCTGGCGCCGTGCATTTACGCCACTTCGCCGTACTATCTTTTGATACGCGGCAGAGGGCAGACGCAGCTTCAGGACGGCATGCGGGTGCTGTACGATCCGTACTGCTACGATCAGACCTATCTGACCCGGCGGCTTATCCAAGGCAGGAAGATTGAGATGGTGGTGGAGCCGTACGTGGGCCAGCAGGAGAAATTTCTTTCCGGCAGTGCCGACGCGCTGGTTTTCCGAAAGGAGCTCTGGGCGGAGGATGCGGACGACATCTCGGTGGTGGATATCGGCGAGCAGCCCGGCAGCAACGTGCCGGTGATGCTGGTGAACAGGAACAATTACTGCATCGAGCAGCTTCTGGCGCAGCTTTTTGTGCCCTCGGTGATGGCGCAGATACAAAGGAGCGTCATGGAGGACCCGTCCAAAGTCCGGTTTTATTAAAGGAGGCTTTCGTTGGGCAATATACGCGTAGACATGATCCGCCACGGCGTCACCACCAACAATCTGCAGGGGCGCTTCGGCGGGCGGCTGGAGTTTCCTCTGGCCGAAGAGGGAAGGGCGCAGCTTTATGAGCTGGTGGAGAAAACGCCCTACGAGCCGGTGGAGAAGCTCTACATCAGCCCCACCATCCGGTGCCGGCAGACGGCGCGGATTCTGTTTCCCGGCATGGGAGAGGACGGCGATATGGTATCTGCCCGGGATGCGGGCGGAAAAAGTAAAATCGCGTGCCGCAGCCGATGCGCGGCCGTGGCCGTCCGTCCGTCCAAACTGGCGACGGTGGAGAACCTAAAGGAGCTCTTCTTTGGCGACGCGGAGGGAAAATTGGCGGCGGAGGTCCGCCAGGTGCCGGACATCGGCGCCTTCGACAATCAAGCGCTTGACTTTCGCTTTCCCGGCGGCGAGAGCATGGGGGAGTGCCTGGAGCGGGCCGTCGCGGCCCTGGACGAGATCCTCTCGGACGCGGCGGAGCTGAGGCTTCGGCACGTAGGCGTCATCACCCACAGCATGGTTTTGTCGCTTCTGTGCCGCTATCGGAGTTGTCCGCCGCTGTCCGGCGAAGCGCTCTACTGCCCCAACGGGATGGGCTTTTCGTTTGAGACCACGCTTGAAAACTGGCGGCAAACCCGCCGCTTTACCATCGACCGGCTGCTGCCGCAGGGGGCGGTGCGGCCGCTTTTGTCGCAGTCGCCCTATCATCACGCCGATAAGGAGTAAGCTATGCGCCTGTTGGTTCTTTTTAAAATTGTCCGGGACCTGGACGCCGTGTCGCAGAGGGAGTGGCGGGAGGCGGACGCCTTTGACCCGGACTTCAGTTTTATCAAAAAGATGGTCAATGTCTTTGACGAGGCGGCGCTGGAGACGGCGCTACATGTGGCCGACGCCGCGCGGGGAAGGGGGCAAAGCGTGCGCCTGACGGCGCTGACCGTCTGCGGAAACGAGGATATCTCCACTTTCACAAGTCATCTGTATGCCCTGAAATTCGACGAGGTGGCGGTGATCCGCTCCCCGGAGGACTTCCGGTTCAATCCCTTGTATCCGGCGCGCCTCATCGCCGAGTATGTCCGGCGGGAGGGGAGCTTCGACCTGATTTTCGCGGGCAGCCAGTGCGGCGTGGGGGACAACCGCCAGACGCCGCTGATCCTCTCGTGGATGCTTGATCTGCCCTGCGTCACGCAGGTGACGGACGTGGAGCTGGAGGGTAACGCCACGGTGGCCCGAAGCCAGATCGACGGCGGCGCACGGGAGCGGCGGCTCACCGGGCCCGCTGTCGTGGCCATGGGCAACGCTACGCGGGCGTATCTGCGCTTGTCCACGCTGCGCGAGAAGATGGCGGCCAAGGCCAAACGGTGCACCGAGCTTACGCCGGAAGATTTCGGGAGCCCGCCGGCCGAGCAGGAGGGCGTCCTGTTCAAGGGCCTCATCCGTCCGGAAACCGGCCGTGCCTGCCGCATGATAGAAGGACAGGACGATGCCCAGAAGGCGCGCCATCTATTTGACGCGGTGCTGCGGGAGGTGCTCTTATGAGGGCGGTGCTGATCGTACCGGGCTGGCAGGCGGAGGCGCTGGAACACGCGCGCGCTCTTCTTTCGGCCTGGGCGGATTTGGGGCCGGCGCACCTTGTGCTGCTGGGCCAAAGCCAGGCGTATGAAGAGACCGGGCTGGAAACGCTGCCCTGCGCGGAAATCACGCGCCTGACCGGCGGTTTTGGCGATACCGTATCCTCCGAGGCCATGGTCCGCATCCTGCTGGAGCATCTGCCCAGGGGGGATGCGTACCTTTTCCCCGGCAATCTTATCGGCACCGAGCTTTGCGTGCGCGCAGGCTGCGCGCTGGACGCCCCGGTGCTCACCGACGTACGCCGATTGACGAAAACCCAAGCCGCGCTGGAGGTCATCCGCGGCGCCTACAGCCAGAATCTCTACGCCGCCTTTGACATAACGCGCTTCCCGTGCGCGCTGTCCGTGGCCTCCGGCGCGTTCGCCCCCTCGCAGGAGACGGGCCGCCCGCGGATAACGCAGATTCCCTGTCGCGTGCGGCAGGATGCAGCGGTCAAGGTTGACATGCAGCGGCAGGCCCTGCGGCTGGACAATACGCCGCGCCTGGTGGTCGGCGGGCGCGGGGCGGGGCGTGAGGGCCTGGCCCTCCTTGACGTGCTGGCGCAGGCGCTGGACGCACAGTTGGGGGTAACCCGCCCGGTTTCGGCCGATGGGCTTGCCCCCCACGACCGGGTGGTGGGGGTCTCCGGCACCGTGACGCGTCCGGAGGTGGCGCTGGTGTTCGGGGCCTCCGGGGCGGCGCCGTTTCTGACGGGCATCCGCGGGGCAAAGCTGATCATCGCGGTGAACAAGGACGAGAAGGCGCCCATCTTTTCCGCCTGCGACGTGGGCGTGGCGGGGGATCTGAAAACCATAGCAAAGACGCTGCTGGAATGTTTAAAGGAGTCGGGCCATGCTTGATGAACGCTACGTGGAGTATCTGAAGGACGAAAGCCGGCTGTCGGGGACGGCGGACGGGATCGTTTTTGCCCAGAGCGAAGGAGACATCCTGCGCGCGCTGGAGAACGCCCGCAAGGGCGGCGGCCCGCTGACGGTGCAGGGCTCCCGTACCGGGATCACCGGCGCCGCCGTGCCGCGGGGCGGCACCATTTTGAACCTGAGCCGCATGAACCGCATCACCGGCCTTGAGCGGGACGACAAAGGCTATCTTCTGTGCTTGGAGCCGGGGGTGCTCTTGTCGCAGGTCACCGAGGCGCTTAGGGGCATGCGCTTTGACACCGGAGGCTGGGACGAGGCCTCCAAGGCGCTCTTGCCGGAACTCTCCGGCGCCGGGGAGCTGTTCTTCCCGCCGGACCCCACCGAGGGCAGCGCCTGCATCGGCGGCATGTTTGCCGCCAACGCCCGGGGCATCGCGCAGCTGGCCTACGGGGACACCGCCGGATGGGTGGCGGCGGTGGGCGTGCTTTTGCCCGGCGGCGGCAAGTGGCCATTGGCCCGGGGGCAGTATACGTTTACAGACGAGGGCTGCCCGCTGCCGGAAGGAGGTTTTCTGCCGGTGCCGCCGGTAGAGCATCCCGCCGCCTTCGCGCCGGGCAAGGGCGATGACCTTCTGGACATCTTCGCAGGCAGCGAGGGGATGCTGGGCGTGGTTTCGGCGCTGAAGCTGCGGCTCATACCCCGCCCAGCGCAGCAGTGGGGCGTATTATTCTTCTTTCAGGAGGAAGAGGCCGCCGTGGACTTCGGCCGGGGCGCTGTGGAGATGGACCTTCCGGCGCAGGTCTGCGCCGTGGAGTTTTTCGACCGCACGTCGCTGGCCATGGTGGAGAATTTTAAAAAGCAGTCCACCCGTTTGGAGCAGATCCCGCCCATGGACGAATCCATGCAGGCGGCGGTGTACGTGGAATTGGCGGCGGATGAGGAGGAGGCCGCCGAGGAGGCGCTCTTTGCGCTGCTGGATAATTTCTGCGCCGCCGGCGGCGACGAGAACGACACCTGGGCCGCCTCCGGCTACGACGAGATGGAGAAGTTCCGCATCCTGCGCCACGCGGTGCCCGAGAGCATCAATACCCGCATCGATGAGGCGAAAAGGGAGCATCCCGGCGTCACCAAGCTGGCCGCCGATATGGCGGTGCCCCCCGGTCGGCTGGAGGAGATGCGGGCGCTTTATAAAGAAGGCCTTACCGCCTGTGGCATCTCCGGCGCCGTGTTCGGCCACATGGCCGGCGGGCACCTGCACGTGAACCTGATGCCGCAGGACCAGGCGCAGTACGACGCGGGCAGAGCGCTGATCCTTTCCTGGGCGCAAGCCGCCGCCGGTATGGGCGGCCGCGTCGCGGCGGAAAACGGCGTGGGCAAGCTCAAAAGGGAACTCTTTGCCCTGTATACCCCGCGGGAGACGCTGTGGGCGCTTGCGCGCATCAAGGCGCATTTCGACCCCGGCGGGATGCTCAATCCCGGCAACATGCTGGAGGAAAAGAATTGAAAATAGCCGTATGCATCAAACAGACCCCCGCCTCCGGGCAGGTGGACATGGATATGGAGACCGGCGTGCTGCTTCGGGCAAATGCCCGGGCGGTTTTGAACCCCTACGACCGCTACGCCGTGGAGACGGCGCTGCGCCTGCGCGAAAAGCTGGGCGGCAGCGTCACGGCGCTGTCCATGGGGCCCGCGGCGGCCAAAGCCGTCATAGAGGAGGCCCTGTCGGTGGGCGCGGACGGGGGCTACTTACTGTGCGATCCGGCCTTTGCCGGCTCCGACGTCTACGCCACCGCCTACGTCCTGTCCCGGGCGGTGGGGACGCTGGGGGGCTTTGACCTGGTCATCTGCGGCCGCCAGACCACCGACGGCGATACGGCGCAGGTGGGCCCTGCGCTGGCGGCGCATCTTCGCTGGCCGTTTATCGGCTGGGTGAATGCGGTGGCAAAGGCAGAGCCTGAAGCCCTCACCGTATGCCACGCCGTCACCGACGGCACCGCCACCTCCCGGGTGCCCGTGCCCTGCGTCATCGCGGTGGACAGGGACATCTACCCGCCGCGGCTGCCCACGGCGCGGCAGAAGCTGATGGCCAGGCGGACGCCTGTGCCGGTGCTGACGCTTTCGGATTTAAAGGACTGCGACGCGTCACGCTGCGGCCTGGAGGGCTCGCCCACCCGGGTGCGGCAGTTATTCTTCCCCGAGCGCACGCCGTCGGTGCCGCCCATCCATGGCAGCGCACAGGAGCTGGCCCAAAGGCTCCACACGCTTCTCATCGACGAAAAAGTCATAGGGGAGGAGCGCTGATGGCACGGCTTACGATTTGTCCCGACCGCTGCACCGGCTGCGGCGCCTGCGCCTCCGCCTGTCCGTTTTCGGCGCTGCAGGTCCGTGAAGGCCTGGCCTGCGCCGATGAAAACTGTCAGCTTTGCGGCGCCTGCGTAGAGGTTTGCCCCTTTTCCGCCATCGCGCTGCAGGAGGATGTGAAAACGTTTACGGGCCGGGAAGACTGGCAGGGCATTCTGGTGTTTCTGCAGGTGCAGGATGGAGCCATCCACCCGGTGGGCTTTGAGATGATCGCAAAGGCGAAAGAGCTGGCCGAACAGTGCGATCAAAGTGTGTACGCCGTCATCGCGGGCGGAAATATCACCGGATTATTGGACGGCCTGCGGGGCCTGGGGGTGGATACCGTATACGTTTACGAGGATCCCCGCCTGGAGATTTTCCGGCCGGATGTTTACGCAAACGTACTGGCCGATTGCATCGGGGAGGCGCGGCCCTCCAGCGTGCTGTTCGGGGCCACGCTGGAGGCCAGGGTGCTGGCGCCCCACGTGGCGGTGCGCTTTCATACGGGGCTGACCGCCGACTGCACCGCCCTTGAGATGGAGAGCGGCCGCCTGGTGCAGATCCGCCCGGCCTTCGGCGGCAACATCATGGCGAAAATCGTCACCGAAAACGCCCGGCCGCAGATGGCCACGGTCCGCTACAAGGTGATGGCCCCCGCCCGGGCAGAGGGTAACGCCATGCCGAAGATCGCGCCAAGGACGCTGCCAGAAGAGGCGCTTGAAAGCCCCATCGAGCAGTTGGAGTCCCAATGTATCCGCTCGAAGGACCTGGCCCTGGCCGACGTCATCGTGGCCATCGGAAACGGCCTGCGCAAAAGGGGGGATATCCCGCTGTTCCAGGCGTTTGCCGATAAGATCGCAGCACAATTGGCCTGTTCCCGCTCCCTGGTGGAGAAGGGGTTCATGCCTATCGGGCGGCAGATCGGGCTGTCGGGAAAATCGGTGCGTCCAAGGCTGATCATCACCCTGGGGGTCGCGGGCTCCATACAGTTTATGGCGGGCATGAGCGGCGCCTCCCACATCTGCGCCGTCAACACCGATGCGGATGCGCCGATCTTCTCCATCGCCCACACGCCCATGGTGGGCGACATGTACGACGTGGTGGAGGCGCTGATGGGCAGGCTGTAGGCGGCTCTTACCGGAGGCAAAGGCGTTTTTTAAGCCTATCCTTTCCGCCGCCAGCCAATCCGCATCGCTTTTGCGAATGATGCGTAAAAGGGCCGCGGCTTGCGCGGTGGTTCCGGAAGGATTCTGCCTGCAAAACCCATTTTTTACGCATTTTTCTCCGACTTCGCTAAAATCGGCCAAAGGAAAGGGGGGGGCGTTCTTTTTAAGAACGCCCCCCTTTGCCTTGGATGACAAACTATTTCAATACCCTCAGTTCGTCCCGTTCACGGATGTCCTTGATACTGTTGCCCACATGCAGCTTATAGGGGAAGCGCACTTCCCGGTTGGGCAGCGGCTGCGTGGCGGTGATGCGGTCCACCAGCATTTCGGCGGCCCGTTTACCCATTTGAAACGGCGCCGGTTTGGCCAGGGTAATGTCCACGTAGAGCAGGTTATGGTTGCTGATATTGTTGATGGTGGCGATGGAGATGTCCTCAGGCACGCGCAGTCCGGCGTCCTTGAACACGCTGAGCAGGCCGATGACCATATCGCCGTTGGTGGCCATCAGCGCCGTGGGCCTATCCTCCGAGGCGAGGATTTTCCGGGCGACTTCCCTACCGCCGGACATGGTGAAATGGCCCTGATAGAAATACGGGTAGGTTTCCGGGTCCACTTTGATACCGATCTGGACCATGGTCCGCTGGAAGGCGTCGAAGCGCTCCTTGGCGCTGGAGAGGTGAAGCGGCCCGCTGACAAAGCCGATCTTTCTGTGGCCCGCCTCGATGAGCATACCGGTCAGTTCGCTCATGGGCCCTTCGTTTTCGGTTTCCAGAAAGTCGCCGATAAAGCCCGCGTCGCAGATATTGCGGCTCACCAGGGCCACGGGGGTATGCCGGCTGATGCCCACGATCATATCGTTGTAGTAGCCGGTGCTGTTGATGACAAAGCCGTCCACTTTTTTCTCCAGCATCAGTTGCAGGTATTCGTATTCTTTTTCCGGATCGCTCTGGGTATTGCATAAAAGCACCGAATAGTTCATTTTATGCAGGGTGGCTTCAAAGCCGTAGAAAAACTCCGTATAGAAGTCCGAGGATGAATTGCTGACCAAAAGCGCCACCGTGCGGGTGGCGGAGGTTTTCAGGCCGCGGGCGACCAGATTGGGGTAATAGCCCAATTTATCGATGGCGTCCAGCACCCGTTTTTCCATGTGGCCGCTGATGGCGCCCGAGCGGTTGATGACGCGGGACACCGAAGCGATGGAGACGCCTGCTTCCCTGGCAATATCCTTGATGGTGACGTTGTTTTTCAAGTTGTACCCGCCTTTACGTTGCAGTTTTAACGGAGCGTTATGCTGGGGGTATTATTGTCATTTAAGCCAAGTCTACCTTCTGGCGAGGAAAAAATCAATATATTTCGATTAAAAAAACCAGAAAAAATTAAAACGTTTACAAACCAAAATATGGATATAGTGGCGGCGAAGGAGCTAATTGTGAAAAAAATGACGATAAAAACACGGTATTTTCTTTCAATTTTGCATTGACAAGCCGATTTTTTGCGTTTATACTCAAGGCACTGATAACGTTTACACAAAATGCGGCGAAGATTTCGCATCCTTGCCGACCATAGATAGCTTATTTCTCGAACGATTTTTGACCGACGGACTTCAAGCGCCGGACAGATGGCGCGGACCGGCTTTTTAAAGGAAAGAACGCCCTGAAGGGAGTCCTGCCCGGGAGGCAGGCCACGATGCGGAACCGAATTTAAATTTTGGCGGGACATCTTTCGGGGGCGGGCATTTTCATTAATAAAATGAAAGAGCAAAAGGAGGAAACGCACATGAAAAGGGCACTGACCATTCTGCTTGCGGTTGCCTTGGTCCTGGCGATAGCGGGCTGCGGCAATGGCGGAGCGGATCCATCCCCACCCCCACAAAGTCCCGGCGCTCCGGTGACTTCGCCCGATGGTGGCGGCGCTCCGGCGGAACCCATCAAAATCGGCATGCTGGCGGCGATGACCGGTGACCGCGCGCTGCAGGGCGAATTTGCCAAGAACTCTATTGAAATCGCGCTTGAAGAGATCAATGATGCAGGCGGCATACTCGGCCGTCCGGTGGAAGTGGTGATCGAGGACGATCTGGGCACGGACGCCGGCGCGGTCAACGCTTACAACCGTTTGGCCTCCCAGGACGACATCGTGGCAATCATCGGTTCGAACTACTCTACGCTGAGCCTGGCCTATGACGCCGACGTCAGAAAGGCCGAAATCCTGACCACCGCCCAGGGCTCCAACACGAGGCTGGGACAGCTGGGCAATCCCTGGCACTATCAGCTTCGCGTATCGGACGAAATACAGGTCACCGCATCGGTGCAGTACATGGTGGATAATCTTGGACTGACCAAGTGGGCGGTGATCAACGACACCGAGACCGCTTCTTCCGGCCAGGCCGAGACGGCGGTTGCCGCACTGAAGAGCTACGGCATCGAGCCTGAGGAATGGGTCACCTACACCGGAGGCACGCAGGACTTCACCGCGCAGCTGACAAGGATCAGGCAGGCTGACGTGCAGGCGGTCTACGCGGCCGGCGTCAATCCGGAGATCGCCCTTTTGACGGTACAGTACCGCGAGATGGGTCTGACCGCCGAGATTATGGGCTCCAACGGATTTTCTTCCACACAGATGCGTGAGACGGCTGGATACGACGTATCCTCGGGCATTTATTCGGCGACTCACTACGTACCGGACACCCCGTTTGAGAAGGGCAGAGCACTTGCCGAGAAATATCTTGAGAGATATGGTGTGGCCCAGGATGCGGCCGGCGCGCTGGCGTACGATCATGTGTATATGATCTGCGAGGCCATCACCCGCGCGGGCTCCACCGACCGTACCGAGGTACGGGACGCCTTCCTGACGATCAAGGATTATGAAGGCGCCGTCACCATATACAAGGTCCGCAACGACGGCTGCAGCGGCACCTCCAGCCTGATCCTTCGCAACGACGGCGAGGACACCGAGCTTCTTGACGTAGTGACAGTGGAGTTTTAACTCAAGTGCCCGGGTGCGGAAGGCGAGGCGCCACGGCGCCTCGCCTCCGATTCCGTAAAGGAGTAATACAATGGACTTACAAGCATTTTGGCAGGCGTTCCTGCAGTGGCTCCAATTGGCGTTCCAGCTGTCTTTATCGGGCGTGGCGCTTGGATTCGTATACGGCATGGTGGCCATGGGCATGGTGCTGATTTACCGCGCGGTGGGCGTGATGAACTTTGCCCAGGGTGATTTCCTGATGATGGGCGGTTACATCTACTACACCATGTGCGTCACGCTGGGCCTGCCCATATGGCTGGGCCTGCCGCTGACGGCCGTCATACTGGGAATTATGGGTATCGTGTTCCAGTGGGCCAGTTACTGGCCGCTGCGAAATGCCCAGACAAGGGCCATTATCGTCAGTTTCATGGGCGCGTCCATTGCGCTCAAGGAAATTGCCAGGCTCATCTGGAGACCCTATCCCCTTTTGGCCCCTAAAATTATCGAAAAACCCGTCGAGATATTCGGCGCATTTATTTCAGGCCAATATCTGGCGATCATTGTCGTTGCCATCGTACTGATGATACTGGTGTATCTGCTGCTTGAAAAGACGTACGTGGGAAACATCATGCAGGCCACGGCGCAGGACCAGTACACGGCGTCGCTGATGGGCATTCCGGTATTCGTTTCCATTTCGCTGACGTTTATGATCGCCATCGCGCTTGCCGGCATTTGCGGCGCGCTTCTGACGCCGCAGTACCAGGTATCCATCGGCGTGGGCGGCACCGCCGGCGTAAAGGCCTTTGCGGCCATTGTCATCGGGGGCTTCGGCTCCGTACCCGGCGCGATCTTAGGCGGCATCATCGTGGGTCTGGTGGAGGTTTTCGGAGGCGTCTACATCTCCACCACCTATCAATTGGCGCTGATTTACATCGTACTGGTTTTCTTCCTGATGTTCCGGCCGCAAGGCATCTTCGGCGGGAAGATCCAAGAGAAAGCGTAGGTGGCGCATATGAATTTATCAAAGAAACTCTTTACGGTCAGGAACGTCGTCTTATCGGTTGTTCTCTTGGTGATGCTGGTTCTGGTATTGATGATCCCGAGTGTGGCCAGCCACTACATACTGCGGGCCACCAACTTCGCTATGATCACCGTGCTGTGCGTGCTGTCGGTGTATGTGCTTTTGGGCATGTGCGGGCAGAACTCCTTTGCGCAGGCGGGGTTTCTGGGCTGCGGCGCGTACATCTGCGCCAATATGACCGTCCGGCTGGGGCTGGCCCCCATTTTAGGTATGGCCATTGCCATCGCCGGCACGGCGCTGGTGGCGTTTCTGCTGGGCTTTGCGTTTTTCAGGCTCAGGCAGTTTTACTTTACGTTCTCCACCATCGGCCTGATGGTGATCTTCAACGAGCTGTTCAAGAACTGGACGCCGGTGACGGGGGGCTCCATGGGCTTTGAGGGGATCCGGAGCTTTTCCATCTTCGGCATCGAGTTTGCCACCGAGCGCATGAACTTTTATCTGATTTTCGCCTTTTGCGTCCTGAGCTATTTCCTGGTGAAGTTTCTGACGCGCACGGCGCTTGGCCGCTCTTTCATGGCCATTCGCGACAATGAGATCGCCGCCAACTGCATGGGCATCAACAGCCTTTTGACCAAGAGCATCTCCTTTAGCATTGCCGGGGCGCTCTGCGGCCTGGCGGGGAGCTTATACGCGTTCTTGTTCGGTTATCTGAGCTACACGTCGTTTACTTATGAACAGTCCACGCGTTATCTTGTGATGATCATGCTGGGCGGCACGGCTTCGCCTGTGGGCGCGGTGATCGGCGGCGTCAGCCTGACGCTGCTGCAGGAGATGGTGCGCTCGCTGCAGAACTACATGCTGCTGATTTTCGGCGTCGGCATTATGATCCTGATGATCTTCCAGCCGGAAGGACTTCTTGGAGGAGGGAGGGCTCTGTATGGAAAACTTAGCCAGCGGCTTGGCCGAAACAAGGCAGCCGGTGCTGACGCTGAATAAGGTCTGCAAGAATTTCGGCGGCGTCGTGGCGGGCAAGGACATTACTTTCGATCTTTTCCGCGGTGAAATTTTCGGGCTGATCGGGCCCAACGGATCGGGCAAGACGACGCTTTTGAACCTGGTCTGCGGCATTTACCGCACCGACAGCGGCACCATCCGGATGATGGGGCGCAACATTACCAACCGGCCCACGCACAAGATCGCCAAGCGGGGCATACTGCGCACTTTCCAGCACCCGAGGCTGTTGGCAGGCTGCGACATCCGGACCAACCTGATCGTGGGATCGGACCTGGCCGCGCGCCGGGGCATCACCGGATCTTCGGGACGCACGGAGCTTTTGCAGGAGCTGATGCTCACGGCGCAGCTGGAGCACGTGAATCTGGACGACTCCATTGAGAAGCTGTCCTACGGACAGCAGAAGCTATTGGAAATTGTCCGGGCGCTCTTGGCGGAGCCGGACGTACTGCTTCTGGACGAACCGGCGGCGGGACTGAACGCCAGGGAGATGGACCGGGTGGTGGCCCTGATGAATCTGGCCGTCGATCGCGATGTGGCCGTGCTTTTGATCGAGCACTCCATGGACCTTGTCATGAGCGTCTGCCACCGCATCACGGTACTGAACTTCGGGCAGCAGATCGCAAGCGGCACCCCTTCGCAGATACAGAGCGATCCGCTGGTGATCGAGGCCTACCTTGGAGGTGACGAAGATGCTGACGATTAAGAACTTGAAGGCCAATTACGGCAGTATCGAGGCGCTTCACGGCATTGACATCGAGGTGGGCGACAAGGAGATCGTGGCGCTGATCGGTTCCAACGGCGCCGGGAAGACCACCACGCTCAACGCCATTTCGGGGCATGTTTCCACCAGCGGCTCCATTGAGTATAACGGTGTGGAGCTGACGAAGATGAAGCCGCACAATATCGCCAGGCGCGGCGTGCTGCAGGTGCCCGAGGGCAGGCACGTGTTTCCGGGCCTGACGGTGGAGCAGAATCTGTCGGTGGGGACCGTGGTCTGGCGGGGCATTCAGTTATCCAGAGGTAATCTGACCGAGGAGCTGGACTACGTATACGATATTTTCCCGCGGCTACTGGAGCGCAGGAAGCAGCTTGCCTGGAGCCTTTCGGGCGGCGAGCAGCAGATGCTGGCGCTGGGCCGGGCCATGATGGGACGCCCCAAGCTGCTGATGATGGACGAACCGTCCATGGGGCTGGCGCCGAAGATTATCGACGAAGTATTTGAGAAGATCCTGGAGATCAACCAGCGCGGCACGCCGGTGCTTCTGGTGGAGCAGAACGCCCGGCGTGCGCTGAAAGTCTCCGACCGTACCTACATCCTGGAGAGGGGCAGCATCTACCTGTCGGGCAGTTCGGAGGAACTGGCGGGGGACGAGCGCGTGCAGGAAGCCTATCTGGGCAAGAGTGTGGGGCGCGGAAGATAAGATAAGAAATGGAGGGACATGAGATGATTGTATCGATTGGCTGTGACAGAACCGGTTACAACCTGAAGGTGGCTATGGCTGAAAAGCTGTGTGAAGCGGGCTATGAGCTCATCGACCACGGGCAGTTTCATCCTGACGACGATCTGCATTTTCCTGATCTTGCGCGCCAGGTCTGCCAGAGCATTCTGGACGGCGAGGCCCAGCGGGGGATCATGTTCTGCGGCACCAGCGTGGGCGCCACCATTGCCTGCAACAAGATTCCCGGCATCCGCGCCAGCACCGTGCATGATGTGCAGTGCGCGCACCAGAGTGTGGAGCACGATCACGTGCAGGTGATGACCATCGGCGAAAAATGCATCGGAGAATGGCTGGCTTGGGATTTGATACAGGCGTTTTTACAGGCTGAACCGCATACGGACGACCGGGCGAGGCTTTTGATGACCAAACTGTTCGCCATGGACGATACACCGATCAATTTTTAAAAATGAAGGCGCTATTGTTCAACAGCGCGCAAGGAGGACATCTATGAGAATCGTAGTTGGCGGCGACCGTGCGGGTTACAGCCTGAAAACGGCGATGATCCCGCTGATCGAGTCTTTGGGGCACCAGGTGGTGGATATCGGCTGCGGGCCTGGGGAGGACCTGTATTTCCCCATCGCGGCAAAGAAACTTTGCGCCCTGATCCTTTCGGGCGAGGCCGAGCGGGGGATCATGTTCTGCGGCACCGGCGTGGGCGCGTCCATTGCCTGCAACAAGATTCCCGGCATCCGCGCGTCCATTGTCCACGATATACAGTGCGCCCACCAGAGCGTGGAGCACGACCATGTGCAGGTGATGTGCATCGGCGAGAAGTGCGTGGGCGCCTGGCACGCGTGGGATTTGATCCAGGCATTCTTGGTAGCCGAAGGCGAAACCAATGAGCGCGTGCGCCTGATGATCAAAATGCTTGGCGAGATGGACGGCAGCGGCAGCGTTGTACCCGACTGAAGCACGGTTTTCCACGTCCCCCCAATGGCGGCTGATTAAAGGAGGAAAGGTTTTAAAACAGCCTGCCCGACGGCTATGGAAACCGTGTTTGATCAACCCCAAAGAAGAGGACCCGCAAATATTTGCGGGTCCTCTTCGCGCTGCCCAAAAGTCCTTCGGGGATTGCCGGGGAACTACGGCTGCGGGAAGGCTTCCTTCAAAAAATCCAGGATGCCCGCGTAAACGTCCGGGCGGTTCACTTCGTTGAGCATTTCATGCCTGCCCTCGGGATACAGCTTCAGGCGCACCCGGTGGCCGGTATCCGAAAGCCAGGCGGCTACCTGCCGCACGCCCTTTCCGGCGGCGCCCACCGGGTCCTTTGCGCCCGAGAAGATGTAAACGGGGATATCCGGCACACTTTGCGCCCACTTTCTGCCGGATATAGAGCTCAAGGTATCGAACACGTCCAGCATGGCCTCGGCGGTGAATGCGTAGCCGCACAGCGGGTCGGCCGCGTACTTGTCCACTTGCGCCTCATCGGCCGACAGCCAGTCGTTTTCGGTGCGGCTGGGAGCAAAGGCCCTGTTGTAGGCGCCGAAGCTCATGCGGTGCAGCAGGGCGCTGGGGGTCCTCGGATGCCTGCGCCTTTCCCGCCGGGCGAGGAGCTTCCCCAGGCCGATGACCGGGTTTTTCCCTGCCGTGCCCGAGAGGATCAGCGCATCAATATCCTCTGTAAATTTTGCCGCGTAGGCCCGGGAAAAGAAAGAGCCCATGCTGTGCCCCATCAGCGCAAAGGGCACGCCCGGATAGGCCTCCGCCACCCGGTCCCGCAGCGCCTTCATGTCGGCGACGACGTTTTTCGCGCCGCCCGCATCGCCGAAGAAGCCCTTGTGGCCGCCCTCCGGGATGCTCTTGCCGTGGCCCATATGGTCGTTCATGGCCACCAGCACGCCGGAGGCGGCCAGGGCTCCGGCAAAGTCCGCGTACCGGCCGATATGTTCTGCCATGCCGTGGGCAATTTGCAGCAGGGCCCAGGGCGGCTCCGCAGGCGCGTATATCTCCGCGTAAATATCGCCCAGGCCGGTGGCGGAGGGATAGCTTATGCTCTTTACAGCCGGTTCCATAAAAGCCTCCTTTCAAAGATGGAAAAGGGGGATGCGTTTGGCGCTCGGGCGCCGCGAATTTGTACGGGCGGCTGCTGCCGCCGGAGGCATTTGCAGGAAGGCTAGATGTCAGATGTCCGGGTACAGCTTATTGAGCAGCGCCAGCACGCCCTGATCGTTGTTGCTCTTTGTCGTATGGCCGGCGATCTTTTTGACCGCGTCGGGGGCGTTGTCCATGGCCACGCCAAGGCCGGTGAATTTGAGCATATCGATATCGTTGTGGTTGTTGCCCACCGAAGCGGTATCGGCGGGATCGATGCCGTATTTACGGCATAAAAAGGCGATGCCCAGGGATTTTTTGGCGCTTGAGTGCATGAATTCCAGGCAATGGTTGTGGGAGAACGAAGGGTGAAGCTGCGGGAAGGTCTTTTTGATCACGCCGTAGATTTCCTCCAGCGTAGCGGTGTCGCCGCGCACCAGCATTTTATGCACCGGCGCCCCTTCTTCAAGCAGTTTGTCCGGATCGCCTTCCGTAGCTACTGCGCCGGTGATGATCTTTTCCAGGCGGGTGGATTCCTCGCTGAGGCTGTCCACGATCCAAAGATGGCGGCTGTAGATATGGCAGGATACCTGCGGCCAGTTTTTCTGGGTGAGGGCCTTGACGGCGATGGCGGTGGATTTTTCGATGGCGGCCTCAAAGAGGATACTGCGGTCTTCGTCCAGGATCAGCCCGCCGCCGGCGCAGATGATGGGCATACGGATGCCCAGCGCGTCGGCGATGGGGATCACCGAGACGGGCACCCGCGAGGAAACCAGGATAAACCCGATACCCGAATCGGTTACCGCTTTGATTTTTGCCTTCGTTTCATCGTCTATGCGGTGGTGGTCGTCCAGCAGCGTGCCGTCGATGTCGCAAAAAAACAGGCTGTATCTTTTCATGAATCCTTCCTTTCGAAACACGTTGCTTCCATTATAACATGCGCGCGGGAAACTGCCTACCGCGGAGCGCCCTTTAAAGCAGGAGAAGCGGCCCCGCGCTGGGCACACGCCGGCCAGTCTAGCGCCGGTTCTTCACCGAAAATTTCTTTTCAGGGCGGGTCTGCGGCACGCGTCCCCTTGACCCGCCGCGGCTTTTCCGGGCGCTGAGTCAAAGCACATAAAAAAAGCTGTATTTTTCGCCCCGCAGCATTGACAGCGCAACGGAGCTGTGCTAGAATGGCCTATAATACATATTATGCATATGTGTTTTATATGAAAATGCAAGCGTTCCCGGTAACCCGGTTGACCGCCGACTCAGGGGAGATATTGTGAAAAACGGCGCGCTCCGGGCCGACGCGCATCTTCAACAAGGTCCGCTCAGGCCGCTTTCGCCTGGACAATATGTGCCTTGCGTGGTATCTTGAAATAACGGCCAAAAAGCGGCGCAGGCCGATATATGGATGCGCCTGCCGCTCTGATGGTTTTGGCGAAGAAAGCGAAGCGGGGATGCATACCAATTTAAAACAGGATATATTTGTGGGGAGGAAGACGCTATGGAACCGTACTTTGGCAAACTCATCCGGTGCAATATCCAGAGCGGACGAATGTGCCGCGGGAATAAAATATTCACATGACTTGGCATTCAGAGACCATGGCGCATTGACCATAGAAAAGGAGATTTTACCATGAGCCACCATAGGAACTACAAGTTTGAAACCCTGCAGGTACACGTGGGGCAGGAGCAGCCGGATTCGGCCACCGACGCAAGGGCGGTGCCCATCTACCAGACCACTTCCTACGTATTTAAGGACGCGGCGCAGGCGGCGGGACGCTTCAGCCTCTCCGAGCCGGGCAATATCTATACCCGCATCATGAACCCCACCAACGACGTATTCGAGCGGCGCATCGCGGCGCTGGAGGGGGGCGCAGCGGCGCTGGCACTGGCATCGGGCGCGGCGGCCACCGCCTACAGCATCCAGAACATTGCAAGGACGGGCGACCACATCGTATCGGACAAATACATCTACGGCGGCACGTACAATCTGTTTGCCCATACTTTCCCGGAATCGGGGATTGAGACCACCTTTGTGGACGGCAGCGATCCGCAGAACTTTGAGCGGGCCCTGCAGCACAACACCAAGGCGATTTTTATCGAGAGCCTGGGCAACCCCAATTCCACCATCGTGGATATCGAGGCCGTGGCAAAGATCGCGCATGCGCACGGGATTCCGCTGATTGTGGACAATACGTTTGCCACGCCATACCTGCTTCGTCCCATTGAGCACGGGGCGGACATCATCGTGCATTCGGCTACCAAGTTCATCGGCGGGCACGGCACTTCCATCGGCGGCGTGGTGATCGACAGCGGAAAATTTGACTGGAATTCCAGCAGGTTCCCGGGCCTTTCCCAGCCGAACCCCAGCTATCACGGCGCGGTGTTCACGCAGGTGGCGGGGAGCCTGGCCTACATCATCAAGCTGCGCACGACGCTTTTGCGCGACACCGGCGCGGCGCTGAGCCCGTTCCACTCCTTTTTATTCCTGCAGGGGCTGGAGACGCTGTCGCTGCGGGTGCAGCGGCACGTGGAAAACGCGCTGAAGGTGGTGGATTATCTGGCCAATCATCCGCAGGTGGAGAAGGTGAACCATCCGGCGCTGGAGGACCATGGCGACCATGAGCTGTACAAGCGCTACTTCCCCAATGGCGGCGGCTCCATCTTCACATTCGAGATCAAGGGAGACGCGGAGAAGGCCAAGGCCTTTATCGACCAACTGGAGCTGTTCTCGCTTCTGGCCAATGTGGCGGACGTGAAGTCGCTGGTGATCCATCCGGCTTCCACCACCCATTCGCAGCTCAGCGGAGACCAGCTTCTGGATTCGGGCATCAAGCCCAATACCATCCGCCTGTCGGTGGGCACCGAGCACATCGACGACATCATCGGCGATCTGGACCGGGCGTTTACGGCCATCGGCTGATTTTCTCCGGCACACCGAAGCGGTGAAACATATTGTTTCACCGCTTCTTATTTTTGTTTTCCGGCTTTCGTGCTACCTGATGGCTTCCCGCATGGTCTTCATATACGCCTGCAGCGGCCCGGCAGCCTCCCGGCCGTGCTCCCCGATGATGCGCACGATGGCGCTGCCCACGATGACGCCGTCGGCCACGGCGCTATATTGCCTTGCCTGCTCTGGCGTGGCGATGCCGAAGCCCACGGCCACGGGGATGTTCGTCGCCTTTTTTATATCCTCCACCATGGCTTCGATGTCGGTGGAAATCGTATCGCGCACGCCGGTGACGCCCATGGAGGACACCAGATAGATAAACCCCTGGGCGCCCGCCGCGATTTTGGCCGTGCGCTCTTTGGAGGTGGGCGCGATGAGGGTAACGACCTCCACGCCATAATTCTCCGCGATTTCCTTGGCCTCCCCCTGCTCCTCAAAGGGCATATCGGGAATGATGACGCCGGAAACGCCGATGTCGGCGCAACGGGCGAAGAAGCGGGCGTAGCCGTAAACGAACACCGGGTTTAAATACGTCATAAATGCCAGCGGAATCCTTATCCGGTCCCTTATGGAGGCCACCATGTCGAAAATGCCGTCCAGCCGGGTGCCGGCGGCAAGGGCGCGCACGCTGGCGGCCTGTATGACCTCCCCCTCAGCGATGGGATCGGAAAAGGGAATGCCGATCTCGATCAAATCGGCGCCGGCCTCCTGGGCCGCCAGGATATACTCTGCCGAAGTCTGAAGGTCCGGGTCCCCCGCCATCAGGTAGGCGATAAAGGCCTTCTTGCCGTTAAACGCTTCCTTTATCTTAATCATGGAGTTCCTCCCCTCTGTAGCGGGCGATGGCCGCCACGTCCTTGTCTCCGCGGCCCGACAGGCATATCACAATGCACTGCCCTTTGTCCATTTCACCCGCCAGCTTCACGGCGTAGGCCACCGCGTGGGCCGACTCGATGGCCGGTATGATCCCTTCGGTCCTGGACAGATGTTCGAATGCCCTCACCGCCTCGTCGTCGGTGACGGGAACGTACCGGGCGCGCCCGCTGCGGTGCAGGTGGGCGTGCTCCGGCCCGATGCCCGGGTAGTCCAGCCCCGCCGATATGGAGTATACCGGCGCGATCTGCCCGAACTCGTCCTGGCAGAAGAGCGATTTCATGCCGTGGAACACACCCACGGAGCCGCGGGCGACGGTGGCGGCGTGCTGCTGTGTATTGATGCCCTTTCCGGCGCCCTCGCAGCCGATGAGGCTCACCCCTTTATCGCCGATGAACGGATAAAAGGCGCCCATGGCGTTGGAGCCGCCGCCGACGCAGGCCACGACAGCGTCGGGCAGCCGGCCTTCGGCCTCTCTCATCTGCCGGCGGATTTCCTTTCCGATGACGCTCTGGAAATCGCGCACCATGACGGGGAACGGGTGCGGCCCCATCACCGAGCCCAGCACGTAATGGGTGTCCGACACCCTTTTCGTCCATTCCCGCATGGTCTCGTTCACCGCGTCCTTCAATGTCATGGTGCCGGAGGTGACTTCATGCACCTGCGCGCCCAAAAGGCGCATGCGGTAGACGTTGAGCGCCTGCCGGCGGGTGTCCTCTTTTCCCATGAACACCTCGCACTCAAGGCCAAGGAGCGCCGCGGCGGTGGCCGCGGCCACGCCGTGCTGGCCCGCGCCGGTCTCTGCGATGACGCGGGTCTTGCCCATGTATTTGGCCAGGAGCGCCTGGCCCAGCACGTTGTTGATCTTGTGGGAGCCGGTATGGTTCAGGTCCTCCCGCTTCAAGTAGATTTTGGCGCCGCCGACCTCGCGGGTCAGGTTTTCCGCGTAATACAGTAGCGACGGCCGTCCGGCGTAGTCGTTCAGCAGTTTCTCAAGCTCCGCACCAAATGCCGGGTCGTCGGCACAATCATTGTAGGCTTCCTCCAGCTCGTACAGGGCGCTCATCAGCGTTTCGGGGATGTACCGGCCCCCGAATGTGCCGAATCTTCCGCTTTCCATTTACCTCATCTCCTTTACCAGTCGTGTGAAATGCCCGATCTTTTCAGCGTCCTTAATTCCGTCTGTCTCCACAGAGCTGCTGACGTCCACGCAGTAAGGCCGAAGCAGCGCGATGGCCTCACACACGTTTCCGGCGTCAAGCCCGCCGGCCAGAAAGTACGGCGGCCCCTCATATCCGCTGAGTATGCGCCAGTCGAAGGCGCTGCCCGTGCCACCCCGCTGAGGGGATGCCGTGTCAAACAAGAGGTAATCGGCGTTTTCGGGCAAATCTGGCAGGCGGTCCTTCACCGGCACCGCCCTGATCACCGGACAGCCGCTCTGGCGCAGCTTCTTTATAAACTTCTCATCCTCGTCGCCGTGGAGCTGCGCCATATCGATGACGCTCTCACGGTGCAGGTCTAAAATAAAATCCGGCGCCTGATTCACAAACACGCCCGAGGAGAGGATGCGGGGGTCCAAGTAATGCTTCAGTTTGCTTGCTTGTTCCGCATCCACCTGCCGGCGGCTCTTGGCAAACACGAAGCCTATAAAGTCCGGCAGCGCGCGGTTGACGGCCTCTATGTCCTGCATACGGCGCAGGCCGCATATCTTGACTTTCGTCATGCCGTTTCCCCCCTCAGGGCGTCAAGCGCCGCGCTTTTATCCGCCGCCCGCATCAGCGTCTCGCCTACCAGCACGGCGTTTACGCCATGCGCCTTTAAGAGCCGCACGTCCTGCGCCGTGCGGATGCCGCTTTCGGCCACGAAAAGGATATTTGAAGGCACCAGCTTTCTCAGTCGTAAACTGTTTCCGGTATCCACTTCAAACGTCTTTAAATCCCGGTTGTTGACGCCTACCGCCCGCGCGCCGGCGTCCAGGGCTGTTTTTACTTCCTCCTCGTCGTGGGCCTCCACCAGGCAGGAGAGCCCCAGCGCGTCGGCCCGCTTGATGTAGGCCGCCAGCTCCTGCGGCGTTAACAGTGCGCAGATGAGCAGCACGGCGTCGGCTCCCAGCGCCGCCGACTGCTCGATCTGGAACGGGTCGACGATGAAGTCCTTGCGCAGGATCGGAAGCTCGGTCCTGCCTCGGATTTCCGCCAGGTAGCGGTTATGGCCCAGGAAGTAATCCGGCTCGGTGAGCACCGACAGTGCCGCGGCGCCAGCCTCCTCATACTGCCGGGCGATCTGAAGATACGGAAACTCCTCCGCGATGACGCCCCTGGATGGCGAAGCCTTTTTGATCTCGCAGATGAAGGACATCCCCGGATGACGAAGACGCCTTTCAAACAGGAAAGGGACGGGATGCCTGACCGCATTTCGGATAAGGGGCTCCGCCTTTTCCCTCTGTACCCGCAGCCTGGTGGCGGCGGCGATGGTTTCAAGGATGCTCATGCCGCCACCTCGCCGGATACGCGGATAAAGTCCTCCAGCTTCTGCATGGCCTTCCCGCTGTCGATGAGCTCTTGTGCCGTGCGTATACACTGACGCATAGTCACGCTGTTTTTCCCCATGTACAGGCAACAGGCGGCGTTGAGCACTACCGTATCGCGCATAGGCCCCTTTTCGCCCGAGAGGATCCGCCGGGCGATTTCGGCGTTCTCCTGCGGGCCGCCGCCCACCAGGTCACCCGGCTTGCAGCGGGCAAGCCCGAACTGCTCGGGGGTGATGAAGTAGCTGCTTAAGCGGCCGCCGGAGACCTCGCAAACGGTGGAGGTATCCGTGAGGGTGATCTCGTCCAGCCCGTCGTGGCCGTGGACCACCATGGCGCGCTTGACGCCCAGATTGGCCAGCACCCGCGCCAGAGGCTCCACCAGGTTTTCATCGTAGACCCCCAGCAATTGGAGGGTTGCGCCGGCGGGGTTGGACAGCGGCCCCAGTATGTTGAATATGGTGCGCACCCCCAGCTCTTTTCGCACGTGGGCCACATGCTTCATGGCCGAGTGGTACACCTGCGCCAGCATAAAGCACATGCCCACCTTTAAGAGCACCCGCTGGCTCTGCAGCGCGTCCAGCGTGATGTTGGCGCCCAGCGCCTCCAGCATGTCGGCGCTGCCGCATTTGCTGGACACGCTGCGGTTGCCGTGCTTGGCCACAGGCACGCCGCCGGCGGCCACCACAAATGCGGATACCGTGGAGATATTGAAGCTGAAAAGCTCGTCGCCGCCGGTGCCCACGATGTCCAGCACGTCGGTTTCGGGGCGCAGCTTCAGGCATTTTTCCCGCATCACCTGGGCGCAGGCGGTGATCTCGTCGATGCTCTCCCCCTTCATCCGCATGGCGGCCAGGAAGGCGCCCATCTGCGCGTCGGAGGCGCGGCCCTCCATCATCTGGAGCATCACCGCCCGGGCAGCTTCAAGGGACAGGTGCTGTCCGGCCAACAGATCGTAAATGGCTTTGTCAATCATGGTCTTTCTCTCCGATCCGGATAAAATTTTTGAGAATCTGCCTGCCGCAGGGCGTCAGGATGGATTCGGGATGGAACTGCAGGCCGTAGGTATCGTAGTCCCGGTGTTTCACGCCCATAATCTCGCCGTCGCCGGTCTCGGCGATGACTAAAAGCTCGTCGGGCAGCGTATGGCGGGCGGCCGCCAGCGAGTGGTAGCGCCCTGCCTGCAGAAGCGGCGGCAGCGCGTGGAAGACGGGGCTGCCGTTGGCGATGTGCACCGTGTCAAAGCGGCCGTGCATCAGCGTCTTGGCGTAGGTGATCTCGGCGCCGTAGGCCTCGCAGATCCCCTGGTGCCCCAGGCAGATGCCCAGTATGGGGATTTTGCCCGAAAGGCGGAGGATGGCCTCTTCGCATACGCCCGCGTCCTTCGGACGGCCCGGGCCGGGGGATATGACAATGTGGGACGGCGCGAGGGTTTCGATTTCCTCCGCGCTCATCTCGTCGTTTCGTATCACCCGGATATCCGGCTGCAAAGCGCCTATCATCTGGTACAGGTTGTAGGTGAAGCTGTCGTAGTTGTCGATGATCAGCACCATGGCTCATACCTCCTCTGCGTACTGGAGCGCTTCGATGACCGCTCGGGCTTTGTTCTGCGTCTCCCGGTATTCCTTTTCCGGGACGCTGGCGGCCACGATGCCGGCGCCGGACTGTACGGATACCCTGCCGTCTTTAAGCACCGCCATGCGGATGCCGATGCACATATCCATATTGCCGGCAAAGTCGATGTAGCCGATGGCCCCGCCGTAGACGCCGCGCTTTATGCTCTCCACATCGTCGATGATTTCGCAGGCCCGTTTTTTGGGGGCGCCCGAGAGGGTGCCGGCGGGGAGCGTGGCGGCGATGACGTCGATGGCGTCCAGGCCTTCTCGAAGCTCTCCCGTGACGTGTGAGGCGATGTGGCTCACATGGGAGAAGCGCTTGATCTGCCTGTATGCCCGCACTTGGACGCTGCCGAAGCGGCTGACCTTGCCCACGTCGTTTCTGGCCAGGTCCACCAGCATGTCGTGCTCGGCCAGCTCCTTCTGGTCGTTCAGCAGCGCCTCGGCGAGCGCCTCGTCCTCCCGGAGGGTTTTGCCCCGGGAGCAGGTGCCCGCCAGAGGGAAGGAGCTGATCTCCCCGCCTTGCAGCGATACCAGCGTCTCCGGGGAGGAGCAGGCGATTTCCATGTCGTCAAGGCGCATGTAGACCATGTAGGGCGACGGGTTGGTGGTGCGAAGGACCCGGTAGGTTTGCATCAGATCGCCCCTGAAGTCGGCGGTGAAGCGGTTTGAGACCACCGCCTGGAAGATGTCCCCCTCGGTGATGTGGTGCTTCACCTTTAAAACCATCTGTTCAAACTGCTCCTTGGTGAACGATGCGGTGAATTGGCCGCAGATAGAAGGGCTTTCCCGGGAGGGCAAATCGTCCAGTATCATCCGCTGCATGTCCTTGAGCTGCGTCACCGCCCTGATGTACCCGGTATCCATATCCTTGGCGGGGACATTGACCATCAGGTAAATCTTTTGTCTGAAGTGGTCAAAGGCGACGACCTTATCCATCAGCATCAAATGGAAGTCTTTGAAGCCTTCCGCATCCGCCGCGCGCAGCTTCAGTCCGGGGATGAAGTGCTGCGCGAAGTCGTAGGCGAAGTAGCCCACCAGCCCTCCGGTGAAGGGGGGCAGGCCCTCTATGCGCGGGCTTCTGTAGCGGGCGAGCAGCGCCTTTAAATAACCGATGGGGTCTTCATCTTCCACCGTTTCGCTGATGCCGTTTTTCACCGCCAGGACCCCGCCCTCGCAGCTGACGGTCATGGCGGGATCGTACCCCAGAAAGGAATACCGGCCCCAATTGTCGCCGCCGCTGACGCTTTCCAGGATGTACCAGAAATCGCTGTTCCGGCGAATGTTTTTGAGAATCTCGATGGAAGTTTTTACATCCGAGAACATCTCCATGGCCACCGGAACGATGCTGTTTTCCCGGGCGAGTGCTTTGGCCTCCTGCAGGCGGGGGGTGATCATAACCATTCCTCCTTTTTCGGGCGGGACGTTTTTTGGGAAAACAAAAACCCGCCCTTGACTGATTCGATCAAGGACGGGTGAAAAATCATCCGCGGTGCCACCTTGTTTCACAGGCGAAGCCTGTGCGCTCTTAAGGATACCAGCATATCCCTCGCAACTGACGTATGCGTCACGTCGCAGCATACTCGGAAATAAATTCCTTTGGCTGCGCCCTCGGCGGTCCATTTGACAAGCTGCGTTGTACGGGTTTCCAGCATCCCCGCTCTCTGTGACTGCACACCTGCCGTTATCTCCGCTTCAACGGTTTGGCTTATATTCGATTGTTGGCATTATATGCCCGGCGGCATGCATTTGTCAAGCGAAATTTTCAAGAAAGCGCCGGTTCCCGGCGGGCCGTTTTGTTTTCTTCGGGTTCCGGATACGGCGCGGGGCCTTGTGCAGAGGCATCTGTTCCTATAATATATAGAGGTAGCGCGCAAAAAATTGTTCAATGGCTTGATTTCGGAGGGAGCATCTTGACAGACGGAAGGGGCATAACCGGAAAGTGGTACCGCCATCGGGTCACCCGCAATATCCTGAAAACCTGCGCGGTGCTGTCCGCGGCGGCGGTGGCGTGCGAGGGACTGTACCGGCTGGGGGTCAGCGAGCAGAACATCCGCGTGGTGATGGTGCTGGCGGTATTTATCATTGCGGTAAGCACCGATGGGTACGCCTACGGCCTGTTTGCGGTGCCCGCGGGGGTCTTTATCTACGACGTGCTGGTGGCCGAGCCGCGCTTCAGCCTGGAGTTTACGCCCGGTTTTTTCATTATGCTGGGGATCATGCTGATGGTCGCGCTGGTGACCAGCCCCATCATTGCCAGGATCAAGCGGCAGAGGGAGACGGCGCGGGAGCAGGAGCGGCGGGCGGAGCGGCTCTACGAGATCAACCGCCGGCTGCTTTCCACGCGGGACGTGGATTCGATTGCCCGTTACGCCATGGGGTATCTTGAGGAGGAGCTGCGCCGTTCGGTGGCGCTTCGCATCGGGGCGGGCGGTGCTTCCTGGGACGGCGCTTACTTCCGGCAGTCCGAAGGGGACGTGCCGGAGGCCTATTTTCAGGCGCCGGGGCCTGTGGAGGCAATGAGGCTTGCGGCAAGGCGCAGGGAGCCGGCCGGAGAGGGGACGGACAATGAGCCTGACGCCGGCGCCTACTGCCATCCCGTCATGATCCAGGCAGTGGTCTACGGCGTATTTGCAGTATCGTGCGCGGCGGGCGTCATAGCCGAAGAAGGCAGGGCCTTTATCGCTCTGATATGCGAGCAGACGGCGCAGGCGCTGCGGATGCAGGCGCTGACGGCGCAGCAGCAGAGGGCCAGGGTGATGGCCGAGACGGAAAAGGCGCGCAACAGTTTCCTGCGGGGGATATCCCATGATTTAAGGACGCCGCTGACCAGCATCATAGGCTCCAGCGCCACTTTTCTCGAGAGCCGGGACGAACTGCCGGCCGATACGCAACTCCAGCTTGTAAAGGGGATCAACGAGGATGCCCAATGGCTTTTAAGTATGGTGGAGAATATCCTGTCGGTGACGCGGATACAGCAAAGGGGCATGGCGGTGGAAAAGACGGAGGAGGCGGCCGAGGAGGTGGTGGCGCAGGCGGTGGCGGTGTTCCGCAAGCGGTTTCCGGAGGCTTCCATTACGATCCGGCAGACACGGGATATTCTTTTTGTGCCCATGGATGCGCTATTGATCAGCCAGGTGATCACCAATTTGCTGGATAATTCGCAGCGTCACGCAAAGGGGAGGCCTTCGGCGGTGACCATTGCCATGAGGCAATCGGGCGGTTACGCGCAGTTTACGATTACCGACACCGGGCCGGGCATCGATGAGGATATACTGCCTGATCTCTTTGAGATCAGGCAGGCGCGCCGGGGGCATAACGAGGACGCGTCGCGGGGGCTTGGCATAGGCCTTTCCATCTGCAAGAGCATCATCCAGGCGCACGGCGGATGGATACGGGCCTGGAACGTACCGGATTCGGGGGCGGAAGTTTGTTTTGGGCTGCCGCTTTACAAGGAGGCGGACGATGGACAATAAGCATGTGATCATGGTGGTGGAGGACGAAAAGGCTATCCGCGACTTTTTGAAGGCGAAACTGGAGGCGGACTGCTACCGGGTCAGCGCGGTTTCAAGCGGGAAGGAGGCCATTCTCCTGGCGGCGTCCCACTGCCCGGATCTGATTCTGCTGGACCTGGGGCTGCCGGACATGGACGGCATGGAGGTCCTGAAGTCCATCCGCGGCTGGAGCGCCGTGCCGGTGGTGGTCGTGTCGGCCAGGCAGCAGGAGGCGGACATCGTCTCAGCGCTGGACCACGGCGCCGACGACTACGTGACAAAGCCCTTCAGCAACTCTGTGCTGATGGCCCGCGTCCGCACGGCGCTGCGAAAGGGCACCGCGCTGAAGACGGACAACACGTTGTTGAACCAATACTTTGATCTGGAGGGCCTTCGTATCGATTACGACAGGCGGTTGGTGACGGTGGACGGCGGGGCGGTGCACCTGACCCCCATCGAGTACCGCATTTTGGTGCTGCTGGCGGTCAATTCCGGCCGGGTGCTGACCTACGAGTTCTTCCGGCGTGAGCTGTGGGGACCCTACGGTGGGGACAACCGGACGCTTCGGGTCAACATGGCCAACCTGCGCCGCAAGATCGAGAAGAACCCGGCGGACCCGCAGTACATTCTCACCGAGATCGGCGTGGGCTACCGGATGACGCAGGGGAAGGACACGCCTCAGGCAAAGCGTGCGCTGCCCTGATTTTTTGCGATTTCGGGTTTGGCCCGCCGTTTTTTGGCGCGGCGGCTGCGGTTGGCGAAATCTTAATGTTTTCTTAATACGGTTGTATGGCATAATAGACGGCAAAGGCAAAAAAGGATAAGAACTTTCCCATACAGACAAAACAAACGACGGCAGGACTGGTCCGCCGGTCCGGCTGCGCGGGCAGTGGCCGGATGATGACCGAAAAATGCAGAATTTGTTGCAAAAAGCGATAAAAAGCGTTAGTATGTTGAAAGAGGTGGTGGGCAAGCAAGTGTAACGGTTGGTATTTGGTTAAAATAAGCAAGCCATCAATCAATTGTAAGGAGTGAGAACGAACATGAGTCTGAACGTCTTTTTAGCGGCTTCCATTGTAATCTCGATACTCGCGTTTTTGTTTGCGTACGCGTTGTTTCGCTGGATTAAAAAACAGCCGTCGCAGAACGCACGCATCCAAGAGGTGACCGGCTATATCCGTAAGGGCGCGGCCACTTTCCTGAACAAGGAATACGCGGTACTGGCGAGATTTGCCGGCGTGGTGGCGCTGCTTATTTTGATTTTTCTGCCCTCTCCCATATGGAGCGGCAGCATCTGGTCCAACGTGATCATGGCGGCGTCGTATATCGCCGGCACGATATTCTCCGGCCTTGCCGGCAAGATCGGCATACACGTGGCCACCATTGCCAACGGCAAGACGGCTGAGGCGGCGCAGAAGGGCATTCGTCCTTCCTTCCTGGCGGGTTTCCGCGGCGGCGCTGTGATGGGCATGGCCGTAGTGGGCTCCTCGCTTCTGGGCGTGGCGCTGATCTTCTGGCTGACGGGCAACACCACGGCGCTGCTGGGCTTTTCCTTCGGCGCATCCTCTCTGGCGCTGTTTGCCAAGGCCGGCGGCGGCATCTTCACAAAGACGGCCGATATCGCGGCGGACCTGACGGGCAAGGTGGAGCTGGGCATTCCCGAGGATGATCCCCGCAACCCGGCCGTCATCGCCGACAATGTGGGCGACAACGTGGGCGATGTGGCCGGCATGGGCGCCGACCTGTTCGACTCCCACGTGGCCAGCATGGCCGCGGCGCTTGTCATGGGCGCGGCGCTGGACAAACTTACCAACGGCCAGATCAATGTCGCCATGGTGTTCTGCTATGCCGCCATCGGGCTTTTGGCCTCCATCATCGGGGTGGCTGCGGCGCGCATGGGCAAAAACGACAATCCCACCGTTGCGCTGAACGCCAGCACGTATATCACCACGGCCATCTACGGCGTTCTCACGGCGGCGGCCACGTGGCTGTTCAACTTCCAGTGGCGCATCTGGGGCGCCTCGGCGGTGGGCCTTTTTGTGGGCGTCATCATCGGCGTGGCCACCGACTACTTCACCGACGATCGCAAATCCCCGGTGCGAAAGACGGCCCAGACTTCCGAAAAGGGTCCGGCGCTGACCATTTTATCGGGCATCTCCTACGGCCTGCTTTCGGTGCTGCCGGCGCTGATCGGCATCGGCATTTCGGCGCTGGTAGCCTTTAAACTTTGCGAACCTTTAGGCGACGGCTACGCGCTGTTCGGGATTTCCATGGCGGCGGTGGGCATGCTGTCCATCGTGGGCATGATCATCTCCAACGACGCCTACGGTCCCATTGTGGACAATGCCCGCGGCCTGGCCGAGATGGGCAACTTGGGCGATGAAGTGCTGGATATCACCGATAGCCTGGATTCGGCGGGCAACACGGTAAAGGCCGTGACCAAGGGCTTTGCCATCGGCGCCGCCGGCCTTACGGTCATCGCGCTACTGGGCGCGTTCCTCAGCGAGGTGAACGAGGCTGCGGTAGGCCTTGGCCTTGTGGAGGTGGGACAGAAGTTCATTGAAGGCTTCGACGTCATGGATCCCACGGTGTTCTTCGGCATGCTGGTGGGCGCGGCCATTCCTGCGGTGTTCAGCGCCATGCTGATGATGGGCGTGGACCGCAACACGCAGCGGATGGTCGATGAGATACATCGCCAGTTCGACACCATTCCCGGCCTGAAGGAAGGCAAAGAGGGCGTTGTGCCCGAGTACGACAAGTGCATTGAGATCGCTACCACCGGTTCCATCAAGGAGCTGATTCCCGCCGGCCTTGCCAGCATCCTGGCCACCTTGGCGGTGGGTTTCATCGGCGGGGTTACCGCCATCGGCGGATACCTTGTGGGCAATATCGTTGCGGGTCTTCTGCTGGCGCTGTTCATGAGCAACGCCGGCGGCCTGTGGGACAACAGCAAAAAGTATGTGGAATCCGGCCATCACGGCGGCAAGGGAAGCGACGCGCACAAGGCGGCGGTGATCGGCGATACCGTGGGCGATCCGTTCAAGGATACGGCCGGCCCGTCCATCAACACGCAGATTACCGTTGTGTCCCTGGTTGCCTCGCTGATGTCCACCCTGTTCCTGATGTACTCGCTGATCCATTAAACGTGAAACGAGGGTCGGCCCGGTTTTCCCGGGCTGACCCTGCGTTATTTCCGCAAGGTGCCAGGACACCAGGCATCTGCGGCATGATTAAAGAGGCGTTCCCCGTTTCCTAAACGATAACCGGCAGGGGTGTCTGCATCCATCGGCGCCTGCGATTAGCGGCGCTTTTTCCACGGGCGATACGGCGCGCTGCTCCGCAGCCGGCCGGTTTTGTCCGCTGGCGGATGCCTTTTAAATGTATTGTGCGGCGAGGTGATGCAGTAATTTATGTAGTTGTTGTGTAGTGCAGTTATTTGTGTAGTGTTGTGTAGTGTAGTAAAGAAAAAAGGGAGGAGCTCAATTGAATATGGACGCATTGCAGGTCATGCTCCTTGGTGTGGCCGGAATTCTGCGGCGCGGCGCATGGCCGCCGCCGTCAGGCATTCCGGTAACGCACGGAAAGGAGATCATTGAATGACCACCTCATTCGGAGAATTTCTATCACAGCTTATTGAGAACCCGGCGCTTCTTATCACGGTGCTGCTGACGCTGGGGGTGATCTTGGTCAACGGCTGGACCGACGCGCCCAACGCGATTGCCACGGCCATTTCCACGCGGGCCATAGGGCCGCGCACGGCGGTGATCATGGCGGCGGGTTTCAATTTCCTGGGCATTCTGGTGATGACCATGATCAACAAGACCGTGGCGCAGACCATCTACAACATGGTGGATTTCGGGGGCAACAGCCACGAGGCGCTGGTGGCGCTGTGCGCCGCTATGGTGGCGATTGTGCTGTGGGCGTCCGCGGCCTGGGTATTCGGCATTCCCACCAGTGAAAGCCATGCGCTGATTGCCGGGCTTACCGGGGCGGCCATTGCCATGCACGGCGGGCTTGCGGGGGTCAACGGCAGCGAGTGGATGAAGGTGATCTACGGCCTTTTGCTCTCGACGTTCCTTGGTTTTGGCCTGGGATTTGTGGTCGTCAGGCTGATCGAGGCGCTGTTTCGCAGGGCGGACCGGCGAAAGACGGCCGGCTTTTTCAAAAAGGCCCAGATAGGGGGCGCTGCGGCCATGGCCTTCATGCACGGCGCGCAGGATGGGCAGAAATTCATGGGCGTGTTTTTACTGGGTATGGCGCTGTCCAGGGGACAGGCTGGCGCCGGCGTCTTTGAAATTCCCTTCTGGCTCATCGTGGTGTGTTCGGTGGTGATGGGCGTGGGCACTTCCGCGGGCGGTTACCGCATTATAAAGGCAGTGGGCATGGACATGGTGAAGCTGGAGACGTACCAGGGCTTTGCCGCCGATACGGCCGGCGCGGCGTGCCTGCTGCTTTCGTCGCTGGTGGGCATTCCGGTGAGCACCACACACACCAAGACCACGGCCATCATGGGCGTGGGGGCCGCGCGGCGGCTGCGCAGCGTGGACTGGAACGTCGTGGGAGAGATGGTGCTGGCCTGGGTGCTGACGTTTCCGGGCTGCGGTTTCATCGGCTTTATTATGGCCAGGCTGTTTGTACATTTCTTTTAGAGGCGGGGCAAACGGCTTTTAAATCTACAAAGGAGGATTTATCATCCATGGCAAAAAAGAATAACCCCTATTTCGACGATTTTATAACGATGGTGGAGTTTTCCTGCCGCGCTGCGGAGTATCTGCAGACGGTGCTGCACAATTTTGATCCCGAGACGCTGCAGGAGTGCCGCGAGACGATGCACGAATTGGAGCACGCGGAGGACGAGGTGAAGCATCGCATGCTCAGGCGCCTGGCGAAGGAGTTTGTCACGCCCATCGACCGGGAGGACATCATTCAGCTGGCCAACGAGCTGGACGAGGTGACAGACAAGATCGACGACATTCTCATCCGCATGTATATGTACAACATCAAAAAGATCCATCCGGCGGCGCTGGCTTTTGCCGATGTGATCCTGCGCTGCTGCAAGGCGCTGCAGGCGGCGACGCATGAATTCCCCAATTTCCACAAGTCCACCGTTTTGCAAAAGGCGATCGTGGATGTCAACACCATGGAGGAAGAGGGCGACGCCATTTACATTGACGCGGTGCGCAGCCTTTACAAAAAGGGCGGCGACCCGCTGGAGATCGCCGTATGGAGCGAGCTTTTCGACCGGCTGGAGGATTGCTGCGACGCCTGCGAGCACGTGGCCGACGTCATGGAACTGATGATGATGAAAAATTCGTAACGGACAGGCCGAGGGCGCGCTTGCCGTTTCGCGGGGCATCCACGGGAAAAAAAGACAATCTGCTGTTTTTCAGCAAATTGTCTTTGGGGCCGGGTGGATTTAGAGGATGCGCGGGCGTTATCCCGCTGATATTCGGTATGCCTTTGACGCTTGCATCCGCCGCCGTCTCCACGCTATACAACATTCAAACGGTTCACCCGAACGGGTGAATTTTTTTGTCCGCGCCAAAGCGCCCGCCCGCTATCCTTCCTTTATCCGCAAACGGAGCCTTCATTGTTCATAAACGCCGCGCGGCTGGGCCGCGCGGCGTTCGTACCGTTTTGTCATGCATGAGTCAGCGGGCGTCTCCGCCCCGGCGGGCGCCCTCAATCGAAAATTACGATGGCGTCGCTGCGCTTGATCCGAAGCAGCGCCGTCTCCACAATGCGCAGCACGTGGTTCAGGTCTTTCAGCTCCAGGTAGGCCGCTGCGAAATCCTGGCCGACGGCCAGGTCCATGTACTGGGGCTGCGCGCATACGAGAACGGCCTTATCCGCGCCCAGCACCGGCGTACGCAGGACATGCCCGTCCAAAAGCGCGCCGATGCGTTCCAGCTCCGTCTTACCCGTACCGCTCTGGATGCGGTTGAGCTGCGTGTAAAGATTGGGGCTGACCACCAGCGTCGATCGGCCGAAGACGCCTTTTTCCATCAGCAGTTCGAGGCCCTTGGCGATATCCGAAAACGGGTTCTCGCCGCTGATCCAGTCGCTTCTTTGTATATGCGAGGCGCCCGGGGCAGTCAGCAGCCCATCGTAGCCGAAAGCCTTGTTGCCGAAGAAGATCAGCTCGTCCTCGTGCCTGGCGCACTGGGCCGAGGCCTCTGCCACGGCCGACAGATCCAGCGGCAGGCCGCCTTCGATGCTGTTTTGCAGGTCCCGCCAGTAGAGCGTGGCGTCCTGGTGGATCAGCGGCAATTCCCTGTAGGCCCTTCCGGGGGTCTTTATCAGGGGGCCATCCTGTTCTTTGGCGCCGCTGCGGGTGGGGTCGGCTACCGGCACGCTCAAGGTTTCGGCGCCCAGCGGGCCATAGATATGGATAAACTTTCTGCCCACCAGCGTCTTTCGTGCGGTATTTACGACGGTCTCATCGATTTGCTGCCAAAGCCCGTCGGAAAACGGAGCGCTCTCTCGAGATAAATAATCCATTTTACATCCTCCTTATTCGTTGATCAGGCTGCCCACGGTGGCTTGCGGCGCGCCGGCATTTTCGGCGGCGGAGATGCCCAGCTCTTCCAGCATTTCCTTCACTTCGTTTTCCCCGGAGATGAAGTGTTCGGCCTCTTCGGGGTCCAGATGGCGAAGCAGGGCCATCAGTTCGCCCACGTGGGCCTTTTCCTCATCCCTGATATCCGCAATCACCTTTTTGGCTACGGGATCGTCTGTGGCGATGACATGCGCGTCATAGACGTAGATCGCCTCCAGCTCCCCCGCTATATCCAGCCGGATGGCCTGTATCAGTTCCTCTTTTGTCAGTTTTCGGTTTACATTCCCCTGAAACGGATTTGCAAAATTCGGCATTTTTTTACCTCCTAACATATTTAACCATTGGCTAAGTGTAATATTTTTATTATTATACAAAAATTGATGGTGACTTTCAAGTATATTCGGTATTTTTAGACAATTGAGGTTGAGCGGATAGCGCCTTCGTGGCCTGGTCTGGCATCTTGCCGCTCGCTGGCGGGCCAAAGGCTGGCCTTCTCTTTTTTTCGCATACTGGCCCTTGACATGGGTATGGGGGTATGGGTATTATGGAACCGTATTTCCATCACAAAACACCATTTTGCGAAGCATGGAGGTCATGACCGTATGCGAAGATGTATAAATGTCCCCAACGTACAGGCGAGGCTGAAAAAAATTGAAGGACAGATCCGGGCCATTTACGACATGACAGAAAAAGATGTGCCCTGCGAGGACATCCTGATTCAGATCAACGCGGCCAAAAGCGCGCTGCACAAGGTGGGTCAGGCGGTACTGGAGGGGCATTTGCAGCATTGTGTCAGGGATGGCATTGAGCACGGCGACGCTGAGAAGACCATCGGGGATTTTGCAAAAGCGGTGGAACTGTTTTCAAGGATGGGCTAGGAGATGAGGGGTTTAAAAGAATTTTTTACCGACGGTGAAAAGCGGACGGTTTTTTTCCTCGTACTTTCGGGACTGTCTCTGATCGTTAGTTTTTTTGACATCGGGGCACTGCCGGTGGACGCCGCCTGGGTGGCGATTGTGCTTTGCGGTTTTCCCATTGTGAAGGATGCGGTGCTTGGCCTTGTCCGCTCGCTTGTCCGCTCGTTTGATATCAAGGCGGACGTGCTGGTATCCATCGCCCTGATCGCTTCGGTGATCATCGACGAGATCTTTGCGGCCGGAGAGGTGGCCTTCATCATGGTTATCGGCGCGCTTTTGGAGCAAAGGACGGTGGCCAAGGCCCGTGCGGGCATCGAAAGGCTGGTGCATCTGACGCCCCGCACGGCCAGGGTGGTCCGCGGCGGAGCCGAATATATCGTGGCCGCCGAGGAGGTCATGGCCGGCGATGTGCTGCGCGTGCTGGCAGGCGAAACCATCGCTGCCGACGGGGTGATCGTAAGCGGGCAGACCTCCGTCAACCAGGCGGTGATGACCGGCGAATCCCTGCCGGTGGATAAGGGTGTAGGGGATGAGGTTTCAAGCGGCACGGTCAACCAGTTCGGTATCTTTGAGATGCGGGCCACCCGGGTGGGCGAGGACAGCAGCCTGCAGAGAATGATCCGCCTGGTGCAGTCGGCGGACGCCGGCAAGGCCAAGATCGTCGGGATCGCCGACAGGTGGGCCACCTGGATCGTGGTGATCGCGCTGGCTTCCGCGGCGGCCACGTGGCTGGTTACGGACGAGATTATACGCGCCGTCACCATACTGGTGGTGTTTTGCCCCTGCGCGCTGGTGCTGGCGACGCCTACGGCGATTATGGCCGGTATCGGCAACGCCACGAAGTTCGGTATTCTGATCCGTGAGGGAGACGCATTGGAGCGGCTTTCCAAGGTCAAGCGCGTTGCTTTTGACAAGACGGGCACGCTGACCTACGGAGATCCCGCCGTGGTGGCGGTGGAAAGCTTTGATCCGGGTCTGTCCGCCGAAGAGCTGCTGTCTCTGACCTCTTCGGCGGAGCTGCGCTCGGAGCATCCGCTGGGCAAGGCCATCGTCGCGCATTACAGGGCGGGTTCGGCAGCGCCGCTGCGGCGGCCCGAAATCTTTAAGATGCTGGCAGGGCGGGGTGTTTCCGCCAGTGTAGGCCGCCATGCCGTGCTGGCGGGCAGCGCGCAGATGTTAAAGGATCATTCTATCGCTCTGCCCCAGGCCGTGGCGGATAAAGCCGATGCCTATAGAAACGACGGATGCACCGCCATCTATGTGGCCGTAGACGGCCGCACCGCGGGATTTATCGCGCTTTCGGACACGCTGCGGCCCGACGCCGCCGATACGGTCAGGGACATTGAGAAGCTCGGTGTCAAAAGCGTGCTTCTCACGGGCGACAACCGCCATGCGGCGCTTCACATGGCGGGCATGGCAGGCATCAAGGACGTTCATACCGACTGCCTGCCGGAGGATAAGATGGCGGTCATCGGGCAGTACCAAAGCCGCGGCGAACCGGTCCTGATGGTGGGCGACGGCGTCAACGACGCCCCGGCGCTGAAGAAGGCGCACGTGGGCATTGCCATGGGCGGCGTGGGCAGCGATATCGCCGTGGACGCTGCCGACATCGCCCTCATCGGCGACGATATAAAGCACATGGCTCACTTGTTGGCGCTGTCCAGAAAGACGATGGGGACCATCCGGTGGAACATGGTGCTCTCCATGGCGCTGAACTTCGCCGCCATTTTGTTGGCGACGGCAGGGCTTCTCAATCCGGTAACGGGGGCATTGGTGCACAATGTGGGCTCTGTGGTGGTGGTCCTGCATTCTTCGCTGTTGCTCAGATGGAGCACAAAGAAAAAGACCGCCCTATGATCTTGCCGCAACCGGCCCGGCCGTTTAGCCGGCCGCCGTACTGGATATTCCGATGTTAAGGGCATGCGTCCGCCCCCGGGTTAGCATAAGCTAACTTGATGCGCGGGCGGGACCTTTGGTTATAAAGGATGGGAAATTGTATGTTGAAAGTGGATGAAAAGAGTAAAACACCGTTGTATGTCCAGCTGTATCAGCAGATCAAGCGGGATATACTTGCAGGAACGATGAAAGCCGGGACGAAGCTCAAATCCAGCCGCGCGGTATCGGCGGAACTTCATATCAGCCGCAATACGGTGGAATCGGCCTATGCGCAGCTTTATGCGGAGGGCTTTATCTCCAGCAGGCCGCGCAAAGGCTATTATGTGGAGCTTTTGGAGCCGCGGCCGTTTTGCGGCTGCCTGACAACGGAGAGTTCCAAGGCGGAGCAAGGGCCTGCCTCCGGCGTCAAATATGATTTCAGGTGTGGCCAACTGCTCCTTGACGAGCTTCCCTGCAACCAGTGGCAGCGTCTGATCACAAGGTGCTTTCACGACTACCGGGAGAGCCTGGCGCGGCAGGGATGCGTGTTTGGAGAGAGGGAGCTCCGCGCCCAGATACAGAGGCATTTATACGATTACCGACATATAAGCTGCTCGGCCGAGCAGATCGTCATAACGCCGGGGACGCAATTTTGCCTTGGCCTCGTCTGCCAGCTCTTAAACGACATAGGCGGGGGGCAGGGCGTCGCCATGGAGGAACCAGGCTACCACCAGTCGCGCATTACGCTTCAAAACAGCGGTCTGAAAGTGTATCCCGCGGCGCTCGACGAGCACGGCGTCATGCCCGGCGCGCTTTCTGCTCCGGAGACTATAGCCGCCTATATCACGCCCTCGCACCAGTTTCCCACCGGGACCGTCATGCCCCTGTCCAGGCGGACGGAGCTTGCACGGTGGGCGGCCCGGAACCATACTTATGTGATTGAGGACGACTACAACTGCCATTTCCAGCATGGCCTCAAGCCGCTTCCCGCCCTGCAGTCGCTGTGCGCGGACAGGGTATTCTACATAGGCGGCTTTTCCGACATACTCCTGCCCTGCATACGGGTAGCCTACATGGTGGTTCCCCAGCCGCTATGGGAGCGGCTGCACGGGTGGTTTAAAGGCCAGGCGTCCTTTGTGCCCTTCCTGACGCAAAAGCCCCTGGAGCTCTTTATGAAAGAGGGACACTGGGAAAGCCATCTGCGCAAGATGAGAAAGCGCCAAAAGGATAAATGCGAGGCCCTTGTCGGCGTATTAAAAAGCGCGTTTGGAGACAGTATAAGCGTATCGGGATTTCACGCCGGGCTTCATCTTCTGCTCACGGCCAGGTGGCCCGGGAAAGAATCCGAACTGGTCTGCCGCGCCTGCCGGGCCGGCGTGGGCGTATATCCTACGAGCAAGTACTGGCGTTCTCACCCAAAGGGCGAAAATGCCACGGTGCTGCTCAACTACGGCGGCGTATCGCTTGAGGATATCCCCGTCGCGGTGAATCTTCTCTATGAGGCGTGGCTGGGCGGCGCCTCTGGAGCCGTCAAAGATTCCGGGGCTGGCGCTTGTGCCTGGGGCTGAGCCGCCTTAAGATGCAGGTTGACGGGCGGCGGCTCAAATCGTATATAAATATATTAAGGATGAAACAGGATGCTTCTATCATCGGTTCCCGTGGGCGAAACCAGTCAGGTGAAAGCCATCTGGGGCGGGGAGAAAATCAAAGAAATGCTTGAGGACGTCGGCATTACCCTTGAGAGCGAGATCAGCGTCGTATTCAAAGCATGGGACGACGCGCTGGTTGTCGGCGTCGATGGCAGGCGCGTGATCATGGACCAGGAGCTGGCGGGAAAGATCACGGTATAGCCCGGAGACAAGCCGGGTAAAGCCGGTATATTTTACACGAGGCCAAGCGGCATAAAAAATGCCGCTTGGCCTCCTTTTTAATTCCGCGAACGCATCTGGAGCCATTCAAATTAAAGCAACTGGCTCTTGTGATACGAGTTAGTTTTATCTAACATATGTATGGTACTCAATCATGTCTATACGTTGATTCACTGCAGAGAAAGGAGGTATAAGAATGCGCAAAGTATTTGCGGCCATGGCCCTGGTGCTTGTTTTTACGGGCCTTTTTGCCACTACGGCGCTGGCCGCCCACGAATCGTGGAACGAGATCGTGGACGAGATGGAGGCCATCTTGAACGAGGCGTACGATATTTACGTATCGGGAGATGCGGACGCCGCCAAAGCCAAGGTGGACGAGGCGTACTTCGGCTACTATGAGAAGCTGGGCTTTGAAAAGACGGTGATGGCCTACATTTCGGGCAACCGCGCCGCTTCGGTGGAGCTTGAATTCAGCTTCTCCAAAAAGGCGATGACCGCCGGCAGCCCACAGGGAGAAGTGCGGGCCTCGCTGGATAAACTGACCCAAATGCTGCGCGAGGACGCCAATCAGCTTGACGGCAAGAAGGAGAGCGCAGCCGGCGTTTTCCTGGCGTCGCTTTTGATTATCACAAGGGAGGGCTTTGAAGCCATCGTCATCGTTGGCGCCATCATTGCCTATCTGGTCAAGACGGGAAATAAGCAAAGGACCGGCGCGGTTTACTGGGGATCGCTCATTGCCCTGGGCGCCAGCGTGGTGATGGCCGTTATTCTCAACCGGCTGACCAGCCTCAGCGGCGCCAATCAGGAGATCATTGAGGGTGTGACGATGCTCATCGCCGTGGTGGTGCTATTCTACGTCAGCAACTGGATGGTTTCCAAGGCGGAGGCGGCTGCCTGGACAAGCTACATCGAGGGCAAGGTCCAAAGCTCCATCACAAAGGGCAGCGTGTTTTCCCTGGCGTTCGCCGCGTTCCTGGCGGTTTTCCGGGAGGGCGCCGAGACGATCCTGTTCTACCAGGCGCTCTTGGCGGGCACGCAGACTTATTTTAATATGATCTGGCTTGGCCTGGGGGTGGGCTTGATGGCGCTGGTGGTCATCTACGTGCTGATTCGCGTGCTGAGCATCAAACTGCCGCTGAAACCGTTTTTTCTGGGCACCAGCATCCTATTGTTCATCATGTCCATTTCCTTCGTGGGCTCCGGCATCAAGGAGCTGCAGGAGGGTAACCTGATCGGCGTCACACCGGTAGCGGGCATCACTTCCATCGATATACTGGGCATCTATCCCACGCTGGAAACGCTGATTCCGCAGGCCATTTTGCTGGCCCTGGCCGTTGTAACGTTTATTATCCAGATCAGAAAATGGAGAAAGGCGCGGCTGAATGCGCCGGGGGCCGGTGATCCTGCCGAGGCGAAGCCGGCGGAGAGCGCCGCGGAATAAATCTCAAGAGCTCAATGCTTATAAATTTTCACCAAAGTGAAATTTATCAATAATTTTCAGGAGGTATACATCCCATGAAACGAAAGAAAGCGTCGATCCTTATCCTTGCGCTGATCATGATGCTGTCACTTGCGCTGACAGCCTGCGCCGGCGGGGGCACGCCCTCGGGCGGCAGCCAGCCTGACGACGGTGACGACGGTCCCGCCATCGGCCCCGGCGACGTGGCCGGCTTTGAGGAATTCCCCATCGGAGACGATATTGAGCTGGGGCCCCTGAATGTTGCCGGCGTGTATTTCCAGCCGGTGGACATGGAGCCCGCGGGCAGCAGCCTTCCCGCGTCCGAGGCGGACATGCATCTGGAGGCGGACATCTCCGCGCTGCAGAACGACCTGGGTTACGGCGTGGGCGACTTCGTTCCCTATCTGACGGTGAAGTATGAGCTGGAGAAGGAAGATGGCACCATCATCGAGGGCAACTTCATGCCCATGAGCGCCAGCGATGGTCCCCACTACGGCGCCAACGTGAAGTTCGGAGAGGCCGGCACGTACAAGGTGCGCTTTATCATCGAGAACCCCGAGGCGCAGGGCTATCTGCTGCACGTGGATGAGGAGACGGGTGTTCCCGGTTCCTTCTGGAGCGAGCCGCTGGTGGCCGAGTGGGAATTTGACTACGTGCCCAGCAGCATCAACGCCGAAGCGGGTCAAAAGCTCAAGTTCTTCGGCCAGACGTTTTCGGTGGCCGCGCGCCTTCACAAGACGGGGATGGGTTTTGACACTTCCGTATTTATGAACCTTTCCACGGCGAAGCAGGCGGCGCGGGACTCCGAGCGTCTCCGGGCCCACCCGGCGGCCGAGGACGAGGCATTGATCTCCTGCGTGGCGGTGAAGATCAAGGACGGCTACGACGCGAAGGACGTGGCCAACGGCATCCTCCAGGCGCATGCCAGGGAGGGCGTGCACGTGGTGGTAGCCAAAAACATGATCAGCAGCGTCTCGGGCAGCCTGCGCGGATTGACTGCCTATATCTGCATACTGGCGGCAGTTCTATGGACCCTTGCGATGGGCGTATTGACCATTGTCTTTTTCAACAGCCGCAAGAGAGAGTTCGGCGTCTATCGGGTGCTGGGCGCATCCAGAGGCAGGCTTATAAGGCTGATCCTGTGGGAATCGTCTCTGGTCAGCCTTCTGGGCGCTGCGGCCGGCATAGCGGCTGCGGCGCTGGTGATCTTTCCGTTTAACGCCTACATCGGCGGGCTTCTGGAACTGCCATATCTTCGGCCGCCTGCCCGAAGCGTGCTTGCGGTGGCGGCAGTGAGCCTCGCCTTATCCTTTGGCACAGGCCCTGTCGCCTCGGCCTATTCGGCGTTTAAGATCGGCCGCCTGAAAATCTATACGGCCATGAGGGAGAATGAATGATGCTTCTTCAAGTGAAGGACCTGAGCAAACGGTATACGCGCGGGGAAAGGCCCTTTTTGGCGGTGGACGGCGTGAACCTGTGTATGGACGGCGGCGACTTCGTCAGCATCATCGGGCGCTCGGGCAGCGGCAAGAGCACCCTTTTAAATATGCTGACGGGGCTTGTCGCTCCCACCTCGGGCAGCATCCTGCTGGAGGGCACGGATATCTGCGCCATGAGAGACAGGGAAATGGCCCGTCTGCGGGGTACGCGCCTGGGCTATATACCGCAGGGAGCCTGCGCCCTATCCAACCTGAGCGTTCTGGACAACGTCCGCCTGCCCCACTACCTGGGCAGGCGGCAGGGCGACGCTTCCTCAAGGGCCATCTTTCTTCTGGAGCAGGTGGGCCTGGCGCCGCTTGCCTCCATGTTTCCCTCACGGCTTTCGGGCGGGGAACTGCGGCGCGTTCTGATTGCCCGGGCACTGATAAACGAGCCGGATCTTCTGATTGCCGACGAGCCCACGGCGGATCTGGACGTAGAGACGACGGGGGAGATCATGGCGCTCTTTTCACGGATCAACAAAAGCGGCACGGCGGTGCTGATCGTCACGCACGAGATGGACGCGCTTGCATTTGCCAAAAGGGTGCTGCGCATGTCCCGGGGGCGCTTGACGGAGGCCACCGGCGCGGCGGAGGGTTTTCCTCCGGGCGTTAACCCGGAAATTCCAGGTGGAATTTCCGCGGATAAAAAATTGAACGAAATAGCGACGGAAGGAGGCTGAATCCAGTGGAAAAGCTGTCCGCGGCGATGGAGAAGTACCTGAAAACCATCTATTACATGAGCCGTCACAATGCCGTTGTGCACATCAGCGGCATCGCCGTCCAGATGAGGGTCAGCAAAGCCAGCGCGTGCCGCGCAACGGATTTCCTTCACGAAAAGGGATTGGTGCGCAAAAACAGGTACCGCGGCCTGTCCCTTACGTCCCGGGGCGAGAGGCAGGCGGAGCTGATCTGCAACAAATATAAAATCATTCAGACGTTTCTCAGCGAAATACTGGAGATTGCCCCGTCGGTGGCGCAGAAGGATGCCGGCGGTTTCGGGCACTGCATCAGCCTGGAGAGCCTGCAGGCCATGCACCGGCATCTGCAAAGGCGCGGGCAGGCGGGGCCCGAAGAAATGGAGAAAGCCTCATGCTTATAAGCGTTCCGCCGATTTTTACCATGTTTATTCCGCCGAGGGAGATGGCCTTATACTTAAAAAATCAAGCACTCAGGCCGCGGGTGGATGACGATTCCCCCTGCGGCCTGCAAGTTTTAACTTCACCGTCTCCCTTGGCCGCCGCGCGGCCATTTTTATTCCAACGCCATCGGCGCATTGGCGGTCTTTTAATAATGCGGTCTCCTAATAATATGGTAGGGAAAAATCGCCGGCCGGATAGAAGCGCCGCTAAAACCAATGATGCGTCAAATTTTTTCGGGCTCCTGCACGGTGCGCTCGTTGACAATATCTCCCGTGTTCAGCGTCGTCTTGGCCTCGATCAGCATCACATGCGCCTCTCTCCGGGCAACAGGCTTGTGCTCGGCGCCTTTTGGGACAATCAGGAATTCCCCCTCGCTTAATTGAACGTCCCGGTCCCGAAACTTTATAGTGAGCCGGCCCTTCAATACAAAGAACATTTCATCTTCATTTTTATGACTGTGCCATAGAAATTCGCCCTTGAGCTTGGCGATTTTGACGTAGGATTCGTTGATTTCGCCCAATATCTTGGGGCTCCAGTATTCGTTGAAGCGCTTCAACTTTTCATATACATTGACCTTATCCATCTGCATCCCTCCTTAACTTTGAATTATACCACCGAACCGGATGCGTTCCCATCAAAATCCGATACATTTGGATGCTTCCCGTGTTTTGCAGGAGCCGGCGGATGTTCCTGCATCCCTTTGCGGGCGGTTAAATGCGCTTATACGCTGCGCCGCAGGGGCGGGCGACCCGGCAAAAATATAGAGATAATATATAAAAATGATTGACATTTAACTGCAAAACGTTCATAATACCTCTATACATCGGGGTTTTTTGCTAAAAGGGATGTATGGTCGAGCTGAGCAGATAGGCGTTTGGCACCTGAGCCAGAGGGATTTATTTGATGAAGCACAAAGGCGTGCGTTTCTTTTTGAAGTGCGCGTCTTTTTGCATAATGACGCCAATGAATTGTCATCATTCATGGGTGAGGAGGTATTTATATGATGAGGAAGAGGAAATATTTGGCTGTTCTCTTGGTACTGCTTTTGGCTGTGAGTGTTGCAGCCTGCCAGCCGCAGGGTACTGAACCCACCGATTCGCCCGGCGCAACGCAGCCCACCAGCGGTACGGAGCCCACCGGAGGCGCTGCGACGGGTGATCCCGTAAAGATCGGCGTCATCACGCCGACCACCGGCGCAATTGCCGTATACGGCGAATCGGTGGCCAACGCGGTGAAGATGGCCTTTGACGAGGTCAACGCCGCGGGCGGCGTACTTGGGGGCCGTCCCATTGAGGGGATTTTCCTGGACGACAAATTCGACTCCACCGAAGCGGCCAATGCGTTCAACCGTCTGATCTCTGAAGATGTCAGCGCGGTAATCGGCTCGGTCACTTCGGGCATCACGGCCGGTCTGGCCACGCTTGCCGATACGGAGGGCATGCTGCTTCTGACCCCCACGGCTACGGCCGACACGGTGACCGAAGGATTGCCCTCGGTATTTCGCACCTGCTACCGCGACTCGGTCCAGAGCGCCATCATCGCGCGGTTTGTCGATGAGGAGCTGGATGTGCAGAAGGCGGGCGTGCTGTACGCTTCGGGCGACACGTATTCCTCGGGCATGTACGAAGGCTTCAAGGCGGCTGCCGAGGCGCTGGGCATTGAAGTGGTTGCCGAGAGCACCTCTTCGACCACCGACACCGATTTCTCCACGCAGCTGACCAACCTGAACGCCGCCGGGGTGGAAGTCATCTTTGCTCCGTTTTACTATGACACCATCGGCCCCAACATCGTTCCGCAGGCCCGCGCCGCCGGATACACCGGCCCCATGGTAGGCGCTGACGGCTGGGACGGCACGGTGGAATTCATGGTGGAAGACAAGAGCCTTTACAACAACACGTTCTTCTCGAATCACTATGCCCCGGATGATCCCAACGAAATCGTACAGAATTTCGTTAAAGGCTATGAAGAGCTCTATGGCACGGTACCCAACGCGCTGTCCGCCTGCGGTTACGACGCGGCGTACATGCTGGTCAAGGCCATTGAGGATGCCGGCAGCGACGACACGGCGGCATTGATCGAGGCGATGACCGGAATGAGCTTCGAGGGCGTCACCGGCGCGTTCACGCTGGATGATCAGAATACGCCCGACAAACCTGTGGCCATCATCGAATATGCCGACGGCGGCATGAAGTGGAGAGCCACTGTAACTCAATAAAACGCGGTCACGGCTCATGGTGACCGAGGGACAGTATGGTGTCCGGGTGTCTGTGCAGATACCCGGACATTCAGCTGAAAACGGGTAGAAGGAAAAACATGGAAAGATGGTTTTCCATGGCTTTGAGTCAGGAGCCTGGAGAGGAGAACGAGTATGGACGTATTCATACAACAGATTGTAAACGGCCTTCGGGTAGGCAGCGTATACGCACTGATTGCGCTGGGATACACCATGGTATACGGCATTATCCGCCTGATCAATTTTGCGCACGGGGATTTCATTATGGTGGGCGGGTACACGCTGGTTTTCACGGTACCGGTGATGGTCATGGCGGGGATGCCTGCATGGATGGCGGTGCTGATTGCGGTGGGTGTCTGCGCGGCTGTGGGGGTGCTGGTTGAGAAGCTGGCGTACAGCCCTGTGCGCAAGCGGGGCACCAGGATGTCCACGCTGATTACCGCCATTGCGATGAGCCTGTTTTTGCAGAATCTGGCCCAGACGCTTTTTGGCGCGAATCCCCTGCAGGTAAGGACCATTTTCAATTTACCCACGGTGCTGGGCGTCAACGGCAATACGGCTTTGACCATTCTGATCGGGATCGTGGTGATGATCGCTCTGCAGTTGTTTGTCAAGTACACGAGCATGGGCAAATCCATGCGCGCGGTATCCGAGGACAAGGACGCTTCGATTCTCATGGGCGTGCATGTCAACAAGGTGATCTCCATCACGTTTGCCATCGGATCGGGTCTGGCGGCGGTTGCGGCGCTGATGTACTGCGCGCAGTACCCGTCGGTGACGACGACCATGGGGTCCATGCTGGGTCTCAAGGCGTTTGTGGCGGCGGTGCTTGGCGGGATCGGAATCATCCCCGGGGCCATGCTGGGGGGGCTTGTGATCGGGATTGTGGAGAGTTTATCCAAGGCCTATATAAAGCCGATCACCGGCGGGCTGCTCACCTCGGCGTTTTCCGACGCCATAGTCTTTGCCATACTGATCATTGTGCTTTTGATCAAGCCGGCGGGGATCCTGGGCAAAAACGTCGGCGAGAAAGTGTAGGTAACGAGCATGCAAAGTTCTTTACGCAATACCAAAAGAACGCTGGTGAATCTGGGCGGCATACTCTTGGTGGTTGCCGTACTGGCGCTGCTGAATGAAACGGGGCAGATCGACCGGTATGCATACGGCATTATCGTTCAGTGCTGCTTTACCATTATACTTGTGGCATCGCTGAACATAGCCACCGGTTTTTTGGGGCAGATTGCCCTTGGGCACGCGGGTTTCATGGCCATCGGGGCGTACACTTCGGCGCTGGTGACCAAGGCGTTTCAAAGTGCCGGGATATTGGCCGATGCGCCTGTAGCGCTGTTTTTCGTAGGATTGGCCTGCGGCGCGGTCATGGCCGCGCTGTTCGGTATTCTGGTGGGCATACCCGCGCTTCGGCTGCGGGGCGACTACCTGGCGATCATCACGCTGGGTTTCGGCGAGATCATCCGCGTGGTGATACAGAACCTGCCCTTTGCCGGCGGCAGGGGCCTTTCACAGGGCCAGGCGGGCCAGGCGCTGATCGGCATCATGTCCATGAACAATATCTATATTATCTTCGGCATCATGGCGCTGTGCATGGCGGCCATGTTCCGTTTCGTGCGTTCCAAATACGGCCGGGCGCTTGCCGCGATCCGCGAAGACGATATTGCCTCCAGCGCAGTGGGACTCAACAACACGTTTTACCGGGTGGCGGCCTTTACCATAGCGGCCTTTTTCGCAGGCATAGGCGGCGCCATATTTGCCCATCGCGGATTGGGCACGCTGCAGCCCAGTGATTTTTCTTTTTTGAAATCCACCGAGTATATCATTATGGTGGTTCTGGGCGGAATGGGTTCTTTGACCGGCTCGGTTATAGCGGCGATTGTGCTGAGCATATTGCCGGAAATGCTGCGGGCGTTTGCCCAGTACCGCATGCTGGTCTACGCGGTGGTGCTGGTGTTGATGATGATATTTCGGCCTGCCGGCCTGTTCGGCAGTTACGAATTTTCACTGTATCATTTCCCGGCCAGGGTTAGAGCTTATCTGGCAAAGCGAAAACAAAAGGGCAAGGAGGCGGATAAGTGATGGCGCAAGTCGTATTGGAAGCCAAGAATCTGGGCATCAGCTTTGGCGGCCTCAGGGCGGTGCATGGATTTAATCTGGAGCTGAGAGAGGGTGAGCTGGTGGGCCTGATCGGTCCCAACGGCGCCGGGAAAACCACGGTATTCAATCTGTTTACCGGCGTTTACAGACCCACCGAAGGCGCGGCGTACCTTAAGGGGACGAAGCTCAACAGGAAGAAGACGCATCAGATCGTGGCCTCGGGCATTGCCAGGACCTTTCAGAATATCCGGCTGTTCAAGAACATGACGGTGCTTGAGAATGTTCAGACGTCCTTTACCAAGGATATCAAGTACGGTTTTTTGGGGAGCATACTGCGGACCGGGTCGTATTTCGAGGAGGAAGAGGCCGTCAGGGAGAAATCCCGTGAACTGCTGGAGCTCTTTGATCTGGAGGACAAGGCGGACTACATCGCGGCGAACCTGCCGTACGGGCAGCAGCGGAAGCTGGAGATTGCCCGGGCGCTGGCCACGAACATGAAGGTACTGCTTCTGGATGAACCGGCGGCGGGCATGAACCCCACGGAGACGGCGGAACTTTTGGCGTGCATCAACATGATCAGGCAGCGTTTCAGCATTGCGATCCTTTTGATCGAGCATGACATGAGCCTGATTATGAATATATCCGAGCGCATCATAGTCCTCGACTACGGCGAGACGATTGCCGAGGGATCTCCCGATGACATTTCCCGCAATCCCAAAGTGATCGCGGCGTATTTGGGCGAATAGGAGGATACGGTATGCTGAAGGTAGAAGATTTACATGTGCACTACGGTGCCATACACGCCATAAAGGGCGTATCGCTGGAGGTCAATAGCGGCGAGGTGGTTTCGCTGATCGGCGCCAACGGCGCGGGTAAGACCACCATTTTGCGCACCATCACCGGTTTGCAGGACGCCACTTCGGGTCAGATCACCTACGACGGGCACGACCTGCGAAAGACCGAGCCCAGCAGCATCATCACGCTGGGGATGGCGCACGTCCCGGAGGGCCGCCACGTATTTACGCGCATGACGGTTCTGGAGAATCTGTCCATGGGCGCCATCACGGTGAAGGACAAGGCGCAGATTCAGGCGGCGTTCGAGAACGTATACGAACATTTTCCGAGGCTGAAGGAGCGGCAGTCGCAGATTGCCGGCACGCTTTCGGGCGGTGAGCAGCAGATGCTGGCCACGGCCAGGGCGCTGATGTCGGGCCCGAAGATGCTTTTGATGGACGAGCCGTCCATGGGCCTCTCCCCGATACTGGTCAAGGAGATCTTCGGGATCATAGAGACGCTGAGGCAGGCGGACATCACCATTTTACTTGTGGAGCAGAATGCGCGGATGGCGCTTTCGCTGGCCGACCGTGCATACGTTCTGGAGACCGGCCGGATTGCCATGCAGGGCGTGGCGTCCGACCTGATGGAAGACGACCGCGTGCGCAAGGCATATCTTGGTTCCTGAGCGGCATAACAATGGAATCGGAGGTACCGGACATGAAGCAGTTTGTGGTTACGATTGCCCGCAGCTACGGCAGTGAAGGCGGCGAGATCGGCGAGGAATTGGCGAAGGAGCTGGGCATCAAGTGTTATGACCGCCAGTTATTGAGGATGGCCTCTGATATCAGCGGCATACACGAGCGTTTTTTCGGGCAGGTTGACGAGGAGGAGACGAAGCCGCCGCTGTTTCGGGCGGTACGCAACGTATACGCGGCGGAGCCGGTACCGCCGGAGCATCCCGGCTACATATCCCCCAGGAATCTTTTTGCGTTTCAGACCAAGCTGATACGGGATTTGGCGGACCGCGAATCCTGCGTGATTGTGGGCAGGTGCGCGGACTATGTTTTGCGGGACCGCGAAAACGTTGTGAAGGTATTTATTTACGCGCCTTTGGAGGTGTGTGTCGGCCGCATTTCGGAGCGGTATGGCCTGACCAGGCAGGAAGCCAAGAGCACCATCCGGGAGATTGACAGCCGGCGCACCAGTTATTACAAGTATCATACGGGCATGGACTGGCGCGATGTGATGCATTACGATCTTTGTCTGAACAGCGGCAGCCTGAGCGTACCGCAGTGCGTGGCTTTCCTGAAAAAATACCTGGAGAAGCGATCCGGCGCCTAATAGCCGGCCGCCGGACAATTGCAGGACAATAAAAAGTGCGCCTTTGAGGTTAGTCTTAGGAATTTTTAATCTCGGAAAAATATCGGCATAGTTTGGTGTGTATTACCGGCTATGTCGATTTTTCTTGTTCTGTGGTGTAGAAACCGGTGGGTCAAACGCGCTAATGCAGTTATAAACGATTTTGATATGCTGTATTCGTCTGCCATCGATACGCTCATTCATTCTCGTGTTCTGCCATACGCATACCAAGCAGGGTATTTACCATGTTATGCCCCTTATCTCTTTGTTCTAAGACATTTTTTTGACTGCAAAAGAACTCGTAAGTATTCGGACAGTCCTTTTTTCAAAATATAATTGTATTGCAGAGCAAAATATGGTAAAATAAATACAATCAATATTTAAGATAACACTTAACTTACATTTTTACAGATACAGATACAGATACAGATACAGATACAGATACAGATACAGATACAGATACAGATACAGATACGAAACTTTCCCATTCCATCACCAAAAAAGGAGGAACCATGAATGAGGAACAATAATCTGGTAAAAAAATCAACTGGTGTTCGTATGTGCTTAGTGCTGTTGACGGTATTGGCATTGTTGTTTGCTATAGCTGGGTGTGGGCCGGCAAGCAACGGAGATACTAATGAAGACTCTAATGGAAGTGGTAATGGAGACCCTGATGGAAGTAGCAATGGAGATAATAATGGAGTGGCCGGAAAAAATACCGACCTACCAGTGTTTCCTGGTGCAACTCGAGTAGATTTTTATGAAGTAGGTGCTACTGCGTATCAAGATATATATGTAGTAACGGCTGATTTTGATGATGTTGTTGCATACTATGTCGAGTTGTTTGATACTTGGGAAGGTGTTGGCCATGGAGTAGGTTTATATGGGGAAGAAGACGACTATGCTTTTGAATATCTCACCACTGAAGATACGTCAAAGGGTTTTACTCTCGTTCTGACAAAAGAAGATCCGGGCAAAGTAGGTATTCTATACCTGGCCAACATTGGACATTATGAATGACCAGCGCCGCTTTGAACGGTAAAGACTGCACTAAAGGGTTTATCCTTCGGTGCAGTCTTTACTTTTGTACCTCCGCTTGAAGAGAGTCGGTCAAAAATTCACTTGTTTTCGTAAATCCCTAAGTTGAACTCCCCTTGGCGCGCTTTTTGTGTGCCGCTTTTCATATAAAAAAAAGACGGCGGCGGGCCCGGGGCGCGGCTAGCGTCCTTTATTTTATACAGAAAAACGGCTATAATATGATTATACGATTAGAACGTACATCTTTGAACAAGGGAATGGGTTGCTGCCGGGAAGGAGCATCAATGGCAAAGCTGACATTCACCATGGAAAACTATCTGGAAGCCGTATACGAGCTGTCGGACGAAGGCGGCGGCGCGCGGGTATCGGATATTGCCGAGCGGCTGGGCGTTACAAAGGCCAGCACCAACAGCGCCATGGCCACGCTTTCGGAAAAAGGGCTGGTTACCAATGAAAAATACGGGGAGATCTTCCTGACGCCCGCGGGAAGAGTGCTGGCCGAGCTGACCTCCAATAAGCACCGCACGATCCAAAAATTTTTTTCGCAGGTACTGCAACTGGACTTCGAGACGGCGGATACGGACGCCTGCGCCATCGAGCATGTGATCAGCAACGATGCCATCGGCGCCATGCAGGCGTTTATGCGCACGTATAAGCGGCCCGCCGGATGCGCGCCGGCGGAGGAGTAGCGCCGCGCGGTGATGAAGGGTCGCTGCGGAGCACCGCCCGTCGCGCCGTTTCATTGCATCTGATAAAAAGCACCGCAAACCCAAAAGGGTTGCGGTGCTTTCTTCTCGTGCGCGCATTGAAGGCAGCGCCGCACATCGCTTCTTGGTGGAGCGTATATATGTGTATGGAGGGTTGTCTCATCATGAATCCGTGCGCATGCGTGCCAGGTGGCAAATACTGCGGATAATCCCGTAAAGCCGTGTCCGGGGGGAATGCTCTGCCGCAGCATGACACGTTACAACAAATCATAGAAACCCGCATAACATGTATATATACCAAAGTATAAGAGGTGAATACCCCCATGAGCATATTATTACAACTGGAACGCTTAACAGCGGGTTCGGTTGCGGCAAACACAAACGTAATCTTTGATTCAACCATAGTTTCAATAGGCAATATCAGTTATGACAACACCACCGGCGTCATTACCCTGCAGGAAGCGGGCAGCTATGAGATTGATTGGTGGGTGGCGACACAGTCTTCCCTTTCTGCCTCCGGAACCGGTTTTGCTGTCATCTCCTCGCAAGGGGATGTCATTGCCGGCAATTCGCCCCTGAAAACAGGAGAGGTGGTTGGCGTCGCCGTGATAGAGGTAGTCACAGCGCCCGTTACCGTTGAATTGAGAAGCAATATCAGCGAAACGACTTTTTATTCAAGCCCCGTTTCGGTAAAAGCATCTTTGGCCGTGATCGGCAAAGAGGATGCCGCAGTTGGCCCAACAGGCCCGACAGGTCCCACAGGCCCCGAAGGTCCGGAAGGCCCCACAGGTCCGGAAGGTCCGGAAGGCCCAACAGGCCCCGAAGGTCCGGAAGGCCCCACAGGCCCCGAAGGTCCGGAAGGCCCGACAGGCCCCGAAGGTCCGGAGGGCCCCACAGGTCCCGAAGGTCCGGAAGGCCCCACAGGTCCGGAAGGCCCCACAGGTCCCACAGGCCCCGAAGGTCCGGAGGGCCCCACAGGTCCCGAAGGCCCGGAAGGTCCCACAGGCCCCGAAGGTCCCACAGGCCCAGAAGGCCCCACAGGCCCCACAGGTCCCGAAGGTCCGGAAGGCCCGACAGGCCCCGAAGGCCCGGAAGGCCCCACAGGTCCGGAAGGTCCGGAAGGCCCCACAGGCCCCGAAGGTCCGGAAGGTCCAACAGGTCCCGAAGGTCCGGAGGGCCCCACAGGTCCCGAAGGTCCGGAAGGCCCCACAGGTCCCGAAGGTCCGGAAGGTCCCACAGGTCCCGAAGGCCCGGAAGGCCCAACAGGCCCCGAAGGTCCGGAGGGCCCCACAGGTCCCGAAGGTCCGGAAGGCCCAACAGGTCCCGAAGGCCCGGAAGGCCCAACAGGTCCCGAAGGCCCGGAAGGTCCAACAGGTCCCGAAGGCCCGGAAGGTCCCACAGGTCCGGAAGGCCCCACAGGTCCCACAGGCCCGACTGGTCCTACCGGAGCTGGCTTTGACGACGTTGTTGTTTTTGATCCGGTAGATGCACCCACGTATCCTGTGGGTCAGGTGGTCACGTATAATGGCAGCCTATATATTGTGAATACGGCGCCTCCCAGCGGCACACCGGATACCTCGCCGGATTATACACTGTTGGTTTCTGCAGGCCCCGAAGGTCCGGAAGGCCCGGAAGGTCCCACAGGCCCCGAAGGTCCGGAAGGCCCCACAGGTCCGGAAGGTCCGGAAGGTCCCACAGGCCCCGAAGGTCCGGAAGGCCCCACAGGCCCCGAAGGTCCGGAAGGCCCGACAGGCCCCGAAGGCCCGGAAGGTCCCACAGGCCCCGAAGGCCCTGAAGGCCCCACAGGTCCGGAGGGTCCGGAAGGTCCCACAGGTCCCGAAGGTCCGGAAGGCCCCACAGGTCCCGAAGGCCCGGAAGGTCCCACAGGCCCCGAAGGTCCGGAAGGCCCGACAGGCCCCGAAGGCCCGGAAGGCCCGACAGGCCCTGAAGGTCCGGAAGGTCCCACAGGCCCTGAAGGCCCGACAGGTCCCACAGGCCCGGCCTTTGCCGAAACCGGGTTTTCCGCTTTCAGGACTGCATTGAGCGTCTCGACAGACGCACAGATCGTGGACTGGTCAGTCGTCGATCCTTATTATGGTCATACCAATTTTGATGCTTTGACCGGCGATTTCGAAGTTCCGGAAACCGGCAGGTATGCGATTAAGGCCACGATCAACTATTCAACCACCGCGGCGATCACCGTAGCGATCAACGCTCCAAATCCCTCTTTTGTGGTGCGTCGAACATCGCCCACAACAGACGATTTGGTAAGCGGCCTGTTCCCGTTGCTGAATGTCAATGTAGCCATCGTTCTCGAATTGAGGGCCATACTGGGTAACGGCACCGTCACTTTGACAGGCGATGTTGAATTAACTGCAGGGGATATCATCGGGTTGTTCTATGTTGCCAATGGTTTGACCCTGGAATTGAACTTGGGCGGCGTTGATTCGGGAGGTATTGTCTGGTCGATGCACAGGATAGCCTAAAGGCATGTAATGGGTCCATTCCACAATGAAGGGAAAAAAGCAGCTGCTTGCGGCCGCTGCAGGCTGCCGACTTTGTCGGCAGCCTTTTTGCTGTAAAAAGCATGGTAAAGGGAAGGAAGATAGATGCTAGAGGTCAGAGGAAAGAGATTACAATCAGTTTTTTAATGAAGTGATTGCTTCATTAATATTCTCTTCAAATTTTGTTCTTTATATAGCTTTTGAATAATCCTCGTATAGAAGATCAACCGCTTTCTGATACGGCGTTATGACAAAGAAACCATGAGGTCCGGTGAAGACAATGAAGCCACTTAACGGAGAAGGCTTGCAGAAAATGGAGACCGATCCTTCTTAGGAAGGATCGGTTCCTGTATCTTTTATTCGCTTATATGCGCAGTTGCTTCAATGATGCCGAAAGGTTATGTGCCGGCGCAGAACAAGCGCCATTATGACACAGGTAATATACGGTTCCCTTTTCTGGAATCGGATAGCTTGCCGTAAAGGGCGCTGCCTTTTCCAGTTTCTCCTTGTTATCCCGGGTTTTGATCAACACAGTCAGGTTTGGTAAAGGGTTTTCTCTCAAATAAGCGGTCAATTCCTTGGGAACGCTTTTTTCCGCGGTTGCACAGACCAGCTCAAAAGAAGCATAAACAGCTTGAGAAAAGGCAAGCAAAGCCATGCTGTGCCCAGCATGATAATCCGGTATTGCACCGGCGAGGAAGCAAAGCTGACGGTAGCTTATTTGTCGCCACTTTTCTTCACCCGTCAGCTTCGAAAAGCATTCGAGCACCACCGCCGCCACCGAATTGCCGGACGGAATGGCGCCGTCATACGTTTCTTTCGGACGGCTGATGAGCTGCTCGCTTTCGCTGGAATAGAGGAAAAAGCCGCCTTGTTGTTCATCCCAGAAATGGTGGAGCATTTGCTCTGAGATGCCGATGGCTTGCTGCAAGTATTCGATTTCATGTGTGAATTTGTATAGTTCCAATAATGCATAGGCATAGAACGCATAATCGTCAAGCTGACCGGCGTGTGCGGATTCACCCTCCCGCCAACGGATCTTCAATCCTCCGTTTTCATCGGTCAGGCACGTTTGTATAAAGCGTTGAGCTTTCTTTGCGGCTTGCATATATAGGGGCTTTTCAAGCAACCCGCCCGCCCGTGCCAAGGCGGCGATCATCAGCGCATTCCAGGAAGTAAGCACCTTATCGTCCTTATGCAGCCGGGTGCGATTCAAACGGTAGGCGTACATTTTATGAGATAGTTCCTCAATGCGTGGGTCCGTCTCGGCGTATCGGGGATTGCTCAGTAAGTTCAAGATGCTTTTTCCTTCAAAGTTTCCATGCCCGGTTACTCCAAACCAATCACAGAAAGCGGCCCCATCCTCTTTACCCAACACATTATAAACTTCTTTCTGTGCAAATACATAAAATTTTCCCTCAACACCGTCACTGTCCGCATCCTGCCCGCAATAAAACCCGCCATTTTCATCGCACAGCTCGCCCAGCACATAATCCACAGTGCGCTCGGCAACCGTTCGGAAAAGGCCATCCTTTGTGATATGGTATGCATCCAGATAGGCAAGGGTAAGCAGGGCGTTGTCATAGAGCATCTTTTCAAAATGAGGGACAAGCCACTTTTCATCAGTGGAATAGCGGGAAAAACCACCGCCGAGATGGTCGAATATACCGCCTCGAAACATTTGTGTAAGCGTATGCTTTACCATTTGCAATGCGGAATCATCCTTTTCCAACAAGGAATATCGTAACAGAAACAACAGATTGTGCGGCGAGGGAAATTTGGGCGCCGCTCCAAACCCACCCCATTGCGGATCGTAACTGCATTTAAATAGGTAAATGTTCCGGTTTGTCGGATAAACCAGACATGGATGCGAGTGTGTTAATATTACGGCTAAAATTCCCGCCAAGTCGATTAGACCACTCCACCTGGCGATAAATAAATGACTGGTATTGGTGCGGATAAAGAATGATGTTTACTTTTGGTTGTAGAAAAGCATAAAAAAGTCGAGGAGTTGCAGCAGAGCTAGGCAATCCAACTATCAGTAAAGAGCGTGGTACATAGCATGTCTCTGCTTACGCCAAAGGCTTGTTGGACTTTTCGCGTGCTCTTAGTGCGAACTAAAGCAGAGTCAAAGTGAAACGAACAATTACTGACAGTAATAGGCCTAGACAATGTAGCATCTAGATTCGTCGGTCGATATGCTGGATATTTTTCAGGCAAGCTTAATTGTTTCTTTCGATTTTCAATAAACTTTTCAGCTTGCGGGGTAAGGCCAATCAGGAAAGTCGGTTTAGGTAATCTGAAAATATTATGTAGAAGATCCCATTTTTCATCCGATAGTTTTTCGGGAGAATGCATTAACATATCAAGTAAATCATCTTGTGAAAAACCTTGTTCCTTTTCAATTTTTTTCAGACAGGTA
>JBMNQS010000003.1:0-68084 GCA_050944255.1 Christensenellales bacterium | reverse complement strand
CTTTGGAGTTCTTTAGAAGCCTCGTACCAAAACCCATGCTCCGCACATTTTCTTCCGCGTAAATCGATTTTACCCGCAAATCATCCTACCCCTCCCGCGAAGCGCGATAAAATTCTTTGGAGTTCTTAGAACCTTTCTTTTAAGAAAGGTTCTAAGCCGCCGGAGGCATCCTCTTCCCACTCCGGAAAGGTCCCAAGCCTCCGAAGGCATCATCGCACTATCTCCCGCAGCATGCTCTTGCCCACCGACCAGTCCTCGCCGGTAAGCGCCTCGTAGACGGTGGCGCCCATATCGGCAAAGGTTTCCCGCACGCCCAGATTCACACCTTTTTTCAGGCCGCCGCCCCAGAACAGCACCGGCACGTATTCCCTGGTATGATCGGTTCCGGGAGCATACGGATCGCATCCATGGTCGGCGGTGATCAGAATCAAACTGTCCTCCCGCGCCGCCTCCAGCAGCCTGCCAAGCCGCGCGTCCAGCCTCTCCAGCGCCCCGGCGTACCCCTGCGGGTCACGCCGGTGGCCGTATAGCATATCAAAATCCACCAGGTTGGCAAATATGAGTCCTTCCTGCCCGTTTTCGATCAGCTCCATGGTCTTGTCCATAATGGCATCGTTTCCGTGCACCGGAAAACTCTGTGTCAGTCCCCGCCCGGCGAATATGTCGCTGATCTTGCCCACGCCAACAACCGGAATGCCCTTTTTCTTCAGCGCGTCCAATATGGTATCTCCGAAGGGCTCCACTGAAAAATCCTTCCGGTTCTCCGTGCGGACAAACGCCTCTTTCGCCTTTACGAACGGCCTGGCGATGACCCTGGACACCCGATGTTCGCCGTCAAGGATTTTCCTTGCAGCCCGGCACCATTCATACAGCGTTTCAAGCGGTACGATCTGCTCGCTGGCGGCCAACTGGAACACGCTGTCCGCCGACGTGTAGACGATGGGTTTTCCCGTATCCATGTGCTCCTGTCCCAGCTGCCGGATGATCTCCGTTCCCGAAGCGGGCACATTGCCCAGTATGTCCCGCCCGATGGCGGCGATAAACGGCTCGGTCACCTCCGGCGGGAACCCGTCCGGATACGTGGGAAACGGCCTGTCCGCAATCAGCCCGGCAATCTCCCAGTGTCCCGTGGTGGTGTCCTTCCCCGCCGATTTCTCGGCGGACTTGCCCGCGGCAAACGCGATTTTTGCGCCGAAATGTCCCAGCGCATGACACAGCCCCATCTTTTCCAGGTTCGGCAGGTTCAGATCAAAATGCTCCAGCAGGTGCCCCAGCGTATTGGCGCCAGCGTCGCCGAAGGCTTCGGCGTCCGGCAGCGCGCCGACGCCAGCCCCGTCCATCACAATAATCGCAGCGTTTTTGTAGTTCATTTCTTCTCCTCTAGGTCAGCAGCTTCATCAACTGCGGCATCATCGCCATATTCAAAAGCGACGCTATCAGTGTGCCCGCAAACAGAATCAGCATGTACAGCAGCCAATCGCTCATCAGCGCCTTCTGCTGGGCGGAGGCGACCGCATTGCGTTTGAGCGTCCGGCTCTTTATGGCAAACCGGGTGCACGCGCAGCCCATCTCGAAAAAGCACAGCCACGCGATGATATGGGCCGGAAAGAGTATAACGATGGTATACATGATACCACGAAAGCCGAACAAAAGTCCCATGGAAGCCGCTGAAAATCCAAAAATGAATCCTTCCAGCACCAGTGCCGCGGCGCAGAACATCAGCATGGGGATGCTTACCGCGCCGATGGCCATCACCAGCGTGACCCTGAAATTGTGAAGCGCCGACTGCCAGAAGGAATCGACGCCACGGATTTCGCCCCGCCTGGCCGCGAAGGACACATTGGAAAAGTACGCCGACAATTCACCCCGCCTCAGCGGAGAGACCTGCGTGGCGGTGGCGATGCCGCTGGCCAGCCCGATGATAAAAAAGAATAAAATGAGGATATAAATGCCGCGGTTGTCTCTGTAATGCCGCCGAAGCGACTGGCCCATCTTTCGTAGCGCGCTCATTTTTTTGCCTCCGGCATGTTTGATGGTACATGCCTATGCGGGGCAAAAAAACTTTATTCAGCCGATGCCGTCCATCCGCATTCTGTCGGTGAGCATGGCAATGAGCGCGCCCACGGTGGGTTTGCCCTTTCCCGCGTCCACCGTATAGCCGAACATCCTGTCAATGGCGGTGAGGTCTCCCCTTATCCACCCGTTTTCGATGGCGTGACGCATACTGCGCTCCACCCGCTGCGCCGTGGTATCGAACACTTCCGCCACCATGGGATAGAGCCGCAGCGTCAGCGCGTTGATCAATTGCGGCTCCTGGATCACCAGCGCCATGGCGCGGCGCAGGTACTGGTATCCCAGAAGATGCGGCATGATACCCAGCTCGCGCAGGTAGTTGCCCGCGGCGTTTTCCAATTGTTCAAGGCTCTGCTGCGGCGCCGCTTCGAACGTGCGGTTTTCCTGCGGCGGCAGCTCTTTCTCCCTGGCAAAATCCCTGATCCTGCGGGCGATCACATCCACGTTTTGGGGTTTGCGGATATAGTCCTCTGCCCCCAGCTCAAACGTCTTATGCAGTATATCGTCCGCGGCGATATTCGATACGACCATCACCCGCGGACGCACGTCGCAGCCGGCAATTTCCTCCAGCACGGCCAGTCCGTCCAGATACGGCATCACCAAATCCAGCACCAGAAGATCCGGACAGTTTTGGCGCACCTGTTCGAGCACCTCTTTTCCCGATTGCAGAACGCCCTGCAGGCAGAGGTTCTGGTCCATCTGAATCCGCCTGCCAAGCTGCGTTGCGTAGATCAGATCGCTGCCTGCGATCAGTACGGAATATCGTTTTTGTCCCAAGTGCAGTCCCCCCCACATAGATAGCCTGTGAGGTGCATACGACGCCGGGAGGGCAAGTCCTTCCCGCCCAACATTATTCGACATTTATTTATTGAACCTGCATCGTCTGCTGCAGCATCCATTCGATGAATACGCCGTAGCCGCGGGTGGGATCGTTGACAAATACGTGGGTGACAGCGCCGATGATCTTCCCATCCTGCACGATGGGGCTGCCGCTCATGCCCTGCACAATGCCCCCCGTAATCTCAAGAAGCTCCGGGTCGGTGACGCGTATGATCATGCTTTTTTGCGCCGGTTCGCCCTGGGGCGTGATGCGCAGTATTTCGCAGTCGTAGGCTTTTGTCCCGCGTCCGCCGACGGTGGAGAGTATGCTGGCTTTTCCCAGGCGCACGGTGCTTTGAAGCCCCACGGGCATACTCGATGGCGTACTTTGCACCGGCGCATGGTACGTCCTGCCGTAGATGCCGTACTCATTGTTGACCTGTATGTCGCCCAGCGGATTGTCGGTGATGATCTTTTCGCTGTAGAGTTCTCCCGGCGTACCGGGGGTGCCTCGGATGACGCCGTCCACATGGATCTGCGACACTTCGCCCTGGCGAACGGTGAGATACTGGTGCGTATCCACGTCCACAATGCCGTGTCCCAGCGCGCCGTAGGCACGCTGTTTGGCGTCATAGAAGCTCAGCGTCCCGATACCCGCCGTGGAGTCCCTGACCCAGATGCCCAGGCGGTAGCGTCCGTCCTTGGCATCGGCCACCGGTTTTACGTTAAGGGTCAATGCCTCGCCCTCGCGCAGGATCTGCAGCTGCACTTCCTCGCTGCCGATGCTGTTGAGTATCTGCGTCACATGGTCCGCATTTCTCACCGGCTGACCGTTGATGTGGGTAATGACATCGCCCGAGACGATGCCGGCGTCCCGGGCGGGGTTGCTCCGGGTGCCGTCGGCGGTTATGATGTCGCTGCCGCCCACCACCAGGGCGCCGTTGGTAAACAGCGCGATGCCCAGCGCCTGCCCGCCGGCCACCACCTCGTTTTGCGGCAGCACCTCCACGGCCACTTCTTTAATGGGTATGAATCCAAAGAGCGTCAGTTGCGCGCTGGAGCGCCCCACCTGCGCGGTATTGAGCGTATAGGCGCCCTGCTCGTCCGCCAGCGCTCCATCTTCTGAAAACAGCACCGCCGCCGATTCATCATCCTTCATCGAAATGCCGAAGGGAAGCCTCAGCGTCGCCTGGTCATTTTCCGATAAACGCACCGTATCGGGGATACCGGCAATGCTTCTGACGTATCCCGACTGGTTGATGATAAGCAGAAAGGCCGCCAAAGCCCATCCGGCGATGCGTTTATTCAATGGTTTTTTCATATTTCTTCCCTTTCGCGCTGTATTTTGAATCATAAAAAATAAAGTCCGACTGTTTCTATTCTTGCGCCTTTGTATGGATTTATTCGATAGAAAAATTGGTTTTTAAAAGCCCGTTTTCACATGCATAAAAGCCTCAAAATTTAAACCGGCTTGGGAAAAACAATGAAAGACCGCGCATGTCCGCTTATATGCCAAAAAACGCAAAGCCAGCTTTGCGTTTTAATATTTTATTTTTATTTTTCAGCCGCTTTTCCCTGTTGCCGTCTATGATTTCCCATATCCTTCACCAGTTTGCGCGCGTGGGCCAGCGTCACGGAATCCTTGTCGTCCCCGCCCAGCATCCGGGCGATCTCCTCCAGATGCGCCTCTTCGCCAAGCACGGCGATACCGGTCTTTGTGGCGCCGGAGCCGGAGGCCTTCTCCACGGCGATGTGCATGTCCGCCGCCGCGGCCACCGCCGCCAGATGGGTGACGCAGAGCACCTGCCGCTCCTTGGAGACGGCCTTCATCTTTTTGGCCACCACGTTTGCCGTGCGGCCGCCGATGCCCGCGTCGATCTCGTCGAAGATCATGCAGCCCACGTCGCCGCCGGAGCGCGGCACGTTTTTCAGCGCCAGCATCACCCGGGACAGTTCGCCGCCGGAGATGACCCGCGCCATGGGCCGCACGGGGACGCCGGGATTGAAGGAAATATAAAATTCCACTTCATCGAGCCCCTCGGGGCTCAAATGATTTTCGATGCTGTCCTTGTCAGGCAGCACGCCGAAATGCACCGAAAACTGCGCCTTGTCCATTCCAAGGTCGCTCAATTGGCGGATCAGCTCCCTCTCCAGCACCTTGGCCAGCTCCTGCCTGCGGGAAGAAAGCGCCACCGCCGTCTCGTGGTAGGACCGGAGCATGTCATCGTACTGCTTCTGATACGCCAGCATATGCTCCTGGGCGCCTTCCAGTTCAGCGATCTTCGCCTCGGCTTCGTCGGCAAACCGAAGGATTTCCGCTATGGTGGCGCCGTACTTGCGCTTGAGCTTATAGATTTCGTCCAGCCGCATCTCAACGCCGGAGAGCGCCTGCGGATCGTACCGCTGCGTATCGGTCAGCCGCCGAAGGGCGGACGCCGCGTCCTCGAGGTCGTAGTAGGCGCCCTCCAGCCGCGCGTGAAGCTCTTCAAAGGATGCGTCCAGGTGCGCGATGCGCGCCATGGCCTGCACGGCATCCCCCAAAAAATCCAGCGCCGACGCCGGGGACGGCGCCGCCAGCTTATCGCAGGCGGCAGCCAGCTGCGTATCGATCTCCTCCGCCGCGGCCAGAAGCGCCTGCCGGCGTTTCAGTTCCTCCTCCTCGCCATCCTGCAGGCCGGCCTGACGAATCTCATCGAGTTGAAAGCGCAGGATATCCAGCTGCCGCTCCCTTTCCTGGGGCGACAGGTAGCCCTGGGACATCTTTTTCTTCAGTTCCGCCGCCTGAGCGCAAAGGGCGGCAAGTTTCTCTTTCAGCGCAGAGAGAATTCCCTCCCTGTCCATCCGGTCGAGGAACGCCCTGTGGCTGGCCGGATTCAGCAGCGACTGGTAATCATGCTGCCCGTAGATGTCCACCAGGTGGGACGAAATTTCCCGAAGCAGCGACAGCGTGACCAGTGTCCCGGCGATGCGGCAGGTGCTTCTGCCCGCCGCGGTCAGTTCGCGCCAGAGCACAAGTTCCTCCTCGTCATCATCAAGAAGACTTTCGCGGCGCAGGACCTCCCGCACCGGATCGTCTTTTTTCACAAAAAAAGCGGCCTCCACCTGCGCGCGCTTTTCACCGGCGGAGATAAGATCTCTGTCGGCGCGCCCGCCAAGGGCCAGTTTCATGGCGTCCACCAATATGGATTTGCCCGCGCCCGTCTCGCCGGTGAGGACGCAGAGTCCCCTCTCAAAGGTAATGTCCGCTTTTTCGATCAGCGCGATATGGCGCACCGATAACCGCCTGAGCATAGCCGCCTCTTTCCTACTGCATCATCTGTCTGAAGCGCGAGAGCACCGCCTGCACTTCCTGCTCGCTGCGGATCAGCACAAAGATGGTATCGTCGCCGGCGAGGCTGCCCATAAGCTCTTCCCAGCTCAGGTTATCGATGGCCTCCGCCGCGGCGTTGGCGGTACCGCTGATGGTATGCAGCACAATGATGTTGCCCGAGTGCTGCATGCTGAGCACCGATTCGGAAAACAGGCGCAGCAGCCGGGCGTCCAGCGCGGAATCGTTCTGCTCCAGCTTCGCATACTTATACATGCCGTTCTCGCCCAGCACTTTAATCAGGCGAAGTTCCTTGATGTCCCTGGAGATGGTGGCCTGGGTGGCTATCACGCTGTGTTTTTTCAGGGCTTCCGCCAGTTCTTCCTGCGTGGAGATATCGCCGGTGCGTACAAGTTCCAGTATCAGGTTGTGACGCTTTGACTTCATATGCTTTCCCCCTACAGATGATCGCTCGACAGTTTCCTGTGGAGCGTGCGGTAGAAACTTTCCTGTCTGAGCCGGACGAACTTGGCCGTCTGCTCCGCCCGGGAAATGGTCACGATATTGCCGGGCTTCACCGCCTTTGCAATCTGCCCGTCCAGCGTGACCATGGCGTCGTCGTTCGCTCCGGTGACGGAAATGGCAATACGTGTTTTATCGCCCACCACCACCGAGCGGTTGTACAGCGAGTGGGGGCATATGGGCGAGATCAGCAGGCACTCCAGCTCGGGGCTGATAATGGGCCCGCCGGTGGAGAGCGCATAGGCGGTGGAGCCGGTGGGCGTGGAGACGATGACGCCGTCGGCGCGGTACTGGGTGAAGGCCTCCCCGTCGATGTCTATATGCACGTTCACCATCCTGGAGACGGCGCCCCTTGCAATGACCACGTCGTTGAGGGCAATGCCCATGTCCTCGTCATCCAGGCGGCACCGCAGCATCATCCGCTCCTCGATGCGGTAACGGCCCGAGAGTATGCAGTCCACGGCCTCGTCGATATCGGGCACTTCCGTCTCGGGCAGAAACCCGATCTTGCCCAGGTTGACGCCGAAAACCGGCGTATCGGTGATAACGGCGTTTCTGGCGGCGGAGAGCATGGTCCCGTCGCCGCCGAACACCATCAAAATATCACTTTTATCCATCAGTTCGTCCTGCGGGCAAATCAGGTCCGCCCGAGAGACGGCCTGGGCGATCATGGGCAGCAGAAGCACATGGCCGCCCCGGCGTTCAATGGCGGCAACGGCCTGCCTGATCACCCGGCTCTTGGCCATTGCCGGCGCAATGGTATAGATTCCGATGGTCATTGGTTCGTTCATCTCCCTGTTTATCCCCATTATAGCGCAGGACGCATAAAAATACAATCCATTTTCTTTTTATTCATGGGTTTTCAGCGCGGCATGGGCCCTGTCCACCACAGAGGCGATATCCGGCATGTCGGGCGCGGCCGCGCCCTTGGATAAGTACAGCAAAAACTCCATGTTTCCCTTCGGCCCGGTAACGGGCGAAAAATCCAGGCCCGGCACGGAAAAACCCAGCTTCGCGGCCGCCTCCGCCGTCTTTTGGATCACATCTTTATGCACCGCCGGATCGCGCACCACGCCGTGCTTACCCACCTGGCTCTTTCCCGCCTCAAACTGGGGCTTGACCAGCGCCACCACGTGCCCGTTTTCCATAAGGCAAGGATAAAGCGGCGGCAAAAGCAGCTTCAGCGAGATAAACGAGGCGTCGATGCCGGCAAAGTCAAGGGATTCCTCAAAATCCCCCGGCACGATGAAACGGGCGTTGGTCCTCTCGCGGACCACCACCCGGTCGTCGCTTCTAAGTTTCCAGTCCAACTGGCCGTAGCCCACGTCGATGGCATACACCTTTTTGGCCCCGTGCTGGAGCATGCAGTCGGTAAATCCTCCCGTGGAAGCCCCGATATCGGCGCACACGGCGCCCTTTAATTCAATATGAAACACTTCTATGGCCTTTTGCAGCTTCAGCCCGCCGCGGCTGACGAACGGCAATTGCTCGGCCACCTCAATTTTTTGGCCTTCGTCCACGCTCTGGGACGCCTTCTTTACCTTCTGGCCGTCCACCAGCACTTCCCCGGCCAAAATCAGCGCCTGCGCGCGGGAGCGGCTTTCGCAGAGACCCCGCTCCACCATGGCCTGGTCCAGCCGCGCCTTCATGACTGACGCTCCCAAAGCGCTCTGATCCGCCGCGCCAGGGCGTCCCCGGCCAGCGCCAGATCCCCGAGGCACTGCGCCCGGGTGGCATGAGCGATAAACCGGTCGGGCACCGCCAGAATCCGCACGCTGCGGCGGATATCCAGCTTCTCCAGCGTTTCCAGCACCAGAGAGCCGAACCCGCCCGCCGCCGCGTTGTCCTCCAGCGTCACGCACAGCTTGTAGTCCGTGGCCCGCTTTAAAATCTCCTCATCCAGAGGCTTGATGATCCGCACGCTGTAGACGGCTATATCCATTTCACCTTTGAGCGCCTCGGCCGCTTCCAGCGCGTGCTGGGCCATGGCCCCCACCGCCAGAATCGACAAATCCTTCCCCCGGCGCAGGAGCGGCCACGGCTCCCGGCTTAAGGGCGGCATGTCCCCCAGGCCGTTGAGCCGGTCGCACCCGCGGGGATAGCGGATGGCCACCGCAGAGGCCATATCCAGCGCATAGTCCAGCGCATCGGCCATCTCTTCGCTGGAGGCCGGCGACAGGATGGTCAAATTGGGGATGTGGCGCATGTAGGAGATATCGAACACGCCCTGATGCGTCTCTCCGTCCTCGCCTACGATCCCAGCGTGGTCCACCGCGAAGATCACCGGCAGATGCTGCAGGCAGACGTCGTGCACGATCTGATCGTAGGCGCGCTGCAGGAACGTGGAGTAAATGGGCACCACCGGCCGCATTCCGCCTGCGGCAAGCCCCGCCGCCATGGTCACCGCGTGCTCCTCGGCGATGCCCACATCGAAGAAGCGCCGCGGGAACGTATCCCTGAAAAGGCCCAGCCCCGTGGCGTCGGGCATGGCAGCCGTCACCGCCACGATCCTTTCATCCTCCCGCGCCCGTTTGACCAGCGCGCGGCCCAGCGCCGCGGCAAAGGGCAGTTTTTCCGGCGCCGCCGCCTTGGGCATCCCGGTGCGGATGGAGAACGCCGACACCCCGTGGTACGTGCTGGGGTCCGCCTCGGCGGCCCTGTACCCTTGCCCCTTGTGGGTAATCACGTGCACCAGGCAGGTCATGGGCGCCTTTTTGGCCTGCGTGAACGCCTGCATCAGGGCGCCGATATCGTGGCCGTCCACCGGCCCGATGTAGAACAGGCCCATTTCCTCAAACAGCGAGCCGGGCACCATCAGGTACTTGATGCTGGTCTTGACCCGGTGCATCAGCCGCGCCAGGTAGCCGCCCTCGCTGAGGCGTTCCTTGGCCCACAGTTTGAAGCCCCGGTAGCGGGGACTCTGCCGCAGATTGGACAGCGCCTTGGACAGCGCCCCAACGTTGGGCGAGATGCTCATATTGTTGTCGTTTAAGATGATCATGAGCTTATTGTCGCCGCTACCCATGTCGCTGATGGCCTCGTAGATCATCCCGCCGCCGAAGGCGCCGTCGCCCACCACCGCGGCGATATGAAAATCCTCGCCCTTTAAGTCGCGGGCCCGGGCCATGCCCAGCGCCGCGGAGAGCGACGTGGAGGCGTGCCCGGTGGCAAAGGCGTCGCAAGAGCTCTCCTGCGGCTTGGGGAAGCCGGAAAGCCCGTCCTTTGCGCGCAGCGTATGCATTTGATCCCTGCGCCCGGTCAGTATTTTATGCACGTAGCTCTGATGCCCCACGTCGAAGACGATCTTATCCCCGGGGCATTCCAGCACCGCGTGCAGCGCCAGCGTCAACTCCACAATGCCCAGATTGCTCGCCAAATGGCCGCCTGTTCTGGACACGCAGCGCAGTATGTGTATCCGGATTTCCTCCGCCAGCGCCTCAAGCTGCTCTTGGGTCAGCAGCTTTAAGTCCGCGGGCGAGTCGATGTTATCCAATAGGTTCATAGCTTCTCCGTCAATTGAATATCAGCGCGGTCACCGCGCCTAAAATAAGCCCTATCACCACTTGAAACGGCGTATGGCCCAAAAGTTCGCGCAGCCGCTCCATCTGCTGGGGCCATGTGGCGTCGCCCTTGCTCAGATGCTCCAGTATTTCATTGAGCACCCGGGCCTGCCTGCCCGCGGCGCGCCTGACGCCGAACTGGACCGTATCGTAGCCGGCCCGCTGTCCTGCGCCCACGGCAATGGCCGCCACAAACGCCGTATGGCTCGACGGCATTCCACCGGAGCCGAATATCAGCCGTGCAAGGTCAAATTTACCATGCTCCATCCAATGGATCACGGTCTTGGCCGTCTGTGCCAGCACCCAGGCCAGCACGGCAGGCCACAGTATATTCATTCACATTCCTCCGAATTTCAGTAAGCTCTCATCAGGATTTCCTGCGCCAGCTGATGCAGGAAGGAGGCCCTTTCACCCGGAAACACCGAGAGGGCCTCCTGCGCCCGCTCGATGAGCCCATGGGCCTTCTCCGCGGCGGTTTTCGTGCCGTAGAGGCTGACAAACGTCAGCTTTTTATGGGCCAGGTCCCCGCCGGTGGGCTTTCCAAGCAGCTGGGGGTCTCCGATATAGTCCAGGATATCGTCGGTGATCTGGAAGGCCAGGCCGATGTTCCTGGCGTAGGCGCGGATAGCCGCAACCTGCGCTTTGGCCGCGCCGCCCAAGAGCGCGCCGGCGGTGCAGGCCGCCACAAGCAGCGCCACCGTCTTTCCCTTGTGGATGGCCAGAAGCTCCTCTTCGGTATGTATCTGCTCCTGCTCGGCGGACAGGTCCAGGCACTGTCCGGCCACCATGCCGCCCACCCCCGCGCCATGGGCGATGGCCCGCATGGCGGAGACCGCCTCGGGCCTTTGAAAGCGCTGCGCATCCTGAAGCATCACTTCAAAGGCGAAGGTCAAAAGCCCGTCGCCCGCCAAAAGCGCGAAGGCCTCCCCATGAACCATATGGTTGCTGGGCGCGCCGCGGCGCATGGGCGAATCGTCCATGGCCGGCAGGTCGTCGTGTATCAGCGAATAGGTGTGGATCATCTCCACGGCGCAGGCGTACGCCATGGCCGCACGGGCATCCCCGCCCACCAGGTCGCAGCAGGCCAGAAGCAGCACCGGGCGCAATCTCTTTCCGCCGGCGTCCACGCTGTAGCGCATGGCCGCCTGCAGCCGCCGGGGGATATCGCCGCGCATCATGAACATCTCGTTTATGGACGTCTCCACCAGGGCCCTATAAGCATTGTACTGCGCCTTGTATTCGATCATACATTTTCCTCAATGTCAAGAGGCGTCTCGCTCCACTGTCCCCGGGACTCTTCCAGCTTGGAAATCCGGCTCTGGGCGTCGGACAGGAGGCTCTCCAGCATCCTTGCGTAGGCCATCCCCTTCTCGTAAAGGCCGATGGCCTCGGAGAGGGGCACATCCCCCGTCTCCAGGGCCTGCACCACCTGCTGCATCCTCTCCAGCGCCTCTTCAAACGAAAGTTTCTCTTCCTGTGTTTTCTTATCGGTCATACGATCCCTCTTTTTTCAGTATCTGGGCGCCGCGGCGCCCGTCGCCGAATATCAGTTGCACCTTCTGTCCGGCGCGAAGCCCCTTTACCGTGGTCACCGTCTTCCCAGCCGCGTTTTCAACCCGCGCGAACCCGCGGCTCATCACCGCGTCGGGATTCAGCGCGTTCAGTTTCTCCAAAAGCATCTGGCCGGCGCGGCCCTTCTCAGCCATCTGCTGGGCCATGGCTTCCATCAGGCGCACGGCCGCCTGCTGCGCGTCGCGGCTACGCCGCTCCACCAGCGTCACCGGCCGCATCATGGCCTGGGAGCGGGTCAGAAGCTCCGCGCGGCTGCGCGACACTTCCAGCTTCCGCTTCACGGCCCTGTCCAGCCGCTGCGCCTGCTGGCGGACGCAGTCCTTCAGCTCCTGCTTCACCGGCACCGCCATCTCCGCCGCAGCCGACGGCGTGGAGGCCCGCAGGTCCGCCGCCAGGTCGCTGATGGTGGTATCCGTCTCGTGGCCCACGGCGGAGATCACCGGCACGCGGCAGTCGGCGATGGCCCGGGCCACCACTTCGGTATTGAACGCCCAAAGGTCCTCCAGCGATCCGCCGCCGCGCCCTATGATTATGACGTCGGCGCGGCCGTATTGGTTCATGGCCCGGATGCCCCGGGCAATTTGCGACGCGGCGGCCGCGCCCTGCACCGGCACCGGCATCACCACGATGCGAACGCCGGGGCACCTTCTCTGGGATACCCGCACGATATCCCTTAAAACGGCGCCCTGGAGGCTGGTCACCACGCCCACGCGCTTGGGGAAAAAGGGCACCGGCCGCTTTCTTTCCTGCGCGAAAAGCCCCTCTGCGTCCAGCTTTTTCTTCAGCGCTTCAAAGGCCAGGTAGAGCTGCCCGATGCCCGCAGGCTGCATGCTGCGGACGTAGAGCTGATAGCGGCCGTCCTTGACGTACACGCCGACGCCGCCCGCGGCCCGGACGAACTGTCCGTTTTCCGGCGCGAAGTTCAGCCTCCCGGCGTACTGGCTGAACATGACGCAGCTTACGCTGGAATGCTCGTCCTTCAGCGTGAAGTACGCGTGCCCCGACGGATAGCGCCTGTAGCCGGAGATTTCGCCCATCACCTGCACGTTTTGCAGCAGCTCTTCCGCCTGCAGCACGTTCTTCACGTACGTATTGAGTTGCTCCACCGAAAGAACGAACTCGTTCATTGTCCCCTCGCGCTCTCCAGCGTATTTTGCAGCAGCATGGCGATGGTCATGGGCCCCACGCCGCCGGGCACCGGCGTGATGAACCCGGCCACCTTTTCCGCCCCTTGGTAATCCACGTCGCCCACCAGTTTGCCTTCCTCGCTTCGGTTGATGCCCACATCGATCACCACGGCGCCGGGCTTGACCATGTCCCCGGTGATGAAACCGGGGATGCCCACCGCCGCCACCAGGATATCGGCGTTTCGGGTGACATCGGCCAGGTGCTCCGTCCGGGAATGGCAGACGGTCACCGTGGCGTGCTGCGCAAGCAGCAGCAGCGCCGCGGGCTTGCCCACGATATTGCTCCTTCCCACCACCACGGCGTTTTTCCCGGAAAGCTCGATGCCGCTTTCGTCGATCAGGCGCATAATGCCCCTGGGGGTGCAGGGGATAAATCCCTTTTGACCCGTCAGAAGCGCTCCGGCGCTGCATGTGTGCAGCCCGTCCACATCCTTTTGGGGATCGACTGCGCCGATGATCTCCAGTTCGTCCAGATGCCCCGGCAACGGCAATTGCGCCAAGATGCCGTGGATGGACTCGTCGCGGTTCAGCTGCCCGATCTTCTCGATCAGCTCCTCCTTCGTCGTGCGGGCGTCCATACGGCAGACCACCGAATGAAAGCCCGCCTTCCTGCAGGCCGTGTCCTTGTTGCGCACGTAAACCGCGCTGGCCGGGTCGTCGCCCACCAGCACCACCGCCAGCCCCGGCGTCACGCCGCGATGCTCCTTTAATTCCTGCGTTTCCACGCGGATCTTCTCGCGAATCTCCAGCGCCAGTTTCTTTCCGTCCAGAACAACCGCCATTTATGCATTCCTCCGCATCTGATAAAATCCCGAAAGCGCCACGCCCACGGCGTTGTCGCTGCAGTACTGCGCCGGCGCGAAATGAAGCGCCGCGTCCGCCTTCTGTTTGGCAAGCCGCTCGGTCAGCGCCCGGCGCACCCATGTGCTGGACGCCACGCCGCCCATCAGGAGCACCGCCTTTATGCCGGTCTCCTCCACCGCCGCCGCAATCCACTTCCCCAGCGTCCGCGAAAGCGCCGAAAACACCATGGCCGCCACCTTGGGCTTGTCCTCCCCGGCTTCAAGGGCCCTAAGCGCCGCCGACTGGGCGCCGGAGAAGCTCACCGAAAGGCCCTTTGCGCTGGCGGGAATGGCGGGCTCGTCCACCCCGTGGATAAAGGCCATCTCCTCCAGATGCGCCCCCGCCGGGAAGGGAAGGCCCATCTTCACGCCGACTCTGTCCACCAGTTGCCCGGCGCTGGCATCCAGCGTGCCGCCAAGGAGCTCAATGTCCAGATCATCCTCCAGGCGCCGCACCCTCAAAAGCTCACTGGTGCCGCCGGAGAGATGAACGGCGAGAAACGCCTCGCCCTCGGGGCCGCCCGCGCCATAGAGCGCCGCGTAGACGTGCCCGTGCTGGTGCGTCGTGGCAAGGAGTTTTGCCCCGCAGCCGGCGGCGATCACGTCGGCAAAGCTCTCCCCGGCCAGGAACACCGGCATATAGCTGCCATGAGCCGGTCTGGGCCTGGTGGAGACGCACACCGCCTGGGTTTTATGATCCTTCGGCAAACCCGCAAGCAACTGCCGGTAGAGTGCCGGCAGTTGCTTGATGTGCTCAAATAATGCTTGGCTCTGCCGCAGGCCGTTTTCGCCCGCGGGCACAGGCAACAGTTTTCTCACCTGGCAGATCAGGCTTCCCTGCCCATCCACCGCCGCAAGGCTGGTGGTGTAGCAGCTGGTGTCCAGCCCCAGATAGACCTTCGTCACCGCGTATCCGCCCCGCCTTCCTCCGCGCTTTGGCCGGCATCTTCTTCGTTCACGTCCGCCTTGTCCAGCTCTCTGGCGATGGAAGATAAAATCCCGTTGATAAACGGCACCGCCTCCGCGCTGGAATAGCGTTTGGAGAGCTCCACCGCCTCGTTGATAGACACGCTGCCGGGAATATCCTCGCAGTAGAGCAGCTCATAGGCCGCCAGGCGCAGTATGGCCAGGTCCAGCTTGGCCATGCGGTCCACCCGCCAGGACTTGCTCATTTTCTCCAGCAATTGATCCAGCTTTTCAGTCTCATTCTGCACGCCCGAGACAATGCGTTCCAGATACGCCCTGTCCTTTTTTGTCAGGGGCACTTCGCTCAGTACCGAAGAGGCCAGCACCTCATGCCAGTCCCCGCCGGAAACGGACCATTGATACAGTAAGCGCATGCCCGTTTCCCTTGCCGCCGTCCTGGACATTTAATGATCTCCCTTTTTCCCTCTGAATTTAAAGAAGTCGCGTATGCGCTGCCCCTGGATGGTATCGCTCATCACCAGGGCGGCGACGGCATAGCCCACGATGCCGCACAGCACCAGAAACAGCGTGCGCAACAGGCCAATGAGGAGGATCAGGACGCCTGCCAGGACGCCCAGCGCCACGCCGACGGCCTGGACCTTATGTTTCAGTATAAATTCTTTCAAATTAAAATCATTCACGGCGCTGCTCCTATCGGACTCTCGGCGAGGCTGTCCGCTCGCCCACGGATACCGCCGCCGCCACGGAAATATCGATCTGCTTCACCATAATGCCCGTACGCTCATAGATGGCCTTGCCCATGGCCTCCTGTATCAGCGCGGTGGCTTCGGGGATATCGGCCTCATGGCTCATGCTGACCCGTGCGCTGATGCAGACGTCGCCTTCATGCGCCGTCAGCTTCATTTTGATGTCTTTGAGGCCCTGCACCTCTTTGGCGGCGATGGTTCCGATGGTCTCCAGCGTGCCCAGGCAGATGCTCAGCGTGCCCTTATCGTCCTTTCGCACGATGATATCACCGCTGGCGCGCACGCCCGGAGCAAATATCACGTACAGGGCGCCGGCGGCGCACAAAAGGGCGGCCGCCGAAACAGCCGGCGCCACAAACCACAGGGCGCTGCCGGATAAAAGCCGTACCACGGCCTGGGCCAGGGGCCTGTCCCACAGCATGACGGCGAAGAACACAAAGGCAGCCACACACAATACAATCAGGGTACCCGCGATGATCCGGCGCGCAACATTCACTTGCATATTGGAGCCTCCTTTTTCTTTCGTATCAATCCTTGGCGAAGGCCGATGCCTTCGCGGGCCGCACCGTGATGCGCCGGCCGTCTTAAAGCCGGGAAGCCCACAGCGATTTATAACCCTCCGATATCAGGTATCAGAGGGCTAAAAAATCTTTATCTGACGCGCATCATCATTTCCTGGTCTTTATTTTCGCGTTCGGCATTGACGCCAAGCACGTTCACATTGACCTCCACCACGGAAAGGCCGGTCATGTTTTCCACGGCCTTACGGACGTTCTCCTGCACTTTGCGGCAGACTTCGGGCAAATTGACGCCGTACTCGCCGACGATATCCAGATCGATGGCCGTTTCCTGGTTCCCCACTTCGACTTTGACGCCGCGGGTGAGGTTTTTTTTGCCCAGCATTTCGGCGATGCCGTCGGCGATGCCGCCGCTCATGGCCACCACGCCGTCGATTTCTATGGCCGCCAGCCCGGCTATCACGGCAATAACGTCGTCGGCAAAGGAAATCTGCCCGTCGCCGTCCGCGTCATTGATTTGTGTAATTTTATGATCCGCCATTAAGACGCCTCCTTAAAGATTCATTTGGCGTTATTATATCAAAATTTGGCGGCCTTATCAAACTGTTTCTGCATCAGCCCGCCGGTATGATCTTGATATTGGCGGGTTCCTCGCCGGACTCACGCCGTACGATCTCCAGAATCTGCGCCACCTGGGAGTCGCTCAGTTGCGGCAGGCCCACCACGACGTTGACCGAGCCCTCGTGCAGCGTGGCGATAGCGTCGGAGAATCCCTGTGCCTTGAGAAGGCCTTCGATGGTCACTTCCTTTTCCATGGCGGTGACGATTTTAATTTTTTCCTGCTGCGCCTGGTTGATGATGCTCTGGTCGGAATTGGTGTTGTTGACAATGGAATCAAGATACGCGATCTCCTCGGCCCGCACCGTATTTCTCTCGCTTCTGAAATCCGAGAAGAATTTGGCCACCGTAGCCGCGCCTTCGGTATCGCCGTTTTCCATGTCCTCGTCCCCGTTATCCAGGCCATTGGTGCCATTTGTTCCCGGCGATGGCGATGGCGACGGCGACACCGTGGCCGTGGGCATCCCATCGGCGGTCATGGGCGTGTCGGCGTTCTGACGGTTGTACCATATGCTCAGCGCGCCTGTGATCACTAAAAGCACCGTCATGGCGATCAGCACCACCGTCTTTTGGTTGAATTTGAAGTTCATCTTTTTCACTTTCATTCTGCCCCCTTTATTGTGTTTTACCCATTTCAAATACGTCCACCTGGTTGGCATCGATCTGCAGCACTGTCTGCACTGCCTGCAGCAGGTTCATTTTCACGCGGATATCGCCGGCGCCCTCGGCCAGAACGATGACGCCCTTGATGGCCGGCTCGATTTCCTTGAGCACCACCGCCTGCACCTGACCGGAGCCCCCGGCGGTCACCGGCTGTTTCGTCTGGTTGGACTGTGTGGTGGTGCGGTTGATCGTACTGGAATTTTCGCTGGTCTGGTTGCTTTGTTCGGTGGTGGAGAACGCCGGCACGATCTCCGGCCCGGATTCATAGGTGATCATCACCTGCACCTTGCCCGCTCCCTTGAGGCGGGAGAGCAGCGCCGAGAGCTCGCCAGCATGATCTTCCGAGCGGCTCTGGGATTCTTCCGTGCTTAAGGGCGCCTGCGTATCGGGCGGCTTTGTGTCGTCGCCTCCCCACGACCAGCTGGTCAGGTAGATGATCAGGATAACGGCTACCACCACCACGGCAATGACGATCTCCATGCCGCGTTTTTTCGTTAAATCCTTCAGTTTCTGTGTCCACTTTTGTGCATCAACTCCCATTGTTCTCCCCTCTCAAAGCGTTGATCAGGAAAACCGGATTGCTGTCTCATCGATTCTATATATTCGCGACAGTGCGGTTTTTATGCTGCGCCGGGCATTGTTTCGCTCAATTTCCTTGGCCGCCTTTGAAATTGGTTCATCCTCGGCCGACGGCCAGAGGATGTGGATATCCATCACCTCCAGCTGCCCGTTTTCGCCCAGTTCGCTGGTCACGTAGACCGCAAAGCCGGTTTCCCCCGTATACTCCTTCAGCCACGTATTGACCTGGTAGGCCACCGTATTTTGAAACTGCAGCTGATGCTCGCCGCCTATAGCCAGGCTTTGGCTCTGCCCCCCGCCTTGCGAGAACACGGCGGCGGCCTCTCCCTGCACGTTTTGATAGAGTCCCGAAATCCAGTTTGCCAGCGGCAGAATCATAGCCGCCACAATGGCCAATCCCACGCAGTACAGCGTCATTTTCCGGGTCTTTCCCTCCGGGGCGATCATGTCGATCCACGCCGCCAGCACCCCCAGGGCCGTTACGTCTCTGATCCATTCCCACATACAATCACCCCGCTGAGAAGGACGCGTTGCCCGCGCCTACGGCCAGCGCAATGGCCAGGAAGAACATCATGGCCACCGTCAGCACGCAGCTCAAAAGAATCTGCAGTATGTCGCTGACCTCCTCCATACAATTGACGATGGGCCCCGAGTCGATGGGCTGCAATAGCGCCGCGCACAGCTTGATGGTCAGCGTCACCACCCCGATTTTGATCACCGGCATGATCAGCGCCGCCAGCGCCGCCACGATGCCGGCGATGCCCACCCCGTTTTTCAGCAGCATACTGCATCCAAGGAGCGTCTCCAGAGAGTCCGAGACCACGCCGCCGACGATGGGCACGGTGCTTGACAGCGTAAACTTCATGGTCCGGATACCCAGCCCGTCGAAGCTGGAGGCGGCCACCCCCTGCAGGGACAATACCCCGATAAACAGCGTGAAGATGACCCCCAGCCCCCATTTGAGAAGGCTTTTGAGAAAGCCCACCATCTTCTGGAACCGGGGCCGTTCCCCCATGCGGTTGACCACCGTCAGCGCCCCGGCGGAGAGCGTCAAAGGCAGCATGGCGTTGGTCATCACCACCTGCACCAGATTGGCCATCAGCGCCGTCACTGGCTGGAACACGCTGGCCGAGGCCACGGCGCCCATGGTGCTCATCAAAACCAGCAGCACCGGCATTAAAAGCGTCATCCACTGCGACAGCGTCTGCATCACCTGCCTGGCGTCGTCCGCCAGCGACAGCATCTTCTGCATCAACAGGACCACGATCACCGCGTAGCAGGCCATGTATACGGCCTTGGCCACTCCCTGGGAGGAGAGCCCGTCGCGCATCTGCTGCATGAGGCTGCACAGTATGGCAATGCCCATGATGCTGGAGATAAAGCCCATATTGTTCCGGAGCTCGCCCAGCACAAGCTGCAGCCCCCGCTGCAAAAAGGCCTGCCCGTCGAACACGAACTGCCCCGTGGCCGCGTCGCGCATCAATTGGAAGAAGCTGTCCGCCCCCACGGCTTCCCGGTCCTGTACGCCGATGTCCGAAAGCGCGCCTTCCAGTTCCGACAGGTCCAGAAGCTCCGCCTGCTGCATCAAGAGCTCCTCCAGGTCGATCTTATAGGCGGCTTCCTGGCTCTGTTCCTCCTGCTCTGTTTGTTCCTGCGGCGTCTGCAGCGCCCCCGCTTCCGGCGCCACCACAAACTGGCTCTGCCAGGCGTCCTGCGCAGGTTCGGTATTGAAGGCCGCCCCGCAGGAAAATACCGCCAGGATCATCAGCGCAAGCGCCAGCATCTTTTTCTTTCGCCATCTCTTCATACGCACCGCCTATCCGCCGCCGGAAAGCAGCGACACCGCCGAATGAAGGATCGACAGCACAAAGGGCGTGGCCATAGCCAGTATCAGGAGGCGCCCGCCGGTCTCGATCTTGAAGGCCAGCGCGTTCTCCTCCGCGTCCCGGCACAAACTGGCGCCGTATTCGGAGATGTAGGCCACGCCGATCATCTTGAGTACCGCCGCGGCGATGGTGCCCATCCCCGATACCTCCGAGGCGATGCTCTTGGTCTGCTGCACCATCTGCGAGAGGGTGGGCAGCAGCATAAACAGCACCAGCGCGCCGGTTGCCAGGCTCAGTACCAGCGCCATCTCCGGCCGCTGCGAGCGCAGCGTCACCGCCAGCAGCGCCGCTATCAATACCACCGCAACAATCTGGAAAATCTCCATAGCCTTCGCCCCTTAATAGAGCTGGAAGATGGACTTGACGCTCTCAAACAGCGAGCCTATCAGCTGCACCACCATCAAAAGCACGATCACCAGCCCGGCGATGGTGGTCAGCGTCGCCATCTCTTCGCGGCCCGCGCGGTTTAAGACCTGCGCCAGCACCGAAACCAGGATGCCGATGGCCGCTATTCTAAAAACCAGATCTATGCTCATACTTTTGTTCCTTTCAGAGGGAGCCTTCGTGTAAAGCCGTCGTACATTTACAATATACACAGCGCCAGCATCACGCCGGAGAGAAACCCGATGCGCACCGAGAGCTTGGCGCCCTTTTCTTTGTGGATCATGGCCTGGGTGAGCCGCTGGCCCAGCGCGTCTTCGAGAATCTTCAGGCTCTCCTGCTGGGCCTGCCGCCGCTGGCCCATAAAGGCGCCCAGCTGCAATATCTGGGAAAAGTCCTCCTCGTCCAGCGCGTACCGCTTTCCTCCGTTTGAAAGCACCTGCGTCAGCGCCCGCTCCCACGCGGTTTCTATTAAAAGCTCGTTTGCATGAAGCAGTCCGCGGAAAATGGCGATCACCTCGGATACCGGCGGCGCCATCTGGCTTTCAAAGGGCTCAAGCAGCAGCGACAGCGGCTCGCCCTGAAGGGCGCTGCCCAGCCGCAGCCGCCTTGCCAGAATCTGCATGTCGCCGATGACGGCGCACCGGTTCTGGTACTTCTGCGCCCGCAGTACGCCGATCAGCGCGCAGGCAATTACCACCAGAACGCTCTGGAGTATCTTCAGCAGCAATTTCAAACCCCTCCTCCGGTTTTCAGCATCGGCTTTGCCGCAACCAGCGCCGCGCCGCGGCCCATGTCCATCACGCTTTCCAGCGTTCCCGGGCCGTCTCTTAAAGACAGTACGGCAAGCCTTTCAAACACCCCTTGGCGCAGGCACGCGCCCAGGGCCGGACGCATTTTCAGCGATCTTACATCCTCGGCGTGGGCCGAGGCAATGATCTTGACGCCGGCGTTGCCCGCCTCCAAAATGGCCTGCGCGTCCGCCTCATGGCCGATCTCGTCGGTGATCATCACTTCCGGGGCCATGGAGCGCACCATCATCATCATGCCCTGGGCCTTTGGGATGCCCTCCATCACGTCGCAGCAGGGGCCAAGGTCAAAGGCGCTGCCGCCGCTTCGGCTCCCGGAGATTTCGCCCCGTTCGTCCACCAGGGCCACATGCACGCCCCTTTGCGACAGCTGCCGCGCCACATCGCGCAATTGCGTCGTCTTGCCGCACCCGGGCGGTCCGATCAGGAGTGTGGAATACATGCTTTCCCCCCGCAGGACAAAGGGCATCAGGTGATCGGCGCAGCCCTGCAGCGCGCGGCCGATGCGGAAGCAGAAGCTCCCTGCCGCCGTGATCATGTACCCGCCGCCGTCCTGCCGGGCGGCATGCCCGGCAACGCCTACCCGGACCCCTCCCGGCAGCGTGATGTATCCCCATTTGAGCTGGGCCTCCACCGCGTAGAGAGAATGCTCGCTGATGCCGGAAAACACCCTCTTGCAAAAATCCATATCGGCCACCGCGGGCGTTTTCTGCCCGGCCGCCTGATGCAGCCATTCGCGCCCGCTTTCGCTGACTATTTCCACGGCCTGCCCGCAGCGGATGCGCACTTCCCGCACCCCGCCGGACTGCCCGGCGTCAAGCCGCTGCAAAAGCCCTTTCGCCGGCTGCGGCATCACCCTGATAAGCTCCGTCCAAGCCCTTGTGCAGTCCTGCATGTACATGCCCTCCCTTATCACCAACTATATGTGTACAAGCAGCCGTTTAGACGTGTTATTTTTGTCTGGAACGGCACGTGACCGGCCCGCCTGTTCCAGCGCCGGACGATGCCGCCGCGGGTCCCCAAAAAACTTTTTTCCGGTCCGGAATCCCGATCCTCCTGTGCATTTCCCGGGCTTCCCTGCGCGAAATTTTGCGCCCGCGCCTCCGCCGTGCGCCCGGCGGCTCCTTTTTCCAATCGCGCGCCCCGCAAGAAGGTTCTTCCCCTCCTTTTTCGGTACCCATCCGCCCAAAAGCACAATAAAAAAACCCCACGCGCGGCGCGAGGCTCTTATCGCTTTCGCATTTTTTATTTTCAAGCGGCCGCGGGCGCTTTAGGCAGAGCGCTCTATTCCTTGAGGCGGCTCATGGATTCATTGTAGATCCCCACGATATCGTTGAGGATATCCGGATGCTCAAATTCCTGGTTGTAGACGATATGGACCTCTCTGATAATGGACAGGTTTTCAATGGGCAGAACGGTGAAGCGTTTCTGGCGCACTTCGGTTGCGCAGGCGTTTTTGGAGATGATGCTGACGCCGAAGTTGGCCTCCACCAATTCTTTGATGATATTGTTGTTATCCACTTCCAGTATAACATTGAACGTATCGATGGACTGACCGATGCTGCTCAGGCCCTTTTCAAAGAGTTTACGGGTTTCCGACGCAGGCAGGCGCAGTATCAGTTTTTCCTTGCGCAGATCGCTCAGTGTGGCGATGCTCTTTCTGGACAGCGGGTTGCTGTTGGCCACCGCCAGCACCAGATAGTCCGTATCCAGCAGGATGGAATTATAGCCGCTCTCCAGGGTATCGCCCTCAATGACGGCCAAATGGATCTCATAGTTTTTCAGTTTGGCATAAAGATCTTTTATCTGATCGGTAGTGATCGTTATATGCAGGCTGAGATTCCGGCTTCCATACATGGCAAATATCCGCGAAATGCCGTTGTTTTCCGCTTTTGGCATTATACCCACGGCCAGACGTCTTACGCGGCGCTGGCGATCCTGCAGCGCCTGCACCATATTCAGGTTCAGCGCCTTCATTTTCCGCGCGTATTCTATGACGATTTCTCCTTCTTCCGTGGGTCTCAACTCTTTTTCGCGCCGTGAGAATAAAGTGACTTTAAGCTGCGTTTCAAGCGCTTTAATATGTTGGCTGACAGCCGGTTGTGTCAGAGACAGTTCCTTGGCCGCTCTTGTAAAATTCAGCGTATCGGCCACAATCAACAGCGTCTCTATTTTGACATCCAGCATGCGGCACCTCCCTCGCCATAATGAACGCTTATATATTGCATACTTCATTTTAATCTAATCTTATGGACAACCGTGCATACAACTTTATATATAGCGCTTGGTACGGCCCATGTTGGCCGGAGCGGGTCTGTATAAAAAAATGTTGTGATGCCGAAGAGCCTATACGCTTATATGCATCCGGGGCGGGCATACCGGTTCACCTCATTCGGTTTATCCACCGGTTTTGGATGGCTCGCGCAAACAGAAATTGAAGGGCCTTATGTGAGAGCTTGTATTTTCATCGATATTTTACCGGGCTGGCCGGCACATTCGGCTATATCCCGCCATACCGATTCCGTATCGGACCCGCACAGTGATACCCCTTCGTCAATCGGGCGAAGGGTGTCTTTGCGGGGCATTCACGTCGCCTCTTGGCTGCGGCAATATGGCCGTTCATGCATCTTACCGGCGGCGGTTCGTGAACCTTTGACGCTTCACACCGCCCATTGGCTTGGTCCTGTTTTTGGCACAGGCTCAATATTAACATTGCTTATGCAGACATGGCCCGGATAAATCGGATATTGGCGTCGCATCGGTTTTTTGCCCCAATCGGGCCCATACGGTGTATTTGACATTGCGCTTCTTATATCCTGCCGATCTCGGTTTGTTGTTGAGCGTACCGGAGCGCACATTCCTTTCCCGAAGCCGGAAAATCCGCGACTGAAGGCAAAACGGCGGACGTACATGCTGAAAGGGCGGCGATCTTTTCGCCACCCTTTTCGTAATATGGAGTGTTTATCCTTCCAAAGGCGCGCGAAAATCTATTTTCTTTGATGGATGCAGCCGGTGCTTATAAAGACAACCGGCAATGGGCAAAACCGCTATTGGCAAAAATGCCGTTCGACATTTTTCGCCGCTGAGAATGTCAGCTTTATTAACAACGGCCGTTTTACGGCGCGCTCCTACAGTCTTCATGGGAGGCTGGTTGGCTGAACAAACAAATCTCAACGAACGTTCCTCTTTTGGAAAACTCGTTTGGAATTTAGTATAACACACCCCCATATCCAGTGCGATAGGTGTATATAAAAATTTGTGTTAAAAAGGTAAAAAAAGTAACTTTTTTCACCTTGGCATAATAGAGCCACGTTTATAAGCTGCCTTCCATGATCGTCATCATCTTCTGTGTGGCCGCAAGCACAAGGGGCGTGCAGATGGTCTTATGGCCGTCCTTTGCCTGGTACGCCTTAAATGCCTCCTCATCGTCCCTTGGCACCTGGATCAGCTCGCTGCAGAGCATGGAGCCGTTTGCCTCTTCGAACCAGGCGGTCATTTCCTCACCCAGACGGCTGCACGCGGCGTATCCCTCCATGTCGTCCCTGCGCCCCATGGAGCCGTGCACGGCGCCCAAAGCCGCCAGCGCGCCCGAAAGCGCTCCGCAGACGTTCCGCGTGCGGAGCACCCCGCCGCCAAAGCACGTCAGCGTCTTGGCCAGAAGGTCCGCGTCCATGCCGTAGGCTTTCATCAGCGCATAGCACGTCGCCTGCGCGCAGTTCATCCCGCGTTCTTCAAAACACTCTCTGGCAACGGCCAGCACCTCATCGTTTTTCATCACAGACCTCCATATTCATTTAATTCGGGGTTCAGCTTAAGGCTCCGCCTTAAGAATCCGCTTAGAACCTTTTTCTGAAGAAAAAGGTTCTAAGAACTCCAAAAAGACTTCGTTTCCGCTTCGCGGGCGATTCCAAACAGTTTTCATATTCCCCGGAAATGACCGCTTGCGGGCATTTCCATAACGGGTCCAGGGACAATCGTCCCTGGCGGATTCCAAAGGCGGAGCCTTTGGCCGCCGGAGGCCGACGGGCAACACCCGGCATTTATCCCAGTCCGGCCAGCGCCCCAAGAGCAGGCATTTCAGGCTTCACTCTTCATTTAATCCCAATATGGCTCTCCGGAAATGACCGCCTGCGGGCATTTCCGCAAACGGGTCCAGGGACAATCGTCCCTGGCGGATTCCAAAGGCGAAGCCTTTGGCCGCCGGAGGCCGACGGACAACGCCCGGCATTCATCCCAGTCCGGGCAACGCCCCAAGAGCAGGCATTTCAGGCTTCACTCTCCATTTAATCCCAATATGGCTCCCCGGAAATGACCGCCTGCGGGCATTTCCATAAACGGGTCCAGGGACAATGTCCCTGGCGGATTCCAAAGGCGGAGCCTTTGGCCGCCGGAGGCCGACGGACAACGCCCGGCGTTCACCCGCACTTGGAATACCCGCAGTTGCGGCAGACCACGCAGCCGCCCTCAAACTCCAGTTTACTTTCGCAGTCGGGGCACCAGCCGTGGTTTGGACCGTATAGAGCCGCCTCGGATGCCTGCATCATATCTTTTAAAACCACGCCGCCGTTTTGCCTCTGGGGATTGCTGCAGATATCCTGCAGCGAGCACAGCGAGCAGTTTTCAAGGCACGCGTGTTTTTGGTCGTCCTGCGGCTCAGGCAGATCCGCCTCCAGAAGCTGTCCGTTACCGTTGCCGTTGCCCTCGATGGCCTCAAAGGGCTGTGCCTTGAGCACTTTTTCGATCACCCGGGCGATGGCGTCCGGGCAGGACAGCACTTTCAGTCCCCTCTGGCGCAGCGTGGAGTGGCAGCGTATGCCCTTGAGCTGCTCGATGACGCTGTCGGGGTCCACGCCGCTTCGAAGCGCGATGGACGTCAGCCGGCTGGTGGCCTCGCTCTGGGAGGGGCAGCCGCCGGCGCGGCCCACGTTGGTAAAGACTTCGCATATGCCCTGCTCGTCGTAATTGACGGTAATAAACAGCGTCCCGCAGCCGATTTTGACCTTTTCGGTGATGCCCATGGTTACCGTGGGCCTCGGGCGCGGCGTCAGCTTGCGCGTCACCGACTTATCGGCAAAACCCTCCTCGGACACGGCGGCGGGCGTCTCTTTGGCGCCTGCTTTATTCACAGAGCCCACATTGAGCACCTGCGCGTCGCGGCTGCCGTCGCGGTAGATGGTCACGCCCTTGCAGAGCATTTTAAAGGCCATGAAGTACACGTCGCTGACATCCTGCCGTGTGGCGTCATGGGCAAAGTTGACCGTCTTTGAGACGGCGTTGTCCGTGTAGCGTTGGAAAGCCGCCTGCATGCGGATATGCGCTTCGGGCGAGATATCGTGGGCGGTGACGAAAACCTTTTTCACGTCGTCCGGGATCTCGTCCATGCCATGCAGCGTTCCTTCTTTGGCGATGCGGCTCATCAGTTCGGCAGAGTAAAATCCCCGCTCTTTGGCCACCTGTTCAAAGTAGGGATGCACCTCGATCAGCTCGTCATTGTCCATAACGTTGCGGATAAAGCTGACGGCAAACAGCGGTTCGATACCGCTGGAGGCATTGCAGATAATGGAGATGGTCCCGGTGGGCGCGATGGTGGTGGTGGTGGCGTTTCTCACGCAGATGCCCTGCTCCGCCAGTGTGGATTCGGGGTACATGGGAAAGGGTCCGCGCACCGTGGCCAGCTCGGCGGAGGCGATCTTGCTCTGGTCCTGGATAAACTGCATCAGTTTCTCGGCCAGCGCCGTGGCTTCCTCGGAGCCGTACGCGATCCCGAGTTTAAACAGCACGTCGGCAAAGCCCATGACGCCCAGCCCGATTTTCCTGCCGCAGCGGGTCATATCGGCGATCTCTTCAAGGGGATACTTGTTGATGTCGATGACATTGTCGAGGAAATGCACCGCCGAGCCGACGATCCTGGCCAGCTTGGCGTAGTTGATTTCAAATTTTTCGTGGTCCTTACTGTAGTCCACCACCGCGTTGAGGTTGATGGAGCCCAGGTTACAGCTTTCATACGGCAGCAGCGGCTGTTCGCCACAGGGATTGGTGCTTTCAATCTCGCCGAGTTTGGGCAGCACATTGTCGCGGTTCAGTCGGTCCAGGAAGATGATGCCCGGCTCACCGCTCTGCCACGCCATCTCCACGATCAGGTCGAACACTTCGCGGGCGTTGAGAACGCCCTCCGCCTTTGCGGTGGCCGGATTGATCAATTCGTAGGATTCGCCCGCTTCCACCGCCTGCATGAATTTCTCGGTGATGCCCACGCTGATATTGAAGTTGGTGACCTGGGTCAAGTCCTTTTTGCACTGGATAAACTCCAGAATATCCGGATGATCCACCCGCAGGATGCCCATATTGGCGCCTCTTCTGGTACCGCCCTGCTTGACGGCCTCGGTGGCGGCGTTAAAGACCTTCATGAAGCTGACGGGCCCGCTGGCCACGCCGCCGGTGGAGCGTACGGACGCGCCTTTCGGGCGCAGCCGCGAGAAAGAGAATCCGGTGCCGCCGCCGGACTTATGGATCAGCGCCGCGTGCTTCAGCGCGTCGAATATCTTGTCCATGGCGTCCTCCACCGGCAGCACGAAGCACGCGGACAATTGGCCCAAAGGCCGTCCGGCGTTCATCAGCGTGGGCGAGTTGGGCATGAATTCAAGGTCCGTCATCAGGCTGTAGAACTCATCCTCCGCAGCTTTCACGTCGGCCTTCTCGTCATAATTCAAATCCGCCTGCGCCACGGCGCGCGCAACCCGGCGGAACATATCGTCCACCGTCTCAATCAGGTTTCCATCCTCATCCTTGGCCAGATACCGTCTTTCCAGCACTTTGATGGCATTGTCCGTCAGCATAAAAGAACCTCCCGTTACCAGAGCAAAAAAACAAATATATTGTATGCCCGATCTCATTTGGCACTATATATTGTATCAGTGCCCACATGCCCTGTCAATGCACAAATCCACCGCCTGCCGGCGATAAACCCAATAAAAATCGGTCCGTAGCGCAGCGTGCAGCCGAATACCCATTCGCTCACCAAAAGCACATCCGTCCGCCCTTCCCCGCTTTATTATGCCCATATGATGTGCTATGCTAATATAGTAATAGAAGTGGATACTAATACACTGGCTTTCAAGAATTGAGGAACCGATATGAGCGCTGCAAAACGGGCTTTCCTCCACATTGTGAGGAAAAAAGGCAAAACGCTGCTGCTTTTGTCCACTACACTCTTGGTTTGTATTCTATTGTTTTCAAGCGTCTTGTTTTATAACGCTATCAACCAGACGATTCGTGGCTTAAAGCGCAGCTACCAATCGAGTTTTCATATAGCGTATTAACCTTTGTGGCTATCCTGTTGTCAACGATTCCGGTTCTCTCACTAAGAGGCGTTATCCAAAGAGAATTGATGAGTTACGCTAAAGAAGAGTCCAACCAGAGCGAACTGCTGCAGAGTAAAGCTGATCAAAACATTATAGATTTTTTTGAAGAGCACCGTGACGTGATGCCGGACACACTTGATCTGACGCTCTCATTTGGCACTTTCCTAACAGTTTATCTGCTTGTAACATTGACGGCTGTGCTGTCGGTTTTCATTGCCAATATACGGACGCTGCTCATGCCGCCCAAAAAGGTGCTGGCGCAGTCGGGGTAGTATTTGAGAAAGAACGGGGCCATCCTTTCGGACGGCCCTGTTCTTGGCAATACGGTTTGGTTTCTGGCTGATTATTGCTGCGTGCAGGCGCTGGCGATCCGGCAACAGCATTGCACATAGGCATCCATTCAAGTTTACGCGCAGCCGCACGCAGCACAATATTTTCGTATATAAAAGCCTTTTTCAAGCGGCCCCTGAATGCGTCGGAGCGAAACGGACAGGGCGCGGACACGGGCCGCGCGCCGCAATCATCCGCTTCAATACCACTATATTCACCCGGCCCCCATTTGCTCACGGTCCGTATTGACCGTCACGGATTCCAGACCGGATTTTCCAGCAGCCGGTTCAGCTTGGCGCGCATGGCAGGCAGGGCGTCCGCGTCGCCCGTGGTCAGAAGCTCCACCCTCTCGCCCTCAGAGGCCCTATGCGAAGCCAGAAGATTTCTTTCCTCCAGCAGCCGCCGCAGCTGCCTCAGCGTCCCCATGTGGCCGTCCACCAGCGGCACCCCGGGATAAAGCGCCTCCAGCTGATCCTTGATCCACAGATAGTGGGTACAGCCCAGCACGATGGCTCCCGCATGGCGGGTCTGTTCGGGCATGGTTTTGATCAGATAGTCCCGGATGGCCGCCTCGTCCGCATCCGCGTCGATCATCCCGGCAAGCCCCGGGCACGCCGCGGATACAAACTCTCCCTGCTCCTTCAGCGTATCCACCAGAAGATGATACTTTTCCAGCGAGAGCGTGGCCGGCGTGGCCATCACCACGATGGGCCTTTCTCCGGCTGTCCGCACCGCTTTTTTCGCCGCGGGCTCCATGCATACCACCGGCATGCTCAGCCGTTTTTTCAGGTTCTGGCCGCTGACGCTGGTGGCGGTATTGCATGCCACCAGAAGCGCCTTTACATCGTGCTTCAAAAGTTTCTCCAACGCTTCGTCCACCAGGCGCCGGATCTCCTCTATGGGTTTTTCCCCGTAGGGCGCGTGCAGGAGGTCCGCCAGGTAGATGAATTTCTCGCAGGGCAATTCCCGCATGGCGCAGGCCAGCATCGTCACGCCGCCCAGCCCCGAATCAAACACGCCGATGGGACGCATATCTTTGGTCATGGTATACCTCGCAGGTTGGATAGGTTCGGTGTTTCACTATTTCATTATAGCAAACCTGCGCCCCAGTTCAAGGCAGGCGTTTTCCCCCTTTATTGGTTGATCAGTTTATCGATGGCCGCCCCCAGGTAATCCATAGCCGTCAGGGCCTCGGCCAGCGTGTTCTCGTTATGCCCCACCTCGATCAATATGCATCCCTTGGCCACCTGCTGGTTGTACCGGCCCGAGACCACCCTCACGGGCCTGCACAAGCCCGGCACCATCTCGTTGAGCTCATTGGTCAGGTACGTGGCGATCCTGTAGTTCTCCCTCCAGTGGGCAATCGGATTGTCTTCGCCGCCGGTGCCGATAACGAACATGAGCTGCGCGCTGGTGCGTCCGTCGCCGATGTCCACATTCTTTTCCTGTCCCCTGGCGCCCTCTATGTAGGCGTCCCTGTGCAGGTCGATGTATAAATCCGTCCCTGGATTCTTGTCTGCGTAGCCTTTGAGCGTGACGAAGCTCCTGTTGTAGCTGGTGTTGTACCCGTGGGCCTCGTGGTCGGTGGTATCGTGGTCCACCGAAATGCCGTACTGCTCCTCAAGCACATTCTTTAATTCATCGGCCACCCGCATCACGTTATAATTCCGGTCCGCCGTGCGCCACTTGCTGGTTTCCTGGTACTGCTGGCTGCTCTGCTTTTTATACGACTCCCGGCTGTGGGTATGGTATATGAAAATCTGCTTGTTGCCCGCCGTCACCGGCGGCGCATCGGGCTGTTGCTGCTCGATCTCTTGATCCAGCTTCTCGATCTCGATCTTGATGGTATCGGGCACCTGCTCATGCTGTTCGTCCCAGGATATCTGTTCGGACTCCCCCAGCGCCACGGCGCTGTTGTCCACCGAATTGGAGCCGGGTATCGCCGCGTTCATGATGGACGCGGGGTTATTCAGGTCCACCCCAAAGACGAAATGGATCAGTCCCATCATCAGGCGGCCCGCCCATCCGCCCTGAAACGGCTGCTCTAAAACGCCGTCGGTATTTTCCTCATATTCTGCCTGCATCCGGTCGGGTTCCAGGGCCTGTCCACCGAGGGAGGCGCTCGCCTCCCCCAGCAAAGTTTTTTCTTCCAGGACAATGTCCGATTGAGCCTGGCTGGGCAGCACCGGTATATTCGTCTGATTGTCGCTGATGATCCATTTGATCATCAGCACCAGCAGAAATACCAGCACAATCGCCGCAATGATCCAGGCTATAAGCTGCCGCAACGTGATCACCCGGATGCGGATCATGCAATTCCCCCTCCCGAAACTACTGCGTACGCGCAGGTTATTTAATCTGTGGTTCATCTATATGCAAACCGATGTCGGACAATGCTCACACGCCGGTGCGGGCGCTTTTTTTCGGCAAAAAACAGCCCCGCGGAAAAGGTCGTTCTGTTTCCGCGGGGCTTTTATATGAACGGGCCATGCCCGTTTCAAACTGTCAAAGAAGCCTCTTTGAGGAGTATCAGGGGCCAAAGCCCCTCATTTAAATTCCGTGGGCGAGGCGAGCCGAATCCTCGCGTTTTGACTGAATCCGCAGATTCGTTTCGAGCGTAACCGCGGCGCAGCCGCGGCGCTTAACGCGAAGATAGGCAACCGCCCAAGGAGGCCGACCCTGCGCGCCGCAGTCCATACCGCTCTGTCAAACAAAGTTTTTTGACGCTCTTGAACGGGCCGTGGGCCCGCCTTACTGCATCATCATCAGCGTCTCGTAGTCCATATCCGGATGCAGCGCCAGGTTGATGCCCATGGCCAGCACCTGAGACGCGCGCTGCACGGCGTCGTCGATATCCTTGGGCGTCACCACCAGGCTTGCCATATCCTCACCCAGCACCTGAGACATAAGCTGGCGCATGCTCTCGTCGTCGCTTCCCTTGAGCGCCTGGAGCACCGCGTCGGAGTGCAGCTTTTCGGCCTCCTGCCGGAAGGAATCCAGCAGCATATCCAGCGCGTCCTGCGCGATCACCGACGCGTAGACCACCATGGGTACCCCCATGGCAATTACCGGCACTCCCATGGAGGCTTCATTGAGGGCCTTGCGGTGGTTGCCCACACCGGAGCCGGGCGCTATGCCGCTGTCGGCCAGTTGTATGGTGGTCAGTACCCGGCTCGTCTTTTGGGACGCCAGAGCATCGATGCAGATCAGGCAGCCGGGTTTGATCTGCTCCACCACGCCGAAAATGATCTGTTCGGTTTCGATGCCCGTAATGCCCAGTACTCCCGGGCTCATAGCGCAGACGTCGCCGAAGCCGCCGGATTCATGCTGGGCGTCGCTCCAGTCGAAATGGTGGGTGACCATCACTTTGCCGGCCACCAGCGGCCCCAGAGAATCAGGTGTGACGCGGCTGTTGCCCAGCCCCACCACCAGAACCGGCCCGCCCGGCCTGTCTTTGGGCAAGAGCGATCTAATTTCCCTGGCCAGCATCTCGGCGAGTTTTTGGCGCACGGCCCCATCGTCGCCGGCCATATCGGGGCACTGCATGGTGATATACATGCCCTGCTCCTTGCCCAGCGCCTCCTCGCCCTTCTTATTGAATATTTCCACCCTCGTAATTTCCAAAGATTCGTCCACACGCTGTCTTTCGAGCTTGGCGCCCACCACTTCGCCGCGCCCGCCGCTGATATGTTCATGGGCCTCCATGGCCAAATCTGTTCTGATTTCCCGCATTTTTAGAAAATCCTTTCGTGAAGCAAGCTGTAATAAGGTTAAAATGCGCCGTTTTGCATTTTCTCATGCGCACGATTGCCGCCGATATTATCCTGCGCAAAAGGATTTTTTCCTATTCCGGGCAACAAAAAAAGCGCGAAAGCACGCCTTCACGCTTAGAGTATCGTTTTTCTCAGTTGCCGGAGGCTTGCGCCTGCTGCAGCTTGCGGGCGACGGCAGCCTTGCGCCTGTTGGCGGTATTCTTATGGATCACGCCTTTGGCGGCAGCCTTATCGATGGCGGCTGTCACTGTCGGAAGAGCCGCTTTGGCTTCGTCGACATTATTTTCTAAAGCGGCATCGTACTTTTTCAGAGCCGTCTTCACCGACGACTTGATGGCACGATTGCGCAGGTTCTGCTTCTTGGAAACTTTTACGCGCTTCATTGCGGATTTGATGTTCGGCACAACTAAACCCCCTTTCAGAACAATTTAGCACGGTGACTATCATATCACAGCCAAAAGCGGTTTGCAAGTTTTAATTTGGAATAAACCGGACAATTTTTCTTGGCGCGGCAGGCATTTGAGAGCACGCGGACCGCCCCGGTTTTGCACGGCGTATTTGAAGGGCGCGGACCGCTTCCCCGTTCGCCGAAAACCGTCCCGTTTCCCGATTTTTCGGGAGAAAACGCGCTTGAGCCGGCCGCGATCCGTCCCCTTCCGCATCTACAGCAGCTTCTGCACCGCCACCTCCAGCGCCAGGTCGGCGTCGCGCCACTGGCCGCTCTTAACGTTGTAGTCGGCGTCAAGCAGCGCCTGCTGCGCCGCCCGCGCTTTCTCCGGCGTGAAGAAGCGGGCCTGCGCCGCCACTTTGCGCGCCACAAAGCCGGGGACGCCCAGGGCCTTCTGTGCGTCGGCAGGCCGCATGCCGCCCGAAGTGTAGCCATGGTACCGGGCAATCAGCCTAAACTGCCTGGCCGCCAGCGGGATCAGCTCCAGCCCGCCCTCCTTGTCCCGCTGCATCCGCCGCAGCATCAAAAGGGCTTTGTCCTTGTGCCCGGCGGCCACATGCTCCAGCCATTCAAACACGGTAAAACGCAGATCGCCAGCGCAAATCTCCTCCACGTGCCGCGTGTCTATGCTCCGGTCCTCCTTAACGTAGCTGTAGAGCTTCTCCAGCTCGCTATGGATGCGCCCCATGGCGGGCCCGGCGTAGTAGGCCAGGGCCTCGGCGGCCTCATAGTGCATGGCGCGCCCCTCCCGCTTGGCCGAGGCCAGTATCCAGTCGGCGGCGGCTCTTTCTTTGAGAAAATCGAACTTCACTTCCACGCCGGCGCCGGCGATCTCCTTGAGCAGCTTGTTCTTCGCGTCCACCGCTTCCCGCTGCACGAACACCAGCGCGCTATACGGCGGCAGATCGGAGAAAAGCCCCTTCAAGAGCTCCCTCTGGGCCGCCTCCTCCCGGGCGCGTCCCTTCGACAGCAGCGCATAATCGCGCACCAGCACCAGCTTGCGCTGGGCCATCACCGGAAACAGCTCGCACGCGGCCACAATGGCCGCCGCGTCGGGGCTTTCCAGCACGAACTCATTGAAGGACCGCATATCCTCCGGCAGCAGCAGTTCACACAGCTGCGCCAGCATCCTGTCTTTGACGAACTCTTCCTCGCCGTGCAGCAGATACAGCCCCCTGCGCTTTTTTTCCCGTATTTCCTTGCTCAGTTGAAGATAGGTGATCGCCATTTCATTGCCTTTCAGATGGATGAGCCGCGTATCTTTCGCCTTCCAGATACGTCCCGACCATTATTTTACCATCTTTTTTCTCCAACGTCACGGCGCCGGATTCGCCGGTGGTATAGACGCTCTCAAGATCGCCGGCCGAGGTTATCCTCGTTGATTTGCCGCCGGCGCCGTTTGTGGAAAACACCGCCGCCTGCGGCCGCGCCGTGGATAAAAGCGCTTTGAAACCCTCGTCGGTTTTCGCCTCCAGGGCGATCACCGCGTCGGCGCCCAGGTACTGCGCCTGCGGCACCTTGTCCCCGCATACAAGCGCCGTCAGCTCCCCGCAGGTGATTTTCAACACGTTGGCGCCGCCCCAAACGTCGATCACCAGACTTTCATCCAGGACAATCCTCTGCCCGTCGTGCAGCGTCTCGATGGGAACGCCGTTTTTTGCCGCCGCCAGAGCCACGTCCTCGTCCGCCTCCGGGGCCATGATCCGCCCGACGCTCATCAACTCCAGCAGGCCCGCCGCGTTGCCGTCGTACCGGTTGACGGCGCCGGGCAGGATCAACGTATCGATCTTCTGCGCGTCGAATCCAGCCAGCGCCGCGGCCAGGCTCGAAGGGTACAACCCGTCCCCGTAGCTGGTGCCGCAGCCCACCAGCACATTTTTGCCGCCGGACTGCACCAGCACGCACTGTGCCTGCCCCGCGTCCAGCACCGTAATGCGCTTTCTCTGGTAAACCGCCGCGGTGCGCAGCGCGCCAAAGAGCAGCATCACGCATAGGAGCCCCGCCAGAAGCCGCTTTCTCGTCCTGCCGCTCACCTGAAGCACTCTGGAGAAAAAAGTCATCAGCATAAAGCACAGCGCCGCTCCGAAGGCGGACAGTACGAAGGGCAGATGAAAAAACGTATCGATCCGCGCCGCCAGCACCGACGCGGCGATGACGCCCCGCAGCAAGAGCGCCGACAAGAAGGCGAGCCCGGCGCCCATGGGCAGCCATATGCTGCCCAGTAGAATCGTCAGCCAGCCCAGGATAACGGCAGCGCCGGTCACCGGCACCAGCAGCGGATTGAGGATGAAGCCCGCCAGCGGCGTGCGCTGGAAGTAATGCATCGTCAGCGGGAAGACCCCCGCCTGCGCCGAGGCCGAGACGGCGACGGTATCCGCCGCGGGCTTTGGCAGCCTGCCAAGGGCCTCCCGTATCGGCTCACACAGCATGGCGATGCCGAGTACCGCCGCGAACGAAAGCTGGAACCCCACGTCAAACAGCGCCAGCGGGCTTAGGATCACAATCAGTAAAAAGGCGAAGGCGGCGGCGGATATGGGATCGTTCCTTCTTCCTACCAGCGGCAGCAGCAGCCCCATGGACATCATGACGGTGGCGCGCACCACCGAATTGGAAAACCCGCACACCGCCATGTACACCAGCAGGATCATTACCGTTATGATGGCCCGCAGCGCTCTGGGCAATGGAACCCATTTAAAGATGAACACCAGCAGCGCCACCAGAAAGCCCACCGGCAGGCCCGACACCGCCAGCAGGTGCAGCAGGCTTCCGCGCATGAAGGCGCGGTATACCTCTTGGTCGATGGCGTCGGAGCCTCCCAGTATCATCCCCGCCATCAGATCGGCCTCGGTTTCGGGCATCAGCGCGTGCAGCACGCCTGTCATGTGCTCCCGCAGCCCAAGGAAAAAACCGTTCAAACCACCTGCCGCCGCGTCCCAAAGCCGCAGCCATGAAGAGCCCCCTGCGGAAACCTGCCGCACATCCTCCGCGCCAACCTCCAGCGTTATCCACCGATTGTTTCGGGTGACGCCGCGCTGCAGGTACGCCCCGCCGGGATTCTGCGGCACCCTCGTAACGCGCACCTGCGCCATCCCTTCCATCACTACGTAGGGCTCCAGCGGCCCATCCGAAACCACCCGAATAAGCCCCGGTATTTTCTCGCCGTCCACGCGGGCATTGTCAACCAGATACAGCGGTTTACCATTTATATCCATCCCGTCCTGCCGCCTGACGCGGAAGGATACCGATGCCTGCCCGGATGAAAACCGGTCCTTCTGCCGCAGAGGCGCCATGGCCAGGTAGCCGGAAATGTGCCCGAACAGCAGCAGCATCGCCAGCGTCGTATAACGCATCCGCCTGGAAGAAAAAAGGCCCGCAACCAGAAGCATTGCGAGCAGTATAAGGATGGCCATAAACGCCCACGGCGAATGGACATGGCAGCCGATGAGTATGCCCGCGGCAAGGGCCGCCGCCACATAAACCATGGGACGCTCGTTCCAGAGGGAGCGCTTTTTTCTTTGGTTCTCCTCAGACGAAGATTTCCTGCCGCTCCTGGGAGAGATAAGTGTTTTCAAACTCACTTCTGGCTTCCTCCAGCAGGGCCAGCGGATCGTCATGCGGCGGGAAATGGGTCAGTACGAGCCGTTTCACGCCGGCCTCGCGCGCCTGCCTGGCGCACAGCCTGGCCGACAGGTGCGGCAGGTTCTCGTTCCAGTTTTCGTGGAGAAAGCCCGCTGCGGCCAGCAGCACGTCGGCATCCCTGGCAAAGGCCGCCAGATGGTCGTGCCAGTTGGTATCGCCGTTGTAGCAGAGCACCTTGCCCTCGTCCTCAATGCGCATCCCAAAGCTCGTTACCGGATGGCGCATGGCCCAGAAGGTAAAATTGATGCCGCCGATGCGCTTTGACAGGCGGTCGAATATCTTATGTTGTTCAAACACGTTGTCCGATGCTTCCGTAGCGTAATGATAGCCGGGCGAATCGTCCTGGGGCAGGTACACCGGCAGCCTATAGTCCTGCGCGACGACGCCCCTTGCCTTCATGCTCTGCAGCATATAGCGCAGCACGGCCAGGTCGGCGATATGGTCCGCGTGCAGGTGGGAGATGATCACCGCCGTCAGCTTGGATACGTCGTCGAGCCGCTTGATGAGCCGGGACAGCACGCCGCTGCCGCAGTCGATGAGGATGGCCGTCTCCCCTTTTGTCAGCAGGTAACCGGAGGTGGCCATACCCGGCGCGGGATACGGCCCGTGGTTGCCCAGAACGCCCAGTCTCATCGCCCGATTCCCCCTTCATCGTCCCGCAGGCTGGCCAGCCAGGGAATTCTCATGATAAACACCAGTGTGAATGTGGCCAGCACGGAGGACACCACCGCCTGCAGCACGTTGAAGGGCACCGATGCCGCGGCCAGTCCCCATCCGAAGGCAAAGCCTTCGTACAGGCCGTATCCCAGTATCATGGAAACCGTGGTCAAGAGCATCCGCAGGCAGCCTGACAGCCAGCTTTTCCGGATGTCTGTCTTTTTAAGCGCCAGGCCGGCCAGGGTCCCCATAACGGCCTTGACGATCAGCGTGGGGATGATATAGATATACGCACCCACCGCCGCGTCGGCGATGGCGCCGCCGATACCGCCGACGATGGCGCCGGCTGCCGGGCCGAACAGATACGCCGCCACGAATATGATGGCGTCTCCCGGATGCACGTACGCGCCGGGAATGATCCCGATGGGCACCGCCACCAGCATGGTCAGCACCGCAGCCAGCCCCATCAAAAGGGCAATGAACAACATTCTTTTCAGTTTTTCGTCTCTCAAGTACTTTCCCTCCTATCTTTGAAACAGCCACAGGTACATCAGTACGCTTCCCGCCACCGAAACGTTCAGGGACTCGGCTTTGCCGGCCATGGGCAGTTTCAGTTTCCTGTCAGACAGCGCCGTCAGTTCATCCGACAGTCCGCGGGCCTCATTGCCCAGAAGAAGGACCGTATTTTGCGGAAATTGGCTGTTTAGACCCACTGTTTCACCATCCAGATGCGCCGCGATGACCGTAAAGCCGCCGTCTTTGAGCTGCCGGACGCTTTTGGCAATGTCCCTGCAGCATCCTACCGGCAGATGGTAAAGGCTTCCCATGGTGGAGCGGACCACCTTGGGGGCATACACGTCGGCGCAGTTTTCCGACAGCAGCACCATAGAGGCGCCCGCCGCGTCCGCCGTACGGATCAGCGTTCCCACATTGCCCGGATCGGAAACATCCTCCAGCGCCAGCACCAGGCCGCCCTCAGGCATCGCGTCATCGCAGGCGGGAATGCCTATCACGGCCGCCACGCCCTGAGGCGCCTTGGTGTCGCAGACGGCGCGCAGCACGTCCTCGTGGACGCAGAGGATTTCGATGCCCCGCTCCCGGCACGCTTCGGTCAATGCCGGAAACTTGTCCGCCTTCGCCGCGTCCACGATCAGCATCTGCACGTCGGCGGTCCCGCAAGAGAGCGCCTCCCCTACCAAAAGTACGCCGTCGGCTATGTAAGTCCCTGCATGGTGCCGGTACTTTTTTTGCGAAAGGGAGCGAAGATGCTTCACCACCGGATTGGACATGCTCCTGATCACTTTCACGCTTTCCCTCCGAATCGTGCCATGCAGACGGGCGTGGGCGTACGGCCCTTTTGTTTTACCATATTTCGTCAGCGCCCTATTTTAGATTATAACCTGCCGCCGTCCATTCTACAACGGTGTCTTTGCAACGTTCCGGCTACCCGCGCGTGTATCGGCCTTCTCGCATCGCGCCGGGAATTCCTCCGCATGCCCTTTGCCTGGGCATTCGAGCCTGACGCTTCTTCTCATTCACCCGCCCGACTCGCCTTGCCGCATACGCCCCCGCAATTTCGCCAAAAATAAACGGCCCTTTAAGCTGATGCGCTTAAGAGCCGTACAAAGGTCCTTTGTTTGTCTGCGGCCGGCGGCGCGCATGCTTTGGTTTAAATCGGGGATGCCGCGTTCAGCCAAGGTTCTTTTTAGCCACTTCCACAAGCTGCGCGAAGGCGGCGGCGTCATTGACGGCCAGATCGGCCATGATCTTCCTGTCCACCTGCACGTTGGCCTTTTTAAGGCCGTTGATCAGGCGCGAATAGGACAGGCCGCTCTGCCTGGCGGCGGCGTTGATGCGGGTGATCCACAGGCTGCGGAAATCACGCTTTCTCAGTTTGCGTCCCACATAGGCGTAGGACAGGGATTTCATCACCTGCTGATTGGCAGCTCTGTAATGCTTGCCCCGGGCGCCGTAGTAACCCTTGGCAAGTTTTAATACCTTCCGGCGTTTTTTCTTGGCGTTCAGCGAGCGTTTAACACGAGCCATAAGGCAATACCTCCAGTCTATTTATAGGGGATCAGCGTACGTACGTTTTTCTCTTCGGCGGCGGCCACATAGGTACCCTGGCGCAGGTTGCGCTTGCGTTTGGAGCTCTTGGAGTTGAGCAAGTGGCGCTTGTACGCTTTGGAACGCTTAATCCTGCCGGATTTGGTCAGTGAGAAGCGTTTTGCCGCGGCGCGGCGGGTTTTCATTTTCGGCATGGGAAACTTCCTCCTCTCTTACTTGGCGGCCTTGGGCGCAAGTGTCATGACCATGGTTCTGCCCTCCATGGTAGGATGACGCTCCACCACATAGGTATCGCCCAGTTCCTGCAAAAAATTTTTCATCACTTCACGGCCGACGTTGGTATGCGCCATCTGACGGCCGCGAAAGCGGATGGAAACTTTAACTTTATCGCCGTCGGCGAGGAATTTCAGGGCATTCCTGACGCGGACTTCGACGTCATGTTTTTCAATCGTTGGAGAGAGGCGGACTTCTTTTAAGTTGACGATTTTCTGGTTCTTTTTGGCTTCCTTTTCGCGCTTAGCCTGCTCGAAGCGGTATTTGCCGTAGTTCATCAGTTTACAGACGGGCGGTTTGGCGTTGGGTACGATCTTCACCAGGTCGAGCTCACGTTCATCCGCCAGGCTCATGGCCCTGTCCAGATTCACGATACCCAACTGTTCGCCTTTTTCGTCAATGAGCCGGACTTCTCTGTCACGAATTTGTTCATTGATCATCAGGTCGTTGGTAGCTATTGAAGAACACCTCCTGTTTTATTTTACTATTGATTGTTATTTCGCTTTGCCGGGTTTTGGACGTCCCGCGCCCGGCCGGTTCCGATAAAAAATAAACGGGCAGAAGATTTCTGCCCGCAAGTAAACAACCTTGTGTTCCTTTGATGATAACCCGCGCTGGCACCGGCCGCCGGGTGAGAAGCGAGCAAGCTTCTTCTTTCAGCCTCATCAATATAGCATTTGCGCTGCTGTTTGTCAAGCGCGCGCCTGTAATTCCTTCAATTTCTCCATACCCAGGCCCTTTTCAGGCCCAAATACATCCCAAAGCAAATCCAAAACATGCCCGGCGCCCAATCCTCCTCTGAAAAATCGGCTCCTTTATATTCTAAGTCAATATTTTCAGACACCCTTTCATTTACCAATTCGCGGCAATTTCATTTCATCCGGCTTAAAATACCGCACATTCAAGCTCCCATCCGCGCCGCCACTTCACCCTTTGGCAAACTCCCGCGAAGCGAATAAAAGTTTCTTGGGGTTTCTTAAGGGGTATTCTTTGAAAAGAATACCCCTTAAGGCCGTCAAAAAACAATGTTTTTTGACGGGCATGCCAGGGATTTTCCTGCTGCAAAAAACCGATGGGCGGTTTTTGCAGGCGGCCGGAAAACCCTGAAAGGAGTGGGCTACGGCCGCACATGCCGCCCTTGCCCACGGAATTTAGATTAGGGGGCTTCGGCCCCCTAATAACCCCCAAAAGAATTTTTTGACAGTCTGAGCGGAGGCTTATAGAGCTTTATCGCGGATTTCCTTTTGTACTTTTTCGGTGAAGGCTTCCAGATCCATTACGCCCAGGTCCCCGTCCCCGCGGGAGCGGACGGCCACCTGGCCCGACTGCACTTCCTTATCGCCCAGCACCAGCATATAGGGCACCTTCTCCACCTGCGCCTCGCGGATTTTAAAGCCGATCTTCTCATTTCTCAGGTCAGCCTCCACGCGGATGCCCGCCTGGGAAAGAATGCTTTCAATCTCCCTGGCCCGCTCATCGCTGCGCTCGGTGATGGTCATCACCTTCACCTGCACCGGGGACAGCCACAGCGGAAACGCGCCGGCGAAATGCTCGGTCAAAATGCCGATGAACCGCTCCACGGAGCCGTAGACCACGCGGTGGATCATCACCGGGCGGTGCCTTTCGCCGTCGGGGCCCACGTAGGTCAGGTCAAAGCGCTCGGGCATGTTCATATCCAATTGGATGGTCCCACACTGCCAGGTGCGGCCGATGGAGTCCTCCAGATGAAAATCGATCTTCGGGCCGTAGAAGGCGCCGTCGCCTTCGTTGATGATGTAGTCCATTTCAAGTTCGTCCATGGCTTCCTTCAGGGCGTTTGTGGACATCTCCCACGCCTGGTCGCTGCCCATGCTGTCCTTCGGCCTCGTGGACAGCTCCACGTGGAATTTAAAGCCGAAGATGTTGTAGACCCGGCTGGTCAGCCGGATCACGCCGATGATCTCGTCCTTGATCTGCTCGGGGGTCATGAAGATGTGGGCGTCGTCCTGCGTGAAGTTGCGCACCCTCATCAGGCCGTGCAGGGCGCCGGAGAGCTCGTGCCGGTGCACCAGGCCCATCTCCCCCATGCGCACGGGAAGATCGCGGTAGCTGTAAATGCGGCGCTTGTAGACCAGCATGCCGCCGGGACAGTTCATGGGTTTGATGGCGTAGTCCTCGCCGTCGATGACGGTGGTGTACATATTGCCCTGGTAGTGATCCCAGTGGCCGCTGGTTTCCCACAGGCTGCGGCTCAGGATAATGGGCGTTTTGATCTCCTGGTAGCCGCTCGCCGCATGGATTTCCCGCCAGAAATTCTCCAGCTGGTTTCGGACCACCATGCCCTTTGGGAAGAAGAACGGGAATCCCGGCCCCTCCTCCATGATGGTAAAGAGGTCCAGCTCGCGTCCCAGTTTTCTGTGGTCGCGCTTTTTGGCCTCCTCCATGCGCTTCACGTACGCGTCCAGATCGGCCTTGTGGTCAAAGGCGGCGGCGTAGATGCGCTGCAGCATTTTATTGTGCTCGTCGCCGCGCCAGTAGGCGCCGGCCACGCTCATCAGCTTAAAGGCCTTCAGCTTCCCGGTGGAAGGCATGTGCGGCCCGGCGCAGAGGTCGGTAAACTCCCCCTGCCTGTAAAACGAGATAATGCTGTCCTCGGGCAGTTCCTCGATCAATTCCACCTTGAAGGGCTGATTCTCTTCCGCCACGAATGCCAGCGCCTCCTGGCGGGGCAGCTCGAAGCGCTCCACCTTATAATTTTCCTTGATGATCTTCTTCATTTCGGCCTCGATGGCCTGAAGGTCGTCCGGCGTGAAGGGGCGCTCCACGTCAAAGTCATAGTAAAAGCCGTTGTCGATAGCCGGCCCGATGGCCAGCTTCGCCTCCGGGAACAGCCGCAGCACCGCCTGGGCCATGATGTGGGAGGCGGTATGGCGCAGTACGTGCAGCCCGTCCTCGTCCCGGGTGGTTACAAACAGCAGCTCTCCATCCGTTTGAAGCGGCGCGTTCAAGTCCACCAGCCGGCCGTCCAGCTTGGCGGCCACGGCATTTCGCGCCAGCCCCTCGCTGATTTTCCTGGCCACGTCCACTGCGGGCGTTCCTTCCTCCACGGGCATCTTCTCCCCGTTTTTCAATGTCAATTCAAGCATTTTTCATTTCTCCTTTACAGATAGCATGCTTTTTTACGGTACAAAAAAATCCCTGATCACTAAGGATCAGGGACGATTCGATCAAACCGCGGTTCCACCCTGTTTGCCGGAAGTTCCGGCCTCTTGATGCGCAGAAATAGAGCCTCTGCCGGGCCTTCAAGTCCCGAAGCGGTATCCCGCCCTACTTCCCGCGCCTGCGCTTTCAGCCTCGGCGCACGCTCTCTGATCGGGTTTTTTCGCGGCGGAACGTGTCTTCGTTCACCCTTGAATGCTGTCATTATAACGCTGCGGATGGGCGTTGTCAAATCCCGCGGCGCAGGAGTGCCGCAGGCTTTGAGGCATCGGACGCCGGGCCGCGCTCAGGCGGAAAAAATCCGGCCCGCAAAGAGATTGACCCTCTTTACGGGCATTGTATGCGGCAAAACAAAAACATTACACAAAGAGACGGCTGCGCCGTCCCTTTGCGTCCATAAGTTGAGGATTTAGGATGGGTATTTTCCGGGAAGCCTTTGCGGGCTTTCCAAAGATGAAGCATACGGGGTTTAAAGCGTCCTTACAGCAGTACGCACAGCACGCCGCCGCGCCCGTCGTTGATGATCCGCTGCATGGTTTCGCTCATTTTACGCTGCACGTCCTCGGGCATGCGCATCAGTTTATTGGAGATGCCTTCCTGCACCAGTTCATGCAGGCTTTTTCCAAAGATATTCGTCTTCCAGATTTCCGCCGGGTCATTCTCGAATTCCTGAATCAGATAGTTGGCCAGCTCCTCGGACTGTTTTTCGGTACCCATGATGGGCGAAATTTCCGTTTCGATATTCACTTTCGACAGGTGCAGCGCGGGGGCGCTGGCCTTGAGGCTGACGCCGAAGCGGCCGCCGCGGCGCACGATCTCCGGTTCTTCCAGTTTCATTTCGTCTATGGAGGGACGCACGAATCCGTAACCGAAGTCTGATACGGATTCAAGGGCACCGGCCAGGCGGTCGTAGGCGCGTTTGGCCTCGGCCATTTCTTTGATCTGGGCCATCAATTGGTAATCGCTGTCGATCTGGATACCGCACTGTTCGCTGAGCACCTGATAAAACATGGACGGGTCCACATCCAGCGTAAAGTTGATACCGCCGGTGCCAAGGGACAGGTTTTCGGTTACCAGGCCCACCTTGGTTTCCAGTTCATCGAAGGCCTCTTCCAATTTGGTATAGTCACGCATCTTGTCGACTTGCGAAAGCACGGAGGTGATGGTCGCGATGACCTGCTGGGGCAGCGGATGGGTGGACGGCAGCACCTGCACCCATTTGGGCAGGTCGACTTTGATTTGCGCCACAGGGAACTCAAGGAGAATTTCACCCATCAGGCTGTCGATATCCTCGCGGGTCATTTCGAGCACATTCATGGTTTTGACGGCCGAGCCGTACTTTGATTCCAGCGATTGGCGCAGCACTTCCGTATCTTCCGACTGTGGGTTCCGCGAGTTGAGAATGATGATGTAGGGTTTGTTTTGGGCTTTGACGTCGGCGATGACGCGTTCTTCCGCGGCGACGTAGTTCAGTCGCGGAATATCGGTGATGGACCCGTCCGTCAGCATGACCACGCCGATGGTGGCATGGTCGGTGATCACTTTTTTGGTGCCGATTTCGGCGGCTTCTTCAAAGGGAATATCCTCCTGGGCCCACGGCGTGGTGACCATGCGGGCCACGCCTTCCTCTTCGGTGCCCACGGCGCCGGGCACCACGTAGCCCACGCAGTCGATCAGGCGCATTTTCACGTTGAGGTTTTCGCCCAGTTCCAGTTCCACCGCTTCATTGGGAACAAAGTGCGGCTGTGTGGTCATGATGGTTCTGCCGGTACCCGATTGCGGCATTTCGTCCGCGCTGCGTTCGCGCTCGTATGGATTTGCCATCGTCGGCAGCACAAGCAGCTCCATAAACCGTTTGATAAAGGTGGATTTGCCTGTACGCACAGGACCAACAAGGCCAAGGTAAATATCCCCATTTGTCCGTTCGGCAATGTCCCTGTAAAGGTCCATATGCTCCATCTCATTTCCCTCCGTTTCATTGCATGTAACGGTAGATATATATGTGACTCGTACCAAAATAATGCGCCTTGGCGCAGGCGAAATGACGGCGTCACAACTCTTACCATTTAAATGCATATGAAGGGGCGGGCGGCAAGATACCTGCAATCGGGGAAAAATGCGGATTTTGGAGAATTTTCATTGGATGGAGGATGCAGCGGGCTTTCGGATTTTTAGGCCGCTCGGGTGCAAAATCTTTTATATACCCGGCGCGCTGGATTCCGGGCATTAAAAAAGGCGCTTTCGCTCCTTTGAGGCCGTCAAAAAACCATGTTTTTGACGGGTATGCCAGGGGTTTTCCTGCTGCAAAACCAAATGGCTTTTTGCAGCGGCCGGAAAACCCTGAAAGGAGCACCCTAAAGGGCCGACCCTGCGCTGCGGCCGCACAGGGTCGGCCCCCTTGGGTCTGTCGATCTACGGCCAAGAGCCGCCTTCGGCGGTTGCCTCCGAAACGCTCGTTGCGGCTCGCAGCCTTGCCCACGGAATTAAAATTAGGGGGCTTCGGCCCCCTAATAACCCCCGAAAGGACTTTTTCGATAATTTGAAAACACTACCGTTTTTTCTTGTTCCAGTACTGGCTGACCTTTTTGATCCTTGCCCAGTCCAGTTTATTTTCGGTTCCCTTGATCAGCCGGTCGATGTTCTCCCTGTGCGCCCAGATGTTGATGACGCATATCAGCGTTGTCATCAGGCAGATGGCGAGGTTTTCGTAGTAGAAAATCCAGCTCAGGGCGATGATGACGAGACAGCCGACGATGGAGGCCAGCGACACGATGCGGGTAACGGCAATGGAGACGACCCCCGCGATCACCACCGGAAGGATCATCTGGGGCACCAGGGCCAGGAGGACGCCGACGGTGGTGGCGATGCCCTTTCCCCCGCGGAACTGATAGAATACGGGCCACTTATGACCGATCACGGCAAACAGGCCGGCTGCGGCGGCGCCCATATCCCCGGCAAGCCACAGGCCGACAGCCGCGGCAAGCATCCCTTTGGCGCAGTCCACCACGAATGTACCCACGCCCAGAATCCAGCCGTAATTGCGCAGCATATTGGTGGCCCCGGCGTTGCCGCTGCCCGTTTCCCTTACGTCCCTGCCGATGAGCTGCCGGCTCAGGATAACGGAGAAGCAGATACTTCCCAGCATATAGGCTATGGCGGCAGACAGTACGATTTTCAATGCTTCCATGGTGTCAGTCCTCCTTTTTGCGCTCACGCAGAATCAATTGGATGGGCGTACCTTCGAATCCAAAGGACTTACGCAGATGATTTTCCAGGTACCGCATGTAGGAAAAGTGGAACAGCTGCGCCTCGTTGACGAAAAACACAAACGTAGGCGGCTTGATACTGACCTGTGTGGCGTAGTAGAGTTTCGGTCTTCTTCCGGACTGATACGGAGGCTCGTGGCTCGTGAGGGCGTCTTGGATCACGTCGTTGAGCACGCCCGTGGGTATGCGGCGCGTGGCCTGCTGCATCACCTGTTTGACAAGTTCTATAATTTTATGTATACGCTGGCCGGTCAATGCGGAATAGAACAAAATGGGCGCGTAGTCCATAAAGGAGAGCTCGGCGCGTATCTTTTTTTTGAACTGCTCGGTGGTGGTATTGGTTTTTTGCACCGCGTCCCACTTGTTGACAAGGATGACAAAGGCCTTACCCAGTTCGTGGGCGTAACCGGCGATCTTGCTTTCCTGCTCGGCGATGCCGGTGGTGGCGTCGATGATCAAAAGCACCACGTCGGCCCTCCTGACGGCCGCCAGGGAGCGCACGGCGCTGTAGCGTTCGATGGACGCGTCGGCAATGCGGCTCTTTTTGCGAAGGCCGGCGGTATCCACCAGTACATACTCTTCCCCGTCCACCCGAAGCTGGGTATCGATGGCGTCGCGGGTGGTGCCCGGCTCATCGTGGACGATCACCCGCTCCTCGCGCAAGAGGCCGTTGACGGTGGAGCTTTTGCCCACGTTGGGCCTGCCCACCACCACGATATGCGTGCGCCGGTCTTCCTCCTCTTCCAGTTCCCGCCGGGTGGGCAGGTGCCGGACGATCTCGTCGAGCAAATCACCGATGCCCAGCTTATTGGCCGATGAAATGGGAACCGGCTCCCCCATGCCCAGCTCGTAGAAGTCGAAGTACGCTTCAGGATTGGGGAAATGGTCCACTTTATTGGCTACCAGGATCACCGGCTTGCGGCTTCGGCGCAGCATCTGCGCCACGTCGCTGTCCGCGGGGGTTAGCCCTTCACGGGCATCCACGAAAAACAGGATCACGCTGGCCATATCCACGGCCAGTTCCGCCTGGTTGCGCATCTGGATCAGGATGCTGTCGCTGGTTTCCGGCTCGATGCCGCCGGTATCCACCAGCGTAAAGGGATGGCCCAGCCACTCCACGTCTGCGTAGATGCGGTCGCGGGTAACCCCGGGCGTATCCTCCACGATGGCGATGCGCCTGCCTGCTATATGATTGAAAAAGGTGGACTTTCCCACATTGGGCCTGCCCACGACGGCCACCATGGGCCGGGCCTTGTTACTCATGCATGTCCTCATTTCCCGACAGCGCCCTCAGGAGCGCCGCGCCGTCCACCGGGACAATCTGAATTTGCGCGCCAAGCGCCTCCTCCACGTCCCTGGTGGTGGTATCGTCCAAAAAAACGTTCTCGCCCTGGCGGAGCATGCAGCCGGGGATGAGCATCCGCCCCATGTCCTGGCCGCAAAGCTGGCGGATGATGTCCCCGCCGGTGACAAGTCCGGCTACCGTAATGCTTTCGCCGAAAAATTCGTTTTTTATGGCGTGCACCTTCACCCGGCCCTCTTTATTCACCGGGGCGATCAGCTTTTCCAGGAGCGGCTTTGCCGACACGCCGGTGACGATGTGGCACGGCGCGGCTGCAAACGGGCCGTCCTGCGCCATGGCGTCGTCAAACTCGGCAGCCATCTGCGCGTACAGCCCCACCCCGTTTTCTATCTGTACGAAGTCCTCGTAGGCGTCATAGGGCGATAGCGGCCTTGCGGCCTTTACGTAGAACTCATCGGAGGCCCACACAAAGCGCGTGCCGCTCTCTGCCAGGCACTTTTGGGCAAACGCCTCTATCTGATCGATGACGGCGGCGGCGCCCTCTTCGGTCACGGGCCGCAGCTCGGCAAGGCCGTCCCTGTGCGCCGTAAGGCCCACGGGCACCACCGCCAGCGACGCGGCGGCGGGATAAAGCGCGTAGAGCTCCCGCATGGTCTCTTCCAGCACGTCCCCGTCGTTGATGCCGGGGCAGAGCACCACCTGGCTGTGGAAGCGCAGCCCCGCTCCCTCCAGGCGTTTCAGCCGGTCCATCAATCCGGCGCGGGGATTGCCCAGCATATGGGTGCGCACCCTGTCGCAGGCGGCGTGCACCGAGATGTACAGCGGGCTGACGCGGCGGCGCAGTATCCGCTCGAACTCTTTGTCGGAAACGTTGGTGAGGGTAATGTAATTGCCCATCATCAAGGACAGGCGCCAGTCGTCGTCCTTTTGCCGCAGCGAGCTTCTTACGCCGCCGGGCAGCTGATCCACGAAACAGAACACGCAGCTGTTGCAGCAGCAGCGCTGGCGGTCCATCAGGCCGTCCCGGAAGACGAGGCCCAGAGGCTCCCCATTATCCTTGATGATCTCCGCCGTCCGGACGCGGCCGGCCTCATCCTGGATTTCAAGCCTCAGATGCCGCTGCGCGGACAGGGCCTGGTAGTCGATGACGTCACGCACAGGCTCCCCGTTGATCCGCAGAAGTTTATGGCCGGGCAGAATGCCCGCGCGCTGCGCGCGTCCGCCGTCTGTAACCTGAGCGATCCATTGTGCCGATGCCATGTCCTACTCCTATGTTCCCGGGTCAGTCTATGCTCCCAAGGCGCCACACGCGCCTGGAAATCATTCCTTATTATTCATGAATTTATCTGCAAAGTCAAGGAAACGAAAGCCTCCCGCGCAAGAATTCACTTTCTGTACATTTTTTGGCAGTGCATGTGAAAATCTTCACAGGCATGGCCGTCTCAGGCGCCTTGAAAGCTCTCGTTGCCCAGTATGACCACCCGGCGGCCGTCTATGCGTTTTGGTGCAAAAAAGCGTCCTGTACGTTTCTGTGCAGGACGCTTTTGCTTTCCCGGCTTAAAGCAGGTTTTCATAGATTTCCCTGACGTTGTCCCAGGTCAGCTCCACAGGGTTGTTGACCATCAGGCGCTGCTGGTTTTTTATGACCGCTTCGGCGAAATCGGCGCAGTCGCTTTTGGTGACGCCCAGCGTGGACAGCGGTTTCAGCGGGATCATGCGATCCAAAAGCGCGTCCAGGCGCCGCCAGACCTCCTCCTGCGTACATCCCAGAGCATCCCGCAGCACCTTCTCAAGGGGCGAAAGGTCCGCGCCGAGCTTGCGGTACATGGCAAAAGTCCCCGACAATACCAGGTAATTGGCCCGTCCGTGGGCCACGTGGTACGTCCCGGCGATGGAGTAGGACAGCGCGTGCACGGCGGCGCAGCCGGCGTTGCCAAAGGCGATGCCCGCCAGGCTGCTGGCGGCCAGGCAGGCCTCCAGGTCCTCGGGCAGCTCCCGTTTGCCGTCCATCTGGATGAACGCGGCGATCAGCGTTTCGATGGCGGCTGTGCCGCAGGCCCTTGTAAAGAGGTTCGCCCTGGGCGATACGTGGGCTTCCATGGCATGGATCATAGCGTCCACGGCGCTGTAGCAAAATACCGGATACGGCAGATTTTTCATCAGCGGCGCCACCAGTACGGCCACATCGGCGAAAAACGCCGGCAGCGCCAGGCCGATCTTTTTATGCTCCTTTACAAAGCCGATGGAAATCAGGCCGGTGACCTCGCTCCCCGTGCCGCTTGTGGTGGGCACGCAGTAGAGCTCGCTGACTTTGGGCAGCTGCGCGCCCCTTTCATAGATTTCCCGCACCGTATAGCCGGTGCCGAATACGAAAATCTTGGAGATGTCGATGACGGTTCCGCCGCCAATGGCGAATATGCGCTTAAAATCTCTGCCGCGGACCGACTCGAGCATGGCGTCGGCCATCTCGTCGGTGGGCTCTCCCGCGCCGAAGCGCTCCTGAAACAGCACCGTGCACGGCAGCGTATCCGCGTCCGCGTGGGGCGATAAAATGACCTCGTTGGTGATCAGAAGGTCGCCTTCTCCGATCTTCACGTCGCCAAAGAACGCCTGCAGGTCCGGGAAGCCGACGATTTTGGGATGCACTGAAAATTCCATGGTTTTCCTCTCTTGCCTCTTTCATACAATTTAGATTCACCGTCATTGTAGCATAAAGTAAATTGATTTAAAAGTTTAATTAAATCCCACAGGGCGGTTGGGATTTTTCCCGGATCGGCAGGCGCCATAAAATATGGAATCGCCGTTCCCCGGGCCGCGGCGCCGCGGCGTCGCCAGGCTCAAAACAAAAACCGGCGCCGCTTTCATGCGGTGCCGGCATTTGATCATGAAAATAAGTCTTTCATCTCATATTTAAACCGCCGAAGACGTCTCCGTCTTTTCCGTGAAAAACCTGTGTTTCACATGCGCGATCAGCCAGCGCACGATCAGCGCGGAGATGACGGCGATGAGCATCACGGCCATGGTCTGGTCCGTGCCTACGGAAACGGGCACATAGATGCCCCGCATCCTGGAAATCAGGCTCTGGGACGTCCCTGCGACAAAGCCGGATAGTATACAGCCCATGACGGCTCCTGCGCTGCCCGGCGCCAGGGCGGCGCAGAAGGCACCGATGAGCATGCCGTACCAGACGTATCCGTCCTGCCAGGAGATATTCATCTCATCGGGCATGCTGCGGCCTAAAATGTACATGACGTAGGCCAGCACCACCGGGGCCAGTATGGAGCCAATGCGCTGCCACGTGTCGCGGGTCCGCACGAAAAGATAGATGTAGACGGCCAGCGGAACCACCGTCCAGCCGATATTGAGCACAAGCCAGTTGCCGGCGACAAAGCCGGGCAGATTGCCCAACACCAGCGCCAGCACGCAGATGCCGATGGCCGGCAATTGTTTGATTTTAAGTGTTTTCATGGTATCGGGCGCCACATCAAAAATGATCAGTACAAGCAGCGCCACCCACATGATATTGGCAAGAGACAAAGCCTTTTTCCTCCCGTTTTCAATTGGTATACCACCTTATTCTGTCCGATAAACTCAGAAAAAATGTCTTTATTTTAGCTTGAAATCGGCTGTTATTGAAGCTGTGCTCTCAAAGATCAAACCGCCGCGGATGACGTTTGCCGGCGGCCGGTGCAAAGTTACAAATCCCAAAACGCAAAAAAATTACCGTCCCGCGCAGGCGCAGCGCGGCACGGCAAAGCGGTATTGGTTTATTGAAACCAATCCCAGGAAACTTCCGCCCCAAAGCTATTGCAGCAATGAGATCAGCGCGATCATGCTGCCGCGGTCGTCCCCCTGGCGGCGGTTGGAGTAAAACAGGTCCGGATCATGGCAGACGCTGCAAAGGCCGGTGACGGTGACACTTCCCTCCGGCAGCCCGGCGGCGATCAACTGGTCCTTGTTGCAGGCCCACAGGTCGATATGGTGCTTGCCGCCCGCGCCGCGGTGCACGTGCGCGCCGCCCATCGAGTTTATATCCCATTTTCATTCCGATTCCGTCAGAAGTTTATTGAGTTCCTGCATAAACGAATGAATATCGCGGAACTGGCGGTACACCGACGCGAAGCGGACGTAGGCCACCTCGTCCACGTCCTTGAGCGCCTGCATGACCATCTCGCCGATCTGTTTGGAGGTCACTTCCTGGGCCAGCGAGTTGGCGATTTTGCGCTCGATATCCGTTACGATCTCGTCGATGGTCCCCATGCTCACCGGCAGGTTGGCGCAGGCCTTCAGGATACTTGTCCGGATTTTTTCGGAATTGAATTCCTCGCGCCGCCCGTCCTTTTTGATGACCATAAGGGGCGCGATTTCTATCTTCTCATAGGTGGTGAACCGCTTACCGCACTGTTCGCACTCCCTGCGGCGGCGGATGGCGGTACTCTCCTCGGTGGTGCGCGAATCGATCACGCGGCTGTTCGTGCAGCCACAGAACATGCACTTCATTGGCCGCTCCTCCTTGGTAATGATTAGCCGATAACGCCGGTATGTTGTTTTTCATTATACGCGATTGCAGCGTCCCTGTCTAGAAGAGTGCGCCTGCGCCGCGGCCACGCCGTCCAGGCATACCAATATCACATCGTCGCCGATCCGGTCGATCTTCTCCCAGGGAATCACCAGATCCTGGCCGCCGCGAAAAAAGCAGCTGATCCCCCTCGACGGGCCCGGCACCACAATGGAGCAGATCTTGCCCGAGTGTTCGTCAATGGCCAAGTCCACGATATTGCCCAGTTTGGACCCGTCGTAGACATTGACAACCTCTTTTTTTTTCAGCTTTGAATACAGCATCGCCTTGCCTCCCAAAAGTCACTTTATATATATGTATGCAGCGGCGGAGAATTTGAACGCACGTTTGCCGGCAGGCAGGCTCGCCTCCGGCGACCGCTGCCATGAGTCATGCCAAAAACATTTTGCCTCCGGCGGCCAAAGGGGGCCTTCTTTGAAAAGAAGGCCCCCTTTGGAATCCCCCAAGAAACTTTACCGCCGCAAGCTCCGCTTGTGGGAAGGATAAACCAAAACAAAATTCCCCTCCCGCGAAGCGTATTGAAGTCTTTTGGGAGCGGGTCCGGGCAGAGCCCGGCAAAACAAACCAAGTAGGCTTTTTCCCGCGAAGCGTATTGAAGTCTTTTTGGAGTTCTTAGAACCTTTTTCTTCAGAAAAAGGTTCTAAGCGGGTCCGGGCAGCGCCCGGCAGATTCTTAAGGTGGAGCCTTAAGCGGGTTCCCAGGGCAGCGCCCGGCGGATTCTAAGGCAGCGCCTTAAGCAGCCCCAGACACAAAAACCGGCCCGAAGGCCGGTTTGCTCGTCATTTTTCAATTCACGTGAGGCTCCTGAGCGGCGGGCGCCGCCAACTGCTCTTGGGCGTCATCGTCGGCCTCCTCGCCGTTCGCATCTTCAAAATCAACGGCACAGCCGCAGTCCATCTCACCGCAGCAGGGATACTCGTACTCGTCCGGCCCATCCCCATCGTCCTGTTCATCCTCATCGAACAGGAAGGATTCGAGCGCGCCCAGATCCTCATCGATTTCCTCGATATAATCCTCAATTTCCGCCTGGTTATCCTCCAGGTCTCCAATGGCGTCCGCCACGTCTGACAGCAGATTGAGTATCTGCAGCAGCATTTTCTGCTCGGAGGATTTCTCCGAGAATTCCATACCTTCGGCAAGGCCTTTCAGGTAGGCGACTCGTTCGGTCAGTAGACTCATACAAAACTCCTTTCAGCGGCGCGGTATTTATACGCGCTCCATGTATTCGCCAGTGCGGGTATCCACGCGGATGGTATCGCCGGCATTGACAAACAGCGGTACTTGCAGGCGGAATCCCGTTTCAAGGGTGGCACCTTTTGTGACGTTGGACGCCGTATCGCCCTTGATGCCGGGTTCGGCGTCGGTGACCTCAAGCTCCACGAAGTTGGGGGCTTCCACCGAGAAGGGGTTATCCTGGTAGAAGCGGATGGTCACGGGCGAATTTTCACGGACGAAGTTCATGGCTTCGGCCACGATCTCCCGATTCAGCGGCAGCTGCTCGTAGGTTTCGGTGTCCATGAAGTAATAGAGGTCGCCGTCATTGTAGAGGTATTCCATTTCCTTGGACTCGATACGGGCCCTGGGGAAGCGTTCCGCGGGGTTGAAGGTGCGTTCCAGGACGCCGCCGCTCATGACGTTTTTAATTTTGGCCCGCACGAAGGCCGCGCCCTTACCCGGCTTGACGTGCTGGAAGTCCACGATAACGAATACTTGCCCGTCCATATCGATGGTAATACCCTTACGAAATTCTCCTGCGCTGATCATAGAATCCCTCCAAAAAGCTATTTCATGCAGACGATTGCGGATGGCTTACCCGCTGCCTATATAATCATCAGTTTTTTATCCGAACTTGTCAAGTTATTATACCCATTTTCTGTCAAAACGCAAAGATCCTCGATGCGCACGCCGCCCAGGGCAGGAACGTAGACGCCCGGCTCCACGGTGACCACATGCCCTTTTTGAAGGACCGCATCCGCCTCCGGGGCGTGGGAAAGTCGCGGCATTTCGTGGATTTCAAGGCCCACGCCGTGACCCAGGCCATGGCCGAAGTATTCGCCATAGCCGGCGCTTTCGATGATGCGGCGCGCGGCGGCATCCACTTGCCGGCCGGTTTTGCCGGTTGCCAGAACCTCCAGCGCCGCAAGCTGCGCTTCCAGGACAACCCCGTAGATTTTTTTAAGTTCGTCCGGCAGGTATCCTACCGCAACGGTGCGGGTCATATCCGAGCAGTAGCCGTCCACCCTGCAGCCGAAGTCCAGCGTCACCACGTCGCCGGGCTCAATTTTCTTCCCGGATAAAGTGGCGTGGGGCATGGCGGAATGAATGCCCGAGGCCACGATCATATCGAAGGATAACCCCTGCGCGCCGGCCCTTCGCATGGACATTTCCAGTTCCAGCGCCACATCGGTTTCCGTCACGCCGGGCCGGATAAAGGAAAGTATGCGCGAAAAGGCTTCATCGGCCAGCTTTTGTGCCTTTGCGATGGCGGTAATTTCCCCGCCGTCCTTCACCGCGCGCACGCCGTCGGCAGCGTCCCCCAGCGGCAGCATAATGAAATCACCGGGCAGCGCGTCCCTGAGGCGAAAGAAATCCGCCGCGGTAATATGCTTGTCCTCCAAAGCGGCGCGCTCTATGCCCGGCCGTTTGAGAAGGCGCGCCAGCGTGCCCAGGTAATCGTCCCCCGCGCCGATCAGCGTGACCTGTGCCTGCGGCGCCTGGCTGAAAGCCTGCTCGCCGTAGCGGGAATCGGTGACGATCCGCATGTCATCGGGCGTCAGAACAAGAACGCCTTCACCGGTAAAGCCGCTGTAGTAGCGCATATTGACGCTCTTTGTGATGCAGACGGTCTCTGCGCCGATGCCGCTTTCAAACAGGCGGCGAACCCGCTTATTCATAGTATCCCTCACGCGTATTTTCTGCAACGACTCATTATATCATGCACCCGGAGCATTGCATAGCTCTTTACGGCTTTTTGTGCCTGGGTTCGCGCAGCAGCAAAATCAGGTTTTCGATGGCTTTTTTTTCGATGCGCGACACGTAGCTTCTGGAGATGCCCAGCGTCCGACCCACCTCCCGCTGGGTCATAGGTGGGTTTCCGGCCAGTCCGTATCGCATTTCCAGCACTACCCGCTGGCGCGCGTCCAGCGTCACCACGCAGGCGTGCAATTGATCGCTTCTGATGCGCTTATGGACGATGTCCATGACGCTGTCGGGATCGCTGCCCAGTATATCCATCAACGAAATCTCGTTGCCCTCCTGGTCGTTGCCTATGGGCTCCTGCAGGGAGATATCGTTGCGGAACTTCTTCTGCGCGCGAAGGTTCATCAGTATTTCGTTTTCGATGCACCGCGCCGCGTAGGTGGCCAGTTGCGTCCCTCGGGTATTGTTGTAGGAGGAGATGGCCTTGATCAGGCCGATGGTACCGCTGGAGATCAGGTCGTCCATATCCCGACCGCCGCCGCTGTACTTTTTGGCAATATGGGCCACCAGGCGCAGGTTATGCTCGATGAGCGTCTGCCGGGCCTGATGGTCTCCCTTGGCATAGCGTTCCAGCGCGTCCTTTTCCGCCTCGGATGAAAGGGGTTTGGGAAACGAGCCTTCTCTGGAGACGTAGCCGATAAAAAATATCAGTTCTTTTATCCAGGCAAGAAATGCGTCCATAGAAAAACCTCCGCCGTTTATTCTCTAATGTTTATGAGAAAAATGTCGGAGGTTTGCCTGTACGAGGGAAATTTGTTGGCCGCCCGGATCAAATCATCCCGCCCCCCGCACTGCACGCGGGCAGCCGCCGGTTTTTTTATCGCGTTATTGGACGGGAAAGCGGCCGCCGTAGGCTTCAAACACCTGGTGGATCACTTTGAGCTCTTCTTCAGACAATTCAAGGTAGCCGTCGGCCTCCTCCAGGCGCAGGAAAGGTCCGCCGCCGGTATCGGGGCAGAATGTCATCTGGCCAAAGGCGACGGACACATCATGGGAAAAAGTCCCCTGCGGCTTTCCGCCCGTCAATCTTTTACGGTTCAGCGCCTTTTTCAATTGAGCGGACTGTTCCTGAGTCGTCTCCGCCACTATGTTCACATCGCCGCTCCTGTAGGTCAATACGGCCCCGGCCTGACCGATCTGCGTATGCTGCGCACGATCCAGAACAAAAACGAGTATAAAGCATATCGCCGCGATGGCCATCAGCATAACCCGGTATCTTTTGATCCGTCCCTTATCTTCGCCGTACATAAGCTCTCCCCGCCGATTCGTTTTACGCGCGGCATCCGGCGCCGCCCACCACAAAGGTTTAAGCGCATTGTACCATAAAACGCCGCACCCTCCAAATGCAGTTTGTTAAACCGATTACGCAGCCACAAATATCTGAAAAGCACTTTCCCGCAGGGGGACTCAACGTTAGGTGAAAGCGTCAATCACCGCTTGCTTTCCTTTATCAGCACCGTCGCTCACTGTTGCAACTGCGCCAGCCTTCCTTCCCTCCACTTTCGTATCAAAGCCACTTGTATTGAAATTCACATTGACAATATATAAACTATTTCCTAAAATAAAAAGTATTATCATTAAGTTGAGAAACCTCCCAAAAGATTAAATCTAAATGCAATAAGGTTATTCAGCTTATTTAAGGGGCAATTTTATGGATACTTCAATCACTGTAAGCGTTAAACTTAATCATCAGTTCCTAGAAACTTCTGTGCTGTTAAACACATTGGAACACTATGATCCTTCTGAAGTTCAGTACACTTATATTTTAAAAAAAGATGGTTTAATCATTCAAAGAATCGACAGGATCACGGACAATAAATATACATTTGAACTCTTAGAATACGGCCAATACTGGGTTCAAGCATGTTGTATATACAAAAACCAGCAATACTGGAAGAACTCCCAATTTGCTTTTTTTATAGAAAGTTATCCAAAACAATACGCAGCATTTCTAAAGGAACCAGATCCGCAGGAGTTGCCACCCCTACAGTATTTTAAACCTTCATACCTCTTTCAGGATTTTTGCATCTTTTGGGGAAAAGAGGCTAAAGGTCATTGGAGTGCTGGTATTAACGCACTCCAGCGTCAACAGAAACTATGCTTAACCGAGTTTAATCTTTCAAAGAAGATTGGGTGCAAATTGTTAACAACGCGTCCCCTATGCAGCGCGAAGGGACTCCACTTTGCTTTTTCCGGTATTACGCGCACGGCTACTGACTTGCTTATTGGAGATGAAGATATTAAGAAGCACAATGTTGACCCATTATCATTGATAGAACAAACTGGAGATTATTTTTTGATTTATCAAGATGATGCCGGATTGCAGATCACTCATGATTATCTGGGATTGTCTAAAGTTTATTATTATCAGGATAAGCGCCGCTTTATTGCTTCGAATCGTTACCATATGTTGCTGTTGGCGCTAAAATCCGTGAACATTTATCCACGGGTAAATCTGAAAAGAGCTATTGCGGATCTTAGCAGTGTATCTGCTTTTGCCAGATTAAATTACAGTCGCGATATGATCATGAAAAATACGCATGTTCTAACGATTGATCAAACTGTAACTTTGTCGGCAACAAAGGTTATATTTAATAATACTTCTCTTCATGATGAATTGTACAATCCTGAGCCCTATAGCGAGGAAAAATATTACGATCAATTGCGGGTTGCAAAAGATGAGCTTATCGATAATATGCAAATTGCGCTAAAATATCCAGGATATAAGCGATACAAAGTAGATTTATCAGGAGGCATAGATTCCAGGTTGGTATTTGCTGCCCTTACGAATATGCTTGAATTTAAAGATATGATCTATATACATACACTTGACTTGCCAAACTATCCTTTGGATTTGACTGTGGCGCTGGCACTCAACAGTATGTATAACTTTCAATATGATACAATTCCTTCTTTCAATGAGCCGATATCGTTCAGAAAGTTATATAATGACATAATCAGCAGTTATCTCGGCATAAACCAACAGCCGACGCCAAGTCAAAGCTATATCTGTGACGAACAAACAATTAAACTGCCCGGTTTTCTTGGTGTGCTTGTCTGTCGGCCTCATATGTATACGAAATTTAAGGGGACTCCCGAAGAAGATAATATCACCATTGATTCGTTCGTCGACAGTAGAGAATATTACCATATAGAAGCTGTATCTAAAAAAGGGATGAAATATTATCAGGATTTCTTAAAAGCTGAACTAAAAAAAATGCCCGGGCGCACGCCAATGGCAAAATTACAGAATCACTATCTATTTTTTATGGAAACGATTCATCATAGCACATATTTTACATCATCAGTTCTGCATACCCCTATTTGGACTCCATTGCAATCAAAAATGCTTTTTCATCTAAATAATGTTACAGGCATGATCTTCAGAAGTAACCGGCTAGCTTTCGATATTATGCATTTACTCAATCCGGCTATTGCTGCAATACCTTACGAAAAAGAGCTATACAATAACAGAAAAGAAAAAACTGGCTCAAGAACATCTCGAGCATGGACGCATTACTGAAATATCGGATGAGACAATTAAAGAAATGCAAAAAAAATGGGAGCTAGCGCAAGAGGAAAAAAGGAAACAACGAGTAAATATAGAAATTTCACAAAAAGAGATTATACAAATTTAGGCGGAAAATAACCGTTTTTTAGATATACGCAGAGACAATGCTTTGCTAGCGCTCAAAAGAATCGTTCATTTTCAGAAAGGAAAGATTGGAAAAATAGTTGGCCTTGATTGCTTCTCAAGGATTTTTGGCAAGTTTGATTTCCCCAGAGAAAAAGGGTATGTTGGTTTTTTATATACTAAATTGCTCTCATTATATTATCAGTTGAAAATATTTAATTATGTAGATTAGAGATTTTCAAGTCAGAGAGAATTAATTATTGCCTATAGGCCTGCTATTGCCGAGCGTGTAGCAGGCTTCTTTATATTTTGAATATGACCCAACAAGACACCTGTAATGGTAAACCTGAAGAATAGGTAGAATACAGTTACGATTATGCGATTGACCGACACAAAAACCCGTGCTATAATTTCGTTTGTAATTTCTAGAAAGATTGTTAATGATCGACGAGCAATCCGGCCATAATTCTAACGTAAAAAGCATGCTAAACATTAGCAGTGAAGGCGGGAAAAATGATGTGTGCATAAACGCGTGATTTTGAAAGGATATGAATCTCAAATGACTAAGAACGCAAACAATGAGCAACATCAATATAATCTTAAAATCGTAACGATTGATTATTACAAAGAATTATTCGTGATGAAATATAATTCAAATCAAATTATTGAGTTTGCCAATGAATTGCTTGAAGGCAGTTTAGTATTAGGTTATAAAAATCTTGAAACTATACGGTATAATCCTCATAAGCTGAGTGAATTTAACTGGAATATAGGCATTAAGCGTCATGCGAATACATTTTCTTTGTATTTACATGGTTTGAGGCATATATATTTATTAACAGAAGCATACCGTTTAACAACAGATAGTTATTATATTGAGCTTGCGGAAGATTTTATCCTATCGTTTTACAACTATGCAAAAAGTGATAAGATACATCTGATGATGAACAATGATCATTCCCTATCGGAAAGAATCGAGAATCTGGTATATCTTTTTTGTATTGCCGAAACAGAGAATTACCTACTGAATTCAAAAAAATATATAATCGAAATTATTGAACAATCCTTGCAAAAACTGCTTTCTGATAAATATTATCAAAAAAATCACAATCATGGTATAATTGTGGATAAAGCCGCTTTAATCGGTATCTATTTCATGAATAAAAAAAATATGTGGGAAGATATTGAATTTATCATTAACCGATTGAAAGCTCAGGTGGAATACGCTTATTTAGACGGTGTTCATAAAGAAAACAGCTTGGATTATCATTTTATGGTTACAGCCTTATTATGGGGATGTTTAAATATTTTACGGCTAATCGGCCATGATTATAAAAATGAATTATATATTTATCTGCAGAATGCCAACCGGTTTATTGCCTATGCGTTAAAACCAAATAAATTTAGGCCTCTATTTGGAGACAGTAAAGGCGTATCTAGCCGCGGCGATACCTCAATAGATGTTTTTAATAATGACGAAATATTACAATATATCGAATCTAAGGGCAAGGAAGGCAGGAAACCTGTCGAACTTTCGGGCTTGTTTCCGGCCGGCTATGTTTTTTTTCGTGAACATTTTAAGCAGGATAATTTTGAACAGGCAACCTGGTTATCTCTTAAGGCCGGTTTTGTAACCAGAGTTCATAAACATCATGACGATTTATCCATTTGTCTCTACAGCAAGGGCTATGATATTTTTGTAGATTCAGGCATGTGCGGATATATGCCCAAAGATAAATATAAGGATTATATGGAATCCATACCTGCGCATACCACTATAGGCATCAGAGATAAAGCCTACTCAATTGCAAGTGGTAACGGTGAAAAATTCAAAATACAGAAATTTATAAAAAAGCCTCACTATGACTATGCAATGGCAAGTTCAAGAGGTTATCATGATGCGGTCATTTACAGGCACGTTTATTATTTAAGAAATAACGATATCATCATTATCAGAGATGAGATCTACTCGGAAAGTAAACATGAGTATGCACAGTACTTCAATTTATCAAATGACGTGTCTATCTTGGAGAATGCCCGTCAAAACGTTCTGCTGGAAATTGGACAGTCCGATCACAAGGCAATCATAAGGCAACTGAATCCGATCGATCAACTGAATATTTTGAACGGAACTGATACGGTGCCTATGAGTATGTTATCAACAGGATTTGGCACTTGTGAGCCATCCACGACTTTAGAATATACAAAAAGCGGTCATTGCACGGAGTTTTTAACCGTGGTTGAAATCTTTAAAGACAATCACTGCGGTATCCAGCTGCTTGAAAATGCTATTCAAATAAGCCTTTTCAATGATCAAATCAATATTCCTATTGCAAAAACAAATCCTTTAAAATTTAATGGAGCTGAGATAGAAATTATTGATAAACAAACAGTCCGGATCAAAAATACGGTTCAAGGGGATGAAAAATATAGCTTTTATGTATATACAAAAAATTCCATACTGAAATTTCCGTATACCAAAGAAGAATATATGGAATTTGAAGCCCCTGAAGATATAGTAATTTTATATTATATCGCAAATGAAACGGGTGAAACACTAAAAGGGATCTTAGGTGAACTTACCTATACTGAAAAAGGCATGGTGCTTAAAAAGAAATACGAAACGCTCCACCAGCCCATAATAAAAGAGCATCACATTCATCCATTATCAAAAAATAAATTTGAATTTATTGTGGATGTGGAATATGATTACCAAGCTAATTGCAGCTGGTGGATCTATTATAACGGCAGTCATTTGCATTATGAGCAGAATAAAAATTACAGCATGACATTTGAATTCTCCAAGCCTGGGGAGTATGTTGTCATGTATAGCTTAAGAGACCGCTATTTTGGCGAGTTTGCTTTTGATCAATTTGAAAAAATAGAAATTACTGACTAGCTGTTTCGTGTTAAACTTAAAGCAAAATCATGATCGATTTTCCCTGTCTTAATGATTAGCTCATTATCGTATTCGGACAGTACAGTATTTTCATTGATTTTTGCAATGATTTTGCTTCCCGTGGAAAGATAATCCGCCAACTTGGAAGGCAGATAAGGATTGACAAGCCCCTCGAAATCAATGTCATTTATAAACAAATAATCCATTTTTGAAGCTACATTCAAAAACTCCAGATGCCCTATCACGTTATTGATTCTGATGCGCTCGTGTTCAAAATCTTCAAAAACTTTTGTATTGGGAACGAAAAAATGTAAGACAACATCTTCATTGCTTAAAAGGTTCAGCATATCGGCATAGCTCCGATTGGCATAGAAAGAACCGAAATACCCTATATTGATTTTTGTGTTGTCCATCGTATAGTCGCAGGGAATAATATTGCAGAATTTTTTATCGATAGGCGGATGACTCATAATCACGCTTCTATCTTTTATTCGGTTATTTAAAGCTTTTTCTTTGTTATAGCTTAACATAAACTCTCTTTGCTTTTCGTTGGTAAATATAATAACATCGGCATATTTGTAAACGTAAGTTTCACATTTTCTCCAGAAGTCATTCAAAAAATGATTACCCAAATCATGGTTTGCCGTTTTCCGCTCTTTATTATCCACTCCCATAAACAATGGGTCTGAAAATTCAGCGTACCATTTGGTTCCGGGATATTTCAGTTTGTAGAGATAAGCCGCTATATGCGATCCGGCAAACATAGAGCGGGAGTATACGTACTCAGCCCGAGTGTCTTTCATGCATTTGAAAGCTTTTCGGCCGAACATATATTGCGTTTCTTCATTAAAATAGGTAGGTCCGGGTAAAATCACGCTGTCATTTATTACAAATCTTGCGTAAAACATATCAAAGTATGGATCGTTTCTTCGACAGTTGGACATATCCGAAGAGACCACGTCCCATTTTATTACCTGTTTTTCGAGTGCGTTCAGCTGCAATAGCCGTTTAACGGCCACATAAGCCGAAGTATCCGCCGAAGGCGAGAAGTTGTGACAAAAAGCAATACCCTGAGTCAAGGAAAACTTCCCCTTGTTCAGATAAAAGTTATCATTTTGGGATAAAACATTCCTTACCTCATTTTTTTTATCCATATCTAGAGTACGATAATAATTCAACATCATTTTCGTTTGGATACGGATTTTATTCAACAAAAATCTTTTTTCATGCAGCGTACAATCTCTCGTCAGTTTGTCGGCTATATAGTCGATAATCTCTATACGGTCATTGATCCAAAATTTAAAAAGCTTATCTTCCGAGGGCCTGCTCATACTGTTGCTTAAAACTCTTCTGATTAGAGCTTCTTTTCCAATTGAATCGCAGCAATAGACAAAGCCTGTCAGGTTCTGATAATTATCGGCCCAAAACCGTATATCCTCGGTATGACTAACGGATTCATCAAATCTGGAAAAGCTGTTCTTAAATAGATCCGTTTTGTATAATTTTGCCCACGCCGGAGAAAAAAGGCCGCCTATTTTAAGATAATTTTTGGTTTTACCGCCACCTCTGATTTTGGAAAGCTCTCTATTGATGTATGTGTCGGAATCCAATTTTGAGTCTACATGATCCTCCAGCCTGCCGCAGACGATGCTGATATCATGATCCAAGTGTCTGGACATTTCTTCCAGATAACCTGGCGTAAAATAGTCGTCGTCATCCAAAAATGTGAGATAATCCATCATCACATAATTCAGTGCGAAGTTTCTGGCAGCAGACAGTCCAACCTTAGGCGTATAAATAACCCGTATTCTTTGATTGTCGGCATATTTCTTTTTTAATTTTTCATAATACGCCACATCCTTACCGTTTACGGAAAGAATGATCTCAATTTTTTTAGGATTTAACGTTTGGTTCAAAACTGAATTGACGCAATCATCCAGATAAGGAATCTCCTTATAGGTAGGAATAATCACGCTGATACCCTTGAATTTAAACTTAAACAACTTTCTTATACTATTACTATATATCCTTTTTGATATTTTTAGTAGATATCTCAGAGCTTTTTTGAAATATTTAAGTATTATGAATGGATTTTTATATATCTCAGATAAGGCCAGACCGATTCTATATTTTTTGGAAGCCTTCAAAGATTTTATTTTTTTACTCAATTTTTCATTTTTCAGCTTTTCTTTTCTTAGCCTATATTCCAATAAATTTTCTTTTTTCTTTTTTTGATCTTTGTAATCTTTATAAGAATATAAGACTGCATTGAGTTTATCTTCCAACAAGCTGACAAAATCAGTTTGTTTTTTTACACAGACGACAACAATCCAATTTTCTTCAATGATCTCAAAATATTCAATAGAATACACATTCAGTACGGGATTGAAAATATTTTTCCCAAGGAAGTTATCCTCCTGTTTAAGTTCGGGATCAATGCCAAAAGGCGCTATAAAAATAAATCGTCCATCTTTATCCAAGCGATCATTGGTTTGCCGCAGGATCCTTTGAAGACGATCCGCTTCATAAAAAAAATCGTTTAAAATTACCGTATCAAATTGGATGTCCGACCAATGAATGGTTCCATTTTCATGCCAATATTCGACATTCCGTCTTATAGTTTTGTCCACCTCAAACAGCCGCCGGTTTGCAGCTTTGATGATTTCTTCCCGATGATCCACTACAAACACATACTTATTGTCCTTACCCATTGTGATATCAAAGTTGATATCCAGATAGCCAATTTCCAGTATATTGTCGCCAACCATATGATTAAGGATATGAAATATTCTGTCTTCTGAGGGGAGATTTTTAATGGAACTATTTTCGTTCTTGGCATCAAAAAATTGTGTCATCAAATTCACCTTTATTAGACATTTTTTAGACATTTCTTTATTTTATAACACAAAAGTAATGATATTGTCAATAATTTCAGTATTGCTTAGGCCTTGAAGACAGGCTTTTAAAAAACGACATGGATTGACATGTTAATTGCAAGTATTATATAATGCTTTCGAAAGGCAATTAATAAAATACAAAATACAAAAGCAATTGCCGATGGGAATATTTATGAGAAGTCAACAAATCTGTATTCTTGGTATGGGCTATATTGGTCTGCCCACGGCCGCGCTGTTTGCCCGAAGCGGTGTGCGGGTGCACGGCGTGGATGTCAATCCGGAAATCTGCGAGGGCATTAACACGGGCAGGATATGCCTGGAGGAGCCTGGTCTGCAGGAGTTGGTGCGCGAGTCCGTGGAGGCGGGTATGCTTACGGTGTCGGCCCAACCAGTGCCGGCCGACGCCTTTATCATCGCCGTTCCTACGCCCATAACACCGCAAAAGAAGGCGGATCTGAGCTTTGTAGCGGCCGCGGCGCAAATGCTTGTTCCTGTCCTGAAAAAAGGAGATCTGGTCATACTGGAATCTACTGTTCCGCCCCTATGCACCCAGACGCTTCTGGTGCCGGAGCTGGAAAAGACAGGTCTAAGCGCTGTCGGGGATTTTAACGTAGCGCATTGTCCGGAGCGGGTACTGCCCGGCCAGATCATTCACGAGCTTATAAACAACAGCCGGATTATCGGCGGCTATACCGAGGAAGGCGCAAAGAGAGCGGCGGACCTGTATGCCGTATTTGTAAAAGGAGAACTTTGCGTTACCGATGCCGCGACCGCAGAGATGTGCAAACTTATGGAAAACACGTTCCGCGACGTGAATATCGCGCTTGCCAACGAGCTTGCCCAAATCTGTGACCATCTACATATCAACGCCTGGGATGTCATCCATTTTGCCAACAAACATCCGCGCGTCCATCTGCACCAGCCGGGCCCGGGCGTAGGCGGTCATTGCCTGGCCGTGGATCCGTGGTTCATCGTGGAAAAGGATCCCGAAACGGCTAAAATCATCGGGCTTTCCCGCAGAACGAACGACGGCATGCCCCACTATGTGGCGGAAAAGATACAGGAACTTTCAAAAGACGGCAAAGTGCTGTTGCTGGGCTGCACTTACAAGCCGGACGTCGACGACGTGCGCGAAAGCCCCGCCATAGAGCTTTCGGAGATTTTAACGCGCAAGGGCTACCGGGTGGAGATATACGATCCGCATGTGCCCAAGTATGCCGGAGCGCTTTTGGAAAAGGCTTGCGATGCGGTGGTTACCGTACTTGCCGTCAACCATTCGGCCTTTTCGAATATCGATTATGCAGCGCTCAAAGAGGCCGTAAAATTGCCGGTACTGCTGGATACCCGGAATTGCTCGGATATGCAAAAGGCGAGAGCGGTGGGTTTTGAATGCTATCTGCTGGGTGGCGGTGTGCTATGAGAAAGACGGTACTGGCCCTTTTCGGCACAAGGCCTGAGGCCATTAAAATGGCGCCGCTGATCGCCGCCATGAAAAAGGAAAGCGTGTTCAACACGCTGGTATGTGTTTCCGCACAGCACCGGCAGATGCTGGACCAGGTGCTCGACGTCTTTGGCATCGTGCCGGATTACGACATGGACATCATGCGGCAGCGCCAGACGCTGACCGATATCACGACGCGAACGCTTGCGGGCATGGAAAAGGTGCTTTTGGAAGCACAGCCGGATATGGTTGTGGTACACGGCGATACGACGACGACGTTTGCCGGCGCGCTGGCGGCATTTTACCGGAGGATACCGGTGGCGCACGTTGAAGCGGGCCTACGGACCTTCGATAAATATTCTCCCTACCCCGAGGAAATCAACCGCTGCCTTGCTTCGGTTCTGACGGATCTTCACTTTGCGCCCACCGTGCTCTCGAGGCAAAACCTTGTAAGTGAGAACACGAAGGGAGAGATTTACGTCACAGGCAACACGGTGATCGACGCGTTTTTGTCTGTGCTTGAAGAGGATTACCGTTTCGGGCAGGCAAGCCTAGACGCACTGGATTTTGCCAACCGGCGGGTAATGCTGTTGACCTGCCATCGGCGCGAAAACCTGGGCGGCAATATGAACAGTATCTTTCGCGCCATCAATGACGCCGTGAACCGCCACACGGATACCGAGGTGGTGTTTCCGGTACATTTGAATCCGCTGGTGCGCGATATTGCCGGCGAGGTTTTTGCGGGCAATCCCAGGGTCCATATGATCGAGCCGCTGGAATACAGGACTTTCGCCAATCTCATCAAGCGCTGCCATCTGGTGCTGACCGACTCGGGCGGTCTTCAGGAGGAAGCACCCGCCGTTGGAAAACCGGTGCTGGTATTGCGAAATACGACGGAACGGCCAGAAGCGGTGGACGCGGGTACGGTGCTGTTGGCGGGTACCAGCTACGAAGAAATTTCGGCCCATCTTGAGCGGCTGCTTGGCAACCGCGATTTTTATAATCGGATGGCCAATGCAGTCAACCCGTATGGGGACGGGAAGGCCTGCGGCCGGATCGTTTTGTGCATGAAAAAGTTCTTCAATGCGTATGATGGGCCAATCGAACAATTTATTTAGAAATAAACTGGCATAATAGCGGGCGGCTCCGGTTATATCGGGAGCCGCCCGCGTCTTTCCAACAGCCTTTTTAAATCCCCGCCGCCAGATGCTCAATGAGTATCTTCAGCCCGATCAGCACCAGTATGACGCCGCCTGCAAGCTCCGCCTTGGATTTAAAGCGCCCGCCAAAGGCGTGGCCGATCTTCACGCCGATGATGGAGATGATCAGCGTCGTCACGCCGATGGTGATCACCGACGGGACGATACGCACATCTAAAAGCGCGAAGGACACGCCCACGGCCATGGCGTCGATGCTGGTGGCGACGGCCAATAGCAGCATCTTTTTGGGGTGCAGGCCGTCATCTTCCTCACAGCAGTCCGGATTGCGTATGGCCTGGGCGATCATCCTTCCGCCGATGAAGGCCAGAAGGCCGAAGGCGATCCAGTGATCGTAGGTGTCGATGTACGCGGCGAAGGTGATGCCCAGGAAGTAGCCAATAAGCGGCATCAGCGCCTGGAAGACGCCGAAGTAGAGCCCCGCCGTCAGAGCGTGTCTCATCTTAAACTTTTCAAAGCACAGCCCCTTGCAGACGGACGCGGCAAAGGCGTCCATTGAGAGCCCCACGGCAATCAGCAGCAGTTCGATGAATGTCATGCGCAATTCCTCCACGTGATGATGGTTATGGCGCGAAAGCGGATACCATACAAAAAAACAAGACTGCAGATATGGCTTTCACGCCAGATCATGAGTCTTGTTATTTCATGCAAGCCAGGCCGTTTAGGCCAGTATGTTGACTTACAGCGCAGCGTATGCGCCAACTACTCCCTCATGAGTGTTTTTTCAGTATATCATAGTATAAGCGGTTGTCAAGGCAAATCGATGCAAAACATATTTATATTTTAACGGAAATAAAAGAGGTTCCAACAGTTACTCATCGCTAACTTGTATAGAAAGGGCTGCTCCGCCGCTTTTTTCACCGGACGGAAGGCATTTTGCTCCGGTTTGGAACGAGCAGCCGCAGCAGCGGGCGGCCGCAGGCATTAAAAAGTATTTTGGATCATCCAATATTATTGCGATAATCGATCCTGCGGGGTATACTAGAAAGCAGGTTCAAAAATTTTGTCACTATATAGAATTCAGCGGCTTTCCGAAGGAGGCATATATGTGCGGTTTAACAGGTTATTTTACGCCGAGCGGCGCAGACGAAGCGATCGTACGCGAAATGACGAA
>JBMNQS010000002.1:0-68966 GCA_050944255.1 Christensenellales bacterium | reverse complement strand
AGACGATGTTGCCGCCCCTGCCGCCGTCGCCGCCGTCGGGGCCGCCCCGCGGCACGTATTTCTCGCGCCGGAAGGACACGCAGCCATTGCCGCCGTTTCCGGCCTTGAGTTTGATTTTTGCCCGATCAATAAACATTTTCCGTCAGCAACCTACTTTAATCTTAAATAACCCCGCGTTTGTGTTCGAGGAAATCGCGCGGCCGTTTCTTGCCGCTGATGCAATAAAAGCGGCTTATGCCGCCTCTACCGCATTATAGCATAGTTTGTCCGCTTCGTCCCGTCTTATTTGCCGCTGAGGTATTCGTCGATAGCCTTTGCGGCCTTTTTGCCCGCGCCCATGGCCAGTATCACCGTGGCGGCGCCGCTGACGGCGTCGCCGCCTGCGTAAACGCCCTCGCGGGTGGTTTGAAGCGTCTCTTCGTCCACGACAAAGCAGCCGTAGCGGTTGGTTTCAAGCCCTTCGGTGCTCATGGAGATCAGCGGGTTGGGCGATGTGCCGATGGCTACGATCACCGTGTCCAGCTCTATGTCGTACTCGCTGCCGCTGATGGGCACGGGCCTTCTGCGGCCCGAATCGTCCGGCTCGCCAAGCTGCATTTTCTGCAGGCGCATGCCGGTGACCTTCGTGCCGTCGCCCAGTATCTCGACGGGGTTGGTCAGGATATCGAAGATGACGCCTTCCGCCTTGGCGTGGTGCACCTCCTCCACCCTGGCGGGCAGTTCGTCAAAGGAGCGCCTGTAGATAATGTGCACTTCCTCCGCGCCCAGCCGCAGGGCGCACCTGGCCGCATCCATGGCCACGTTGCCGCCGCCGATGACAGCCACTTTGCCCTTGCGCTTGATGGGCGTGAGGCTGCCCGGTTTGTAGGCTTTCATCAGATTGATGCGGGTCAGGTACTCGTTGGCTGAATAGACGCCGTTTAAGTTCTCGCCGGGGATGTTCAGGAACGAAGGCAGGCCGGCGCCGCTTCCAAGGAACACCGCGTCATAGCCTTCCTCGTCCATCAGCTCGTCCACCGTGACGGTTTTGCCCACAATGGTATTGGGCTCAAACACCACGCCGCCGTCTTTGAGGGCCTGAATCTCGGCCTTGACAAGCGCCTTGGGCAGGCGGAATTCCGGGATGCCGTAGACCAGCACGCCGCCCAGCTCGTGCAGGGCCTCCATGACGGTGACGTCGTAGCCCATCCGAAGGAGATCGCCCGCGGCGGTCAGTCCCGCGGGACCCGCGCCTACAACGGCGACTTTCTTTCCCTTGGGCTCGCCCTTCACCACGGGCTCGATGCCGCCGGCCATTCTCTGCATATCGGCTGCAAAGCGCTCCAGCCGGCCGATGGCGATGGGCTCGCCTTTCCGGCCCAGCACGCACTTGGCCTCGCACTGGGATTCCTGCGGGCATACCCGGCCGCATACGGCGGGCAGGCTGTTGGTGGATTTGATTTCGTCGATGGCGCCTTTAAAATCGCCCTGGGCGATCTTGCCGATAAACTGAGGGATCGGCACGCCGACCGGGCAGCCCTCGATGCAGAACGGGCGCTTGCACTGCAGGCAGCGCAGCGCTTCGGTAACGGCTTCCTCGTCGTTATATCCCAGGGTGACCTCTTCAAAATTGTGAGCGCGGACTTTCGGGTCCTGCTCACGCATAGCTACGCGGTTTTTCATTGGGCCAACCTCCTGCACAGATGATCCTCTTCATCGCGGTACATACCCTGACGGCGCATGGATTCCTCGAAGTCCACCAGGTGGCCGTCAAAGTCCGGCCCGTCCACGCAAGCGTACACGGTTTTTCCGCCCACGGTGAGCCTGCAGCCGCCGCACATGCCGGTGCCGTCCACCATGACCGGGTTCATGCTGATCATGGTCTTGACGCCCCACTCGCGGGTCAGCGCGCAGACGAACTTCATCATGATCAGCGGGCCGATGGCGATCACTTCATCGTAGCGGTTGCCTTCGCTGTAGAGTTTTTTCATCATGTCGGTGACGTTGCCGTGCATGCCCCGGGAGCCGTCGTCGGTGGTGATGTATAAGTTGGCGCTGCCGGAGCGGATTTCCTCTTCGAGAATGATGTATTCCTTGCTTCTGGCGCCGACGATGACGTCCACCTCCACGCCCTGCTGGTGCATCCATTTTACCTGGGGATAGACCACCGCCGTTCCGACGCCGCCGCCCACGCACAGCACTTTGCCGCTTGTGGGAAGATCCGAGGCTTTGCCCAGCGGGCCCACCACATCGCGCAGGCTGTCGCCCGCTTCCAGTACGCCCATCTGCCTGGTGGACAGGCCCACTTCCTGAAATACGATCATCAGCGTGCCTTGATCCTTATCCGTGTCGGCCACCGTCAGGGGAACGCGCTCGCCCTCCTCGTCCGTGCGCAGGATAATGAACTGGCCGGGCCTGGTTTTCCTGACTATTCTGGGGGCCTTTATCCACATTTCCACAAGATTGGGCGCCAGCCGCCTTTTCGATACGATGGGATACATGTTTTGCATCTCCTTTCCGTGATGATGCCAAACTGAATTGTAGTATGTGTTGCAAAAGATTGCTTGAAACGGTTTGCACAGTGACATAGTGCGGCATTGCAACAGTAATTCCATGCTTCCGGCCGGAAGCACTTCATCATTATATAATTTTGGGGCTGAGAGAACAAGCGTTCCGCCGGTAATTTTTCATTATCGGGCTTTCTTTCTGATTGAAATGGCCGGCATTGGCCGCGTGAGCGATTTATAATGCTTGCACCACGGCGTCAGGGTGCAGGCTTCGCACTTGGGCCGCTGGCTGGAGCAAACGCGCCGCCCGTGCCAGATCAGCCAGTGATGGGCGGTGGACCAGGTATCCTCCGGTATGTTTTTCATCAGATGCTCCTCGGTTTTCAGCACGTTTTTGGCATCGGCCAGGCCGATGCGGTTGGAGACCCGGAAAACGTGGGTATCCACCGCAATGGCCGGCTTTCCAAACGCGAAGGCCAGCACCACATTGGCGGTCTTTCTTCCCACGCCGGGTAACCCGGTCAGTTCCTCCATGGTGTCGGGCACGGCGCCGCCATACTTGTCCGTCAAAATCTGACAGGTTAAAAGGATATTCTTGGCCTTTGTATGGTACATGCCGCAGGTGCGGATGATGTCCTCCATCTCCTCCAGCGGGCAGGCGGCCATTGCCTGCGGGGTGGGATAGCGTGCGAACAGTCCCGGCGTCACCTTGTTGACCCGCACGTCGGTGCACTGCGCGGCCAGGATCGTGGCGATTAAAAGCTCAAAAGGGCTTGAAAAGTCAAGCCCTGAGCGCACATCGGAGTAAGTTTCGCTCAGCGCGCGAAGCACTTCCCCAATGGCCTTTTTATTTAACATAAGTCCCTCCTGCCGTATCAAAAGTTTGCTGAGCCCAGTCTGTACCAGCGATAACCTTGATACTCCTTCTTTCGTTGATAAAAGCCTTCGAATCCGTTGTAGCGCTGATGCATGCCCATTTGAAGAACGTCGCTTAGATCCTCTGGTTCCAGCAGGACGGCTACGCCGCAGCCCCTGGCGATTTCCGTGGGGGAGGCGACGACTTTGGTGGACATCCCTCTGGCGCGCAATTGAAGATCAAAGGCTATGGCTTGTTGCCGCGAGCGGAAAGCCGCCAGAATGTAACTTTGATCCATAAATCTCCTTCTTTCACGACGGCATGGCTCTTCACCGTCGATAATACACTATATTGTCGGGGAAATCAAAACGTGTGAAAAGGAGCGGGGAGAAACGATGATCTATTTTGATAACGCAGCCACCACCTACCCTAAGCCGGACGTGGTGAAGGAGGCGATTTTCTGGGCGCTGGACACGCTGGGCAATCCGGGCCGCAGCGGGCATATGGCGGCGCTGGAGGGCGCCAGGATCGTGGAACAGACGCGCCAGGCGCTCGCCAGGCTCTTCGGCAGCGATCATCCGGAATGCTTTGCATTCGGCTACAATGCCACCGACGCGCTCAATACGGCCATACGCGCTACGGCCCTGCCCGATTCAAAAGTGATAACCACGGTACTGGAGCACAATTCGGTGCTGCGGCCGCTTCACGCGCTGGCAAGGACGCGCAGGCTGTCGGTGGTGCACGTGCCGCCGGGGGCCGACGGCGTCGTGACGGCGCGCGCCATCGACAGACAGATCACCCGGGATACCTCCCTTGTGGTGGTGAACCACGTCTCCAATGTGACCGGGGCCGTGCAGCCGGTGGCGGAAATCGCGCAGGACTGCGCCAGGCGCGGCGTTCCGATACTGGTGGACGCGGCGCAGTCGGCGGGCACCCAGCATATTGATTTATCGAGTATGCCCATCGATATGATGGCCTTCCCGGGGCACAAGGGGCTACTGGGACCGCAGGGCACCGGCGCTCTCTACGTGCGCCCGGGCATGGAGATCGCGCCGCTGAAATTCGGCGGCACCGGCTCTCATTCCTTCGACCTGCAGCACCCGCCGGAGATGCCCGACCGTCTGGAGGCGGGCACTGCAAATGCCCACGGGCTCGCGGGGCTTCTGGCCGGCGTGCTCTACATCCAGTCCGTGGGGGTCGATGCCATACGGCGCCGCGAGACGCTTTTAGTCAATCGTTTGATCAAGGGCCTTGTGAATATCCCCGGATGCATCATCTACTCCCCCGCCAACCCGATGCTGCGAAGCGGCGTGCTGGCCTTCAACATCGGCCAGGTGGACTCCATCGAAATTGGCCAGGCGCTGGCGGACAGGGGCATTGCCGTGCGCGCCGGAATACACTGCGCCCCGCTCCTGCACCGATACATCGGTACGCAGAAACAGGGCGCCGTCAGGGTCAGTTTTTCAGTTTTCAATCAGGAAGAGGAGGTGGAGAGCTTCCTTCGGGAGCTAAACGATATCGTAAGGGACCTTTAATCTTCGTTGCGCTTGCCCAGCGCGGCGATCACCGGCCTTGCCAAAACGGCGCCGATAACGGCCGTGGGCAGTTGTACGAGCTGTTGCGTAAAGGCCGTCGCCAGCGTGGCGCTGTTGACGGTGCCAATGACGAGGAGCGCCATCCCAAAGGCCATCAGCGCGTATTTGAGCAGTGCCGCGGGGACGATGGGGATCAGCCAGTTCTTTTTCTTTAAGAGCGCGAAGGTCCACACCAGTATCAGGTTGCCCGCCATCACCACCGGTACCATGGGCGCCGGAGCGTGGCCCTGTATCAGCGCCATAATGGGCGCCACCAGCGCCACGACGCTGCCCGCCCAGCCGTCCACCGCGTAGACCCCCGCCACCAGGCCCAGGTTGACCAGCGATCCGATGATATAGGTGGTCCACGGGGTACTGCCGATGACGAAGCGCAGCAGCTGGAACACCAGCGTGAGCGCCAGGATAACGGCGGTTCTTGTCAGCCAGTTCAGAGTCTTGGATTTTTCTGCCATGATTGCTTCCTCCCTTTACTTTTCAGGTTTCAGTACGCTTTTTGCCGTGACGCCGTCTATGGCGCCCAGCTTGCCGCACATGGCCCCGATGTCGTCCGTGGTGCCGTCGATGATCAGCGAAATGATGCTTACGCCTCGCTCTTTGTAGGGAAGGCCCATTCTTCCCACGATGATGTGCGCGTACAGGGACAGTATCTCATTGACCTTGGCGGCGGTTTCCTCCCGCTTTTCCACGATGACGGCCACCACGCCCACGCGCTGCGGCCTCTCCTGTTTTGCCAAATAAAAAACCTCCTTTTCACGCATCATCGCGGCATGATAAGGAGGCTTTGTTTTACGCCTTTAAAACGCGTATGGGTATACGCCTTTTCCTCCTTACACGCAGCCGACGCCTTGTGCTTAGATGAACACTTTAAGTATACCACTTTTTAGCAGGAATGCAAGCGGTTATTATTGCAGCTGGCCCTTGATGACATCCACGGCTTTGAGCAGCTGCGTATCGTTTTCCAGCGTGATATCCACCGGGTTTTCGGCCAGTTGTTCGTTCATTTCCACCAGTACGTCCGGATCGATGCCGGTGGTGTGGATATTGCGGCCGTTGGGGGTGAAGTACTGGGCGTAGGTGTATTTGACCGCCGCCCCGTCGGATTCAAACGTGCGGCTGATCTGCACCAGTCCCTTTCCGAAACTGCGGGTGCCCACGATGACGCCCACGCCGTAGTCCTGCACGGCACCGGCGAGGATTTCCGAAGCGCTGGCGCTGTTGCCGTTGATCAGCACCACCAGCGGCAGTCCCAGCATATCCGCATCGGAGCGCTGCACGCTCTGCTCTCCCTGGTTATCCTCGGTGTAGACGATTTTGCCTTCCGGCAGGAGCGTGTCGGCGATTTTGCACACGTCGTCCACGTAGCCGCCGGGATTGTCTCTCAGATCGATGATCAGCGCCTTCATGCCCTTTTCCTTCAGGCCCGAGAGCGCGCTCTTATAGCCGTCCACGCAGTTGCCTGTAAATTCGCTGATGGCGATGTAGCCGATATCGCCTTCCAGCATGGAGGAGCTGATGCGGTTGATCACGAACGTGGAGCGCACGATGTTGATATCCAGCAGTTCGCCCTCTCTGGAAAAACGGATTTTCACAGGCGTATCTTCTTGCCCGCGGATGAGCGTGGCCACCTGGGAGGCGTCCAGCCCCTCCACGTTCTGGTCGTCGACGAAAATGATCTTATCGCCCTTGAGCACGCCGGACTTTTCCGCCGGCGTATCGGGATAGACGCGAAGGATCGTGGCCCGGTTATCGGTTTTATCGATGGTGATCAAAACGCCGATACCGGCCATGACGCCCTGGTTTTCAAGCTGCATTCTGGCGTTTTCTTCCGGCGTGTAGTAGTAGGCGTAGGGATCGCCCATGCCGGCCACCAGCCCTTTGACGGCGTAGTCCACCAGATGATCGGGATCGGCGTCGTACAGGTGGTCGGCGTCAAGCAGCGCTTCCACTTCAAAGAGCCTTCTGTAGCGTACCAGCCGGTCGTAGTCCTCTCGGGAGATGCTGACCCGGCTGCCCAGTGCGGTATTTAAAATATTGGTTATGACGACGGTACCCAAAACGGACGTGATGGCCACCGCCACAATCAGCAGCACAATCAGGCTCTTTTTGGATTTCCATTGGTTCTCCTGGTACATGGTACGCCCCCTCATGCGCATTGGCATCAAAGTATGAGTCCATCAGGCATTATACCATAATTTTCCCCGATGGACACTAACAAATATATATGCCGCGGCAAAATCCAAAATGCGCCGGCGGTTTTGATTATTCCTGGCGCAGCGATTCCACAGGGTCCAGTTTGGAGGCTTTGCCGGCGGGATAGACGCCGAAGCAAAAGCCTACCAGCGCGCAGAACACCACGGCCACCAGCGCGGCGGAGCCGAGCCATACGTAGGGTATCTCAATCCACCCCGCCGCCACGTACGCCAATAGCGCTCCGGCGCCCACGCCCAGCGCGCCGCCGGTCATGGACAAAAGCGCCGCCTCGATGAGAAACTGCAGGCTGATCTGGCTGTCCCTTGCGCCCAGGGCCTTGCGGATACCGATCTCCCGGGTGCGTTCCTTGACGGATACCAGCATGATGTTCATGACGCCTATGCCGCCTGAGAGCATGGCCAGGACGGCCATGGAGGCCATGACAAGCACAAAGATGGTGATGACCTGCTCCGCCAGTTCCAGTTCCCGCGCCATGGTGGCGGTGCTGTAGATGCCGTATTGAGGCGCGTGGTATTCCAACAGCAGCCTCGTGGCGTCCCTGCCCAGGGACACCAGATTGTCCGTATGGGAGGTATAGAAGGCCAGCCGCGTCATTTCATTTGTGCCCAGCAGTTTTTCCGCCACGTCCACCGGCATGTACGTATTGCGGTTCTGGCTGATGGAAAAGGAATTTTCGTACACGCCGACAATTTCGCAGGAAAGCTGATTGACCAGTACGTGCTGCCCCAGCGCGTCTTGAGGATCTGGGAACAGGTCCCCCGCCACCTCCTCTCCGATGACGATCACCGCGTTTCCGCTGTCCAGCGGGGAGAGAAAGCGTCCGTGCAGCAGCGTCAGTTTATCCAGCCTGAAAAATTCAGAGGTGGTGCCGCAAAGCACCATCGGTACGGTTTTGGTATTGGCCGAAAGCTGCGCGCTGTCGGACAGAACCGGATATCCCCCGTCGATCTGGTCGATTCGCTCGGTGATCCGCTGGATGTCCTCGGCCCACAGCTTGGCGCGCATGCCCGTCCTGTCGGCTTTGGACGTGATGACCATTTCGTCGATGCCCAGCTTGCCCAATTCCATTTCGATGCGCTGCTGACCGCCGAAACCGATGCTGACCGTGGCGATCAGCGAAGCGGTGCCGATAATAATGCCCAGCATTGTCAGCAGAGAGCGCAGGGCATTGATGCTTAGATTATGGAAAGACATAAAAAAATAGTCCCGCAGTCTCAATGCCTGCTCACCTCCTCCGCCCTTTTCAGCACCCCGTCGCGCATGGTATAAATCTGCTGCGCGTAGCCGGCCACCGACGCCTCGTGGGTGATCAGCACAATGGTGGCCCCCGCCTTGTGAAGCTGCGATAAAATCGCCATAATTTCATTGCCGGTCTTGGAATCCAGATTGCCGGTGGGCTCGTCGGCCAGTATCACCGACGGATTGTTCACCAGCGCCCGGGCGATGGCTACCCGCTGCTTCTGTCCGCCGGACAGTTCTCCCGGCAGATGCCTGATCCGGTTGGTCAGCTGCACGCGCTCCAGCGCTTCCTTGGCCAGGACGCGGCGCCTGTGGCTGGGCACGCCGCCGTAGTACAGGGGCAGTTCCACGTTTTCCAGCGCCGAAAGGCGCGGCAACAGGTTAAACGACTGAAAGACGAATCCCAGCAGCTGGCCGCGGGCCACGGCCAGCTCGTTGCTCGACATGGCCGATACCCGCCGCCCGTCCAGATCGTACTGCCCGCTGTCGGGGCGGTCCAGGCAGCCCAGTATATTCAAAAGCGTGGATTTTCCCGAGCCGCTGGGTCCCATAATGGCGATGAACGATCCGGCGGGCACCGACAGGCTGACATCGTGCAGGGCTTCCACATCCTGCGTGTAGCGCTTAAAAAGGTTTCTGGCCTCAATCATCTTTGACGCTCACTTTCTGCCCGTCTTTAATGCCCTCGGGAATCGGGCATACCACCTGCGCGCCGGATTTCAGCCCCGTAACCTGAGCGTACCGGCTATTGGATGTGGAAATTTTGATGCTCTGTCTTTTTGCCACGCCGTCCTCAATGACGTAGACGAAGGGTTTTCCGTCCTCATGCTCGACGGCCTGCACGGGAATGCTGTCCACCTGCTTCAGCGGGTCCAGCAGTATCTTGGCCGTTACGCTGGCGCCGGGCCCCAGCCCGGTGTTCCTATCGGCGGCGATCCAGACTTCGCCCATGCGCTGAAGGCTGGTGGAGGTCATGGTCTCCGAGATGATATTGCCCTTGCGGCTGACGCTGCCGGCGCTTGTGTAGTTGTCGATGGTGCTGAGTTGCACCTGCATGCCGGGCTTTACCCTGGCATAGTCCAGCTCGTTCATGGTGACGCAGATTTCAAGGGAGGACGCGTCGGCGATCATCATAATGGGCGATCCCACGTTCACCGCCGCCCCGACGCTGGCGTAACACTCCAGCACGATGCCGTCAAAGGGCGCCTGCAGCACCAGCGTATCCAGGCGCGATTCCAGATCGCCCAATTTCTCCTGGGCCAAATCCACCTGTTTTTGCTCCACTTCCATCTTGGCCCGAATGTCCTCGGGGTCCGTCGGCAGCTCGGACGCCGTCTGATCCTGCCATACAAAGACCGAATCGTTCAGCATGCGCTTATACGCCGAGAAGACGCTCTGCGCTTCGTCCAGGGTGATGCTGCCGGCCTGCGCCTGGCTGGCGGCGTTGTTCAGCCGCTGGCGCAGGTAGGCTTTCTGCGTGGCGTCCAGCGTCTTTTGCGCGATCTCCAACTCTCCCCTGGCCTGGTTGACGGCGCTTTGAAGCTCCGGGGAGGAAAGCTGCGCCAAAATCTGCCCATGGAAAATCTGATCGCCCGTTTTTAAGTCCATTTTATCGATGATGGCGGCGACCTCGCTGGAGATGATGCGCACGTTAGTGGGCTTCATGGTGCCCGAGCCCACAATGGATACTTCCATATCCCTTTTGGTGACGGCGGCGGCCTCCACCTCCAATGCCTTGTTGTTCTGCGATCCCAGAATCAGCGGCGTGGCGATGCCCAGCACAGCCAGAATCATTGCCAGATACCCAAAACCACGATACTTTAAATTGTGCCTTTTGTTTTTCATAAAATTTTATCCTCTTTTTCTTACGTTGCTTTCTTATTGTGTATCAAGACGCGCAAAAAAAACGGCATTTATCGGATTGATATAATGCCATTTGTTGCAAGTTGCGCTTTTATTGGATTTTCGTCAATTTAATTCATCAAGCGTCAGGCAGAAGCTGGGCACAAACTGCTTCATAAAACGGTGCACCGCCGGGATTTCAATGGCCCGGATACTCTTGAGGATACTCTCTTTGGCCTTTTCAAATTCATGGTTGCCCGCCTTGAGTTCCTCCACGCACTTCAAATACGCGCAGATGCGGTCGGCGGATTTGACAAGCGCCCACTCGAAGCCGTCGCGCCCCTGCCCGGTCAGGAGCATCCTGTACTCGTCGTGCAGGTCCTCGGGCAGCATGCTCAGCAATTTTTCGCCCGCCATTTTTTCAATCTGCTGGTACGCTTTTTTAATTTCGGGATTGTAGTACTTGATGGGCGTGGGAAGATCGCCGGTGATAACCTCGGAGGCGTCGTGATAGACTGCAAGGGTCATGACCCGCTGCGCATCCACGTTTCCACCGTCGTACTTATTGTGCATGATGGCCAGCGCGTGGGCGATCATCGCCACCTGAAGCGAATGCTCCTGGTTGTTTTCCGGCTGCGTATTGCGCATCAGTCCCCAGCGGATAATCTGGCGCATCCGCGACAGATAGGCAAAAAAATGGCTCAACAGAAGGTCTCCTTTCCCCAATCCACTTTTTATATACGTCAAAAGAATTCTTGACATGATTATAGCATAAGTGTATCCTTATGGACAGAAAAGTTCATATAGTTGCCGCTGGGGGAGCAAGATAATTGCTGAGAGATCGAAAGGATCACCCTTTGAACCTGATGTAGATAATCCTACCGAAGGGAAGTGCGCAAGTTACAACGTATCAGACAGTTATAACTTCGTTTTTCTTTCGGAAAACGAAGTTTTTTTATGCGGCATATATGGACCGAAAAGAAAGGAGCATTGAAAATGCAGAATGTGTTCGAAAAGATCATGGAACTCAAGCCGGAAACCTGGGCGATTTTGGTATCGCTGATCGCCATGGCCGTACTTTTGATCCTGTTTCGCAAGAAGTGGAATACGAGGATGCTCGCCTATGCCGCCATCTGTATCGCTATTGGTTTTGTCTTAAGCTGCATCCGCCTGTACCGCATGCCCCAGGGCGGCTCCGTGACGCCGGGCAGCATGTTTCCGGTGATGCTGTTCTCCTGGGCTTTCGGCCCCACGGCGGGCATAACCGCCAGCGTCGCCTACGGGCTCCTGCAGCTTCTGCAGGACTTTTACGCCATGCATCCCGTATCCCTTATCATGGACTACGTGCTGGCCTTCGGCATGCTGGGCCTGACGGGGTTCTTTAAAAAGAACCTGACGCTGGGCATTTTTGTGGCCGGCGTCGGCCGCTGGCTCTGGCATTTCCTCTCCGGCTTCATATTCTTTGCCGAATATGCCTGGGAGGGCTGGAACCCGGTGCCCTATTCCGCCGTGTACAACCTCTCGGTGATCGGCCCGGACCTTCTGATCTGTATTGCCCTGAGCCTGATCCCGCGGGTCAAGCGCTTTGCGGAAACCTTCCGGAATAACGCCCAGCCCATTGTGCGCGAAAGCAGCCGGAAATAAGAATGCATACCAGAGAATCCCCTTGAAGAGAGGCGCCGGCAAACACCTGCCGGCGCCCTTCTCTTTCATCTTCATCGCGATTGCCGCGGCCACCTTTACAGTATAAACTCCGGTTTCCTGGCCGGCCTGGAATCGATCTCCGCTTTCTTTTCCTCGTAGCCCGGGCGGCCCAAAAGCGCGTAGGTGGCGTTCTTGCCCTCCTCCACCCCCGGCTGGTCGTAGGCGTCGATGTCCAGAAGCTCTCCGCAGTAGGCCACCTCCATCATAAACAGGTACATCAGCTGCCCGATGGTGTGGGCATTGACCTGCGGCAGCGTGATGGTTCGGTTCATCTTGCCCTGCTTGAGCAGCGCGAACTCGGTGGCCAGCTGCTCCGCGGCGATCAGCTCGTTTTGCGTGTGGCCGCCCAAAAAGGCGATGTCGGGGATATCCTCGTAGCCGTGCGGAATGGGCATTTCAAGGCGGTACTTATCCACGCCAAGGAAGGTCATCACTTTATCGAAGGGCCCCTCGGCGTAAAGCTGCACCTGGGAGTGCTGATCGGTGACGCCAAGGGCCTTCACCGGCGTCTGGCCCACGTTGACCACGTTTCCCTGCCGGTCAAATTTCTTGCCCAGGCTCTCGGCCCAAAGCTGCGCGTACCAGTCGGCCATGTACTTCAGGCTGTCGGCATAGGGCATGATCACCGAAATGTTTTTCCCCTTCTGCATGGCGGCGTACATGGCCGCCGCGCCGAACATGCCGGGGTTTTTATGGATGTCCGCATCCTTGCAGATTTCATCCATAAACGCGCAGCCGGCAAGCATCTGCCGGATATCGATGCCGCAGACCGCCGCCGGGAACAGGCCCACCGGACAGATTTCGGAGAATCTTCCGCCCACGCCGTCGGGGATAGTGAAGGTTTTGATCCCCTCCTGCCGGGCGATTTTAATCAAATTGCCCTTGGCCTTGTCGGTGGTGGCGAAGATGTGACGCGGGTAATCGTCCCCCACGGCTTTTTTCAGCGCCTCCACGATGATGAGAAACTGGCTCATGGTCTCGCTGGTGGCGCCGGATTTACTCACGACATTGACGGCAGTTTTTTGCAGGTCCAGGATATCGAACAGCCCCGCCAGGCGCTCGGGGTCCACGTTGTCCTCCACGTAGAATTTGGGGTAACCGCCGCGCTGCTCTTTCGTCAATTCGTTCCAGCGCATGTGATTGAGCGCGTACTGTATGGCGATGGGCCCAAGGGCGCTGCCACCGATGCCCAGCACCACGAAGGCGTCGAACTCGTCCTTGATCTTTTCGGCGGTTTCCAGCATATCGGCTATTTCATCTTCCTGCACATAGGGCATGTCCATCCAGCCCAGCATACCCTGCCCCCGCTTATTCTGGATGGCTTCATGGGCACTGGAAAGCCTGGGCAGAAGCGCCCGGATATCCTCCGGCGCGATCCCCCGGCCCTCCCCCACGTACTGGTCAAACATATTGTTGAGGTCTACTTTTATCCGCTGCGGCATTTGCATACGCTCCTTTCCGAAGGTGGTTATTTCCAATGTAAAAAGATTCGCGAAAAAGCTGTCGTTTCCCTTCATTTTCCGAGGGCCTGTTCAGCATTTGGACAAACACCGCGGGCATAGACTTAAACGAGACCATTTTGGGAGGTCATGTTATGAAGATCAAGTGGGATTTCTGGAGGGACTGGGACAGCCAGAAAGTGAAAAAGGCGGCTTACATCGTGACCGTATGCATACTGGCGCTTCTCATCGTGTACACGGCCGTCACATTTATAAAGGACGCCTTCTTTTCTTCGGATACAGGCGGCGCTGAGGAGGTGCTGGGCGTAGACGCGGCGCAGATTATCATCACCGCCAAGGACGGATTCACCGACGAGCCGCTGGAGGGCACGGTGATCGTCATACCGGAGATCGAAAAAAGCTATGTCACCGATGCCGAGGGTAAAACGCCCGTTATTACGGTGCCGGTATTGCGCGACGAGCGCTACGACAAGATACAGCAGATGCCCTGGGGAGAGATCACCATCATCGCCTACAAGGACGGCTATGTGGAGAACGCGCTGTTTCATATCAGCGTGGAGCCGGGAAAGGTGAGGCACGGGCCCAATGTGATGATGTTCAAGGTGGGCGAAATTTCCAGCACGGAGCCACTGTCGTTGATTGAGGGGCCGCCACGCCTGTGGCTCAATGAGCTGGTGGAGAAATACCGGCCGAAAAATTAGCATAAAAAAGACCCAAGCCGCGGCTTGGGTCTCAGACTGTCAAAAAAGTTCTTTTGGGGGTTATTAGGGGGCCAAAGCCCCCTAATTTTAATTCCGTGGCAAGGCTGCGAGCCGCAGCGAGCGTTTCGAAGGCAACTGCCGAAGGCGGCTCTTGGCCGCAGATCGACATGCGCGGCCGCAGCCCAGGCCTGCCCTTTAGGGTGCACCACTCAGGGTTTTCCGGCCGATGCAAAAACCGTTCATCGGTTTTGCAGCAGGAAAATCCCTGGCAGATCCGTCAAAAAACTTTGTTTTTTGACGGCCTCAGACCCAAGCCGCAGCTTGGGTCTTTTTCTCATATGTTCATAGTCCGCTCGTCCGTCTGCCGCCTGCGGCGCAGGCACATCATCACGTAGACGGCGCTTGAGATGCGGTTGAGGGCCATAAGGATATCCTCCCTGTCCTCCCCGCCGCAGAAAGCGGTGACGGCGGCAACTTCCACCTTTCGCACCTGTGCCCGCAGCACGTTGAGCCGGCAGATGTCCCTGCCCATGGAAGCATCGGCGAACACGTGTTCCACGCCCATCTCTCTTTTTGGATGGTGGGACATGCGCCGCAGCGTATCTGAGTCCATATCCAGCATGGAAATGCCGCCCACGGGCGCGTTGGTCACTTCGCAGGACTGTATGCGCCGAAGAAGAGCGATAATGCTTTCAAGCCCTCCGGCCAGATCGTCCTTCCCCTCCTCTTTAAAAGCGCAGGCGGTGTCCGCAAACAGCGCCAAAGTCAGGTCCAGTTCTCCCCGGAAAACAATCTGCGGATGGTCCTTGCGCACCGTTTCGCCCGCGCGCAGGCTGGTTTCCCATTCCGATTTCATACGCACACCTCGCAATCAACCCGATTATAGCATGAAGCGCCGGCCCACAAAAGGCCGGCGGGCGGATCCGCCCGCTTTATTTCTTTGTAAATAAAAGCACCTCCTGCTTAAAAAAGCAGGAGGTGCGATTTTACCGGTTATGTTTCGCAAGTTCAATCACCAGCGCCCGCATGAGGCCGGCGCGGACGCGCTCACGTATGGGAGAAGGCACGGTAAGCGCCTGATTGGACAGCATGCTCCGCGCCACGTTGAACTGGCCGTCGCTTATGACGTTCAGCTCCCGGATGCGCTTGAGCATCGTATAGGCGTCGTCCTCCCGCAGCGTGTCGCCAATGCCCTCTCTGAGCAAAAGGCCCAGGTATTCGTTTTTATCCAGCTGCATTTTGGAAATGCGGATGTAGCCGCCGCCGCCGCGCCGCGATTCGATGACATAGCCCTGATCCACCGTAAAGCGGGTGGACAATACGTAATTGATCTGCGAAGGCGCGCAGCGGAAATACTCGGCCAGTTCATTTCTCTGCAAAACAAGTACCGGCTTTCCGTCGTCCTGCATCAGCGTCAGGATGAAGGATTCGATATCGTCACTCAACACTGCCAATCATATTCACCTCCTTTAACCTTCCTTGACTTTTATTCTACAATATCTTACTGCAAATTTCAAGTCATTTATTCCAGCGCCACGCTGTATATCACCGGCACGTAGTCGCCCTGGTGGTTGTAGTAGTCGTTCAGCGCGATGCGGTTTTCCCCCTGGGCAAACGCGAAGTCTATCATCGGCACCTGGAAAAGCGTCCAGCTTTCTCTTGTCTCAAGGTCGATAAGAAGGACATCGTAACGGAATTCCTCGGTGACTTCCTCGGTGTCCGACAGTACCACCAGCTGGCCCGAATCCGCGGAAAAATGCATATCCATCATCTTTACGCCCGGCAGCCTGACGATCTCGGCGCCGTCTTTAAGCGAATAAACCCTCAGCGAATCCTGCGCGGCGGAAAGGCTGCCCGAGCCGGTGACGGCCAGGTAGCTGCCGTCGGGGCTGAGGATGAAGCGGGTGCCCACGGCCACCTGCGTGACGTCCATGGTGGAAAGATTCAGCCGGTACACGGCGCCGTCGTTGCCAAAGGACGGATCGTTATAGAACAGCGAGCCCTTTGCGTCCGCGCCGATCACGGTGGCTTCGTTTTCCAGTTCAAGCACCGTCTCGATCCGGCCCGAAGCCATATCGTAGCTCCTGATGGAATAGCTGACGGCGGCATCCTCATCCTGGGAGGCCACGCAGACGGCGTAGAGCATCGAGCCGTCCGGCGCCAGCGTGCACGAGACGATATCGTTGCCCATACCTTGCGCGCTCAGGTCCAGCAGCTGATCCTCCGCCAAATCGTAAAGATACAGCGTAGCTTCGTTGGACTCCGCCGGCTCGTCCCAAAATACCAGCTTATCCGCCTGGGGCGTAAATTCCGCATAGCGTATTTTATTAAAAGTCAAGTCCACGAGCTGATCTTTCGCGCCGTCCTCGTCGATGGTGAACAGAATCTCATAGGTCTCCCCCTGCGCCCCGTCCGTGGGTTCAACGCTTCTCATCTGCATGGCGCCAAGGGCGGTTTTGCCGCCTGGCGTCAGCGTCAGCAGACGCGAGCCTATATCCACCACCTGGGCCTCTACACTTTGCCCGTCTTTTTTGGCGACGGGCCGCGCGGCGATCTCCGTCTCCACGGTGCTCAAAAGAAATTCGGGCAATTCGTTGCCGGCCAGCGCGATCACCTCGGCGCTTTTACCCGCCAGGATAAGGTCCACCGTCTCCTGGATTTCACCGGCAAAGTTCTCGGCTTCCTCTTTCGTCTTATAGGGCTGTGAAATCAGCACCACGCTCTGCCCGTTGCTGCACAGCGTGGGCTCCAGGCCCAGCGCGCGCACATCGCGCATGAAGGTGTACTCGCTGGCGGCGTTGAGCGTCACGAAATACCGGGTGGGCGCGGCGTCCTTCTCCAGCGGGCGAAGGTGGATACTCAGCGTTCCGCCGGACTGCTTGACCTTGTAAGCCACGTCGTCGGACAGATGGAAATAGAGCGTGGGATTGTCCACGGAAGTCGCCTGGCTGACGAAGAGCCCGGCCAGCAGCGGATGATCCTGCCACTGGGTGGAGGCGAAGAAGCTGGTAGTGGTCACGCCCTCCAGGTACAGCGCCAGCCGCCTGGGCGAGTCCGACACGGAAAGCTGGTAAAACGGTACCTGGGCGGCCTTGCTCTGGCGCGTGGGATCATTGGCGCCCCTCTGGGAAAACTCAATGGTAATGACCGTATCCTTCCGGCTTTTTTTGACCGCCACGTCCGATATAACGGCGCCGCTCATCTCTTCCCCGCCGCGGAATGTCTGATTAGGCGCGTAATAGCCGCGGATGTCCGATGCGGGCTCCCCGTTGATGGGGTCCGGCTTTACCCAGGTCATCGCCAGAATCACCCAGATGATGATCAGCACCATCACCAAAGCGATGACCGTCAGGGGTATCCAGGCGGTTTTCTTCAGCTTATACCGTTTTCTTTTGGCCTGCCCGGCCTGTGTTTCAAGCTCCAGGGCGCGGCGCTTCTTATTTGCCATTTAAATGCCCGCCTTCTTATGCAGTTTATCGACGATGCGCAGAAACTCGCGCTTTACCTCGTCGTAATCCAGCGTCCTGTACTCGCCGTTCTCATAGAGCACCCGGCCGTCCACCATCGTCAGGCGCACGTCGGCGGCGTTCCCTGCGAACACCAGCGAAACAGCCGGATCGGTCTTGGGCAGGTACGCCGGCTTATCGGTGCCCACGATGCACAAATCGGCCTTCATGCCCGCCTTGAGCATCCCCGTCATGTGCTGCCAGCCAAGGGCCTTCGGCCCGTTTTTGGTGGCCATTTCAAGGGCCAGCCGCGCCGGCAGCGCCTGTGCGTCCCTGCTGAACAGCTTCTGCAGCATGCTGGCCAGGTACGTCTCCTGCAGCATATCCAGGTTGTTGTTGGAGGCCGCGCCGTCGGTGCCGATGCAGACGTTGACGCCCTTTTCCGCCATTTGGAGGATGGGCGAAAGGCCGCTGGCCAGAATGCTGTTGGACCCGGGATTGTGGGCCGCGCTGACCCCGTTTGCCGCCAGAATCTCGATATCGCCCTGGCGCATATCCACGCAGTGGGCCGCCACCGTCTGCCCGGCGGAGAAAAGACCGTGCTTTTCAAGGTATGCCGGCGGCGTCATGCCGTGGCGCTCGATACACTCGTCCACTTCCCTGGTGGTTTCCGACACGTGCACGTGTATGCCAGTGCCAAGCTCCCGGGCAAGCTCCGCCGCGTGGCGCACCATCCAGCTGTCGGTGGAATACTCGGCGTGAAGTCCCACCAGCACCTTGATGCGCTCGCCGTTGAAGCGTTCATACAGCGCGCGGGTGCGCTCAAGCTGATCGGCGTTCTCCTGCCCGCCGATGAAGCCGTCGGCCACCGCGGCCCGGATGCCCGTATCAAAGGCCGCCCGGGCGATCTGCGCGGTCATGCCGTACATATCGCTTAAGAGCGTGGTGCCGCCCGAGAGCATCTCGGCAATGCCCATCATGGCGCCCCAGTAGACGTCCTCTTCCTCCAGAAGCGCCTCGATCTCGAGTATGCGCGCCAGCCACGTGGCAAGGGGCCGGTCGTTGACGATGCCGCGCACGTACGTCATGGAGACGTGGGTGTGCATATTGCACAGGCCCGGCATGACGATGCCGCCCGCGGCGTCAATGGTGTGCTGCGCTTTACCGGACGGGCAGTCCTCCTGCGCTCCCGCGTAGGCGATTAAATCATCCTCCACCAGCACGCAGCCGTTTTCATGGACGGTAAAAACATCGTCCATGGTCAGGACTCTGGCGTTTTTGATCAGTGTGCGCATGGCTCCTCCATTTAAAATTCCGGCTCAAACGGATACAGGCGCTCCTTTTGCGCCAGTTCCTTGATGTATGCGGCGAAATCCTCCCCGATGTCCTCACGCATCAGCGCGAACTCCACGATGGATTTCAGATACCCCAGCTTTTCGCCAGCGTCATAGCGCTTGCCCTCGAAGGCATAGGCCACCAGCTTCTGCTGGCGCGCCTGCACTTTCAGCGCGTCGGTCAGCTGGATTTCCCCGCCGGCGCCCGGCTGCACGTGCTCCAGGATATCGAAGATATCCGGCGTAATCACGTAGCGCCCCAGCGCCGCAAGATTGGACGGCGCATCCTCCTTCGCCGGCTTTTCCACCATATCCGTGACGCCGTAAACGGGAGGCTTTTCCCAGTGGGATGCAATGATCCCGTAGCGGTGCACCTGATCCCCGGGCACCGGCTGCACCCCCAGCACGCTGACGCCGTACCTTTCATAGACGTCCATCAACTGGCCGATGCACGGGCGCGTGGGGTGATAGATGATCTCATCGCCCAGGAACACGGCGAAGGGTTCGCTTCCCACAAAGCTCTTCGCGTGGCTCACGGCGTGCCCCAGTCCCCGGGGATGTTTTTGGCGGATAAACTGCAATTGCACCATATCGGAAATTTCCCGCACCATTTCAAGCAGGTCCTCGCGGCCCTTCTGCTCCAGCTCCATTTCAAGCTCCGGCGCGGCGTCGAAATGATCCTCCACGCTCTTTTTGTTTCTGGAGGTGATCACCAGTATCTCACTGATCCCGCAGGCTACAGCTTCCTCCACGATGTACTGGATGGTGGGCTTGTCCACGATGGGAAGCATCTCTTTGGGAACGGATTTTGTTGCCGGCAAAAACCGGACGCCCAGCCCTGCTGCCGGGATGACGGCTTTTTTGATCTGCATAGGCCTACTCCTTCAAATTGTTTTTTGACATATTAGCACAAATTATACCACAAAAGGCAGCGTTTACATACCGGGGAGCCATGATTTACCATCAATTTTATGTGGTTCCGGCCACCAAAGTATCGGGCAACCCGCTTGCAGTCGCCGCCCGTCTGTGCTATTTTTGTAGAATAATGAAGAATCTTTTGGAGGCCTGCGTTTCAATGGGTAAAAAAGCGACCGCTCTTGTTTTGTTGATAATACTGGCCTTTTCTTTATGCGCCTGTTCGGCGGCCCCTGAAAACGGCGATAACGGCCAGCAGAGCCCTTCTGCTCCCGCGCTGCCGCCGGTCACCAGCCGCGGCATTGCCGTGACGTTCATCGACGGGCCGGCCGGCTTTGATCCGGCGCTGTGCGCCATGGACCGCATTCAGATCAGTTACATGATGAATTTGTTTGAGGGCCTTTACAAATACGATCAGGACGGCAAAGTGGTTTTCGCAATGGCGGAAGAGCTCTCCATCAGTGACGACGGGAAGGTGCTGACCTTCACCATCCGCAGTGACGCCAGGTGGTCCGACGGCAGGGCCGTGACGGCTGCGGATTTCGTCTACGCGTGGCGGCGGGCCGCCGATCCGGAGCTTAAAGCGCCCTACAGGTCGCTGCTGCTGCCCATTTTAAACGCTTCCGACGTTTTGGAGGGGCGTTCCGAGCCCGACAAGCTGGGCATTGCGGCGGTGGACGAAAAGACGCTGGAAGTCAAGCTGGACGAGCCTGAGGACAGCCGCAATATCCAGGCGCTGTTTACTTATCCCATCTTTGCGCCGCTGCGCGAGGATATGAAGGAGGGCTGGGCGATTTCGCCGCAGGCACTGATCACCAACGGCCCGTTTCATGTGGCAGGGATTTCAAATCATGCCATGACGTACGCGGCCAGCGACACCTACTACGATTTTTTCGATATGATCAACACGCAGATTGAGTTTAAATTCTATGACGGCGCCGAGGACGCGTATCAGGCGTTCGCCGCCGGCGACGTGCTTTTTTCATCCGATGTTCCCGACGCCGCACTTTCGGATTACGCTGATTTTGAGCAGTCCCCTATCGTCATCCAGCCGCAGCTTGGCACCTACTTTATTGATTTTAACAACGCCAGGGCGCCGTTTAATGACCGCCGCGTACGCCAGGCGTTTTCCCTGGTGATTCCCAGGGGCGATATCGCCGGGAACGTCATGAAGGGTTTGGCGCTGCCGGCCACCGGCTTTGTGCCAAACAGCGTTTCGGATCTGGAGCCGGGCACCAACTTCAGGACCACCGGCGGGCATCTTCTTTCAAATGCCGTGGCGGGCGACGATGAATTTACGCGCAATGTGACCCTTGCCCAAAAACTTTTGGAGGATGCCGGCTATGAAGGCGGGGAGGATTTTCCCGCCATCGAGTACCTTTACAACAAGGATTCGGCCCAGCAGGAAGCCATCGCGCAGCAATTGCAGTTGGCGTGGAAAGAGCATCTGGGCGTTACGGTGCTGCTGCGTGCGCTGGAGGCCGAGGCGTTCCTTGCCGCCCGGGAAACCGGCGATTATTTCATTGCCCGCGACGGCGTGGTGACCGCCGCGGACGACCCCTACGACTTTTTGAGCCTCTTCCTGACCGGATACTGCAGCAACCACGCCAACTTTTTCAATAAGCAGTACGACAATCTGCTGCTTCAGAGCGTCAACACTTCCAGCGAAGCGGAAAGGCTGGCCCTCTTGCATCAGGCCGAACAGATTCTCATCGGCGAGGCCGGCGTGGCGCCCGTTTACTTCTACGCCACCGGCTACCTGCTCAATCCGGCGCTTTCCGGCGTGGTGACGACGCCACAGGGATTCTTTCTTCTGCAGCATATCCAATTGGACGAATCGAAAGTGCAGCTGAGCTAGCGTATACGTTATATTGCAAAGGAGCCTTCCTGTACAGGTACAGGAAGGCTCCTTCTTTTATTCGCTGTCCAGCCAGGAAAAAATATAAACTGCCGTCAAAGCGTAAGCCGCTGCGTGGCCACCCGGTCGATAAAGGCCCGGTCGTGCTCCACGAAGATCATCGTGGGCTTTGATGAGAGAATCAGGTTTTCAATCTGCACGCGCGAGAGCACGTCCACGTAGTTGAGCGGTTCGTCCCACAGGTAGAGGTGGGCGCGCATGCACAAGCTGGCGGCGATCAGCACCTTCTTTTTCTGTCCAGCGCTGTAAGTCTCGATGTGCTTATCAAACTGGCTGCGCCGGAAATCCAGCTTGCGAAGGATCGTCATAAACAGCGATTGGTCGATGCCTGCCTGATGGGCGTAGTCCGTCAGGCTGCCTCTCAGATGCGACGTATCCTGGGGCACGTAGGAAATCTCAAGCCCGCTGGCCACATGCAGCCGCCCCGTATGCGCCATCTCCTGTCCCATGATCAGCTTCAAGAGACTGGACTTGCCGCTGCCGTTTTTGCCGGTGACGGCGATTCTTTCGCCTTGCGGGAGCGTAAAGCGCAGATTTTCCAGCACGGTTTTATCGCCGTAGCGGATGGACAGGTCCGCTGCCTCCACCAGATGTCTGGCGTGATGGCTCGCCGGGCGCAGGAGGAGGTCCTCCGCCGTCTCGATATTCTTGAGCAGTTTAGATTTTTCGTCCAGCAGCTTCTGTCTTCGCCGCTGTACGTTCTTGGACCGCTGCATCATCTTGGCCGCCTTGTGCCCGATGAACCCGCGGTCGGCGGCGTGGGCGCCGATTTTGGACCGCTCGATTTTATCGGACCACTCCCCGGTCTGCCGCGCGGCCTGGCCCAGCCGCGCCACTTCCTTTTTCAGCTTCTCGTTGTGTTCGCGCTCGTAATTCTCGCGGTACTGTTCATTGACGAGCCAACTGAAAAAGTTACCCTGCTGCAAATCGATGTTCAGCTTGTTGATGGACAGTACGTGGTCCACGCAGCGGTCAAGCAGCGCCCGGTCGTGGGAGACCAGTATGAATCCAGACTTTTGGCTCAGGTAATCACCGATGAGCGTGCGGGCCTCCATGTCCAGATGATTGGTGGGCTCGTCAATGAGAAGGAAGCGGTTGTCCTTTAAAAACAATACCGCCAGCAGCACCTTCGTCCTCTCCCCGTGGCTGAGGGTATCAAAGGGCCGGTGCAGCACGTCCTCGGACACCGACAGAAGCGACAGTTCCCTCTGCAGATGCCAGTATTCGTAATCCGGGCACAGGCGCTCTATTATATTCAGCGTATTTTGCGTCATATCGCCTATTTCAAAGGGGAAGTAATCAAACGCCACCGGAGCGGCAATGCGACCGCTATCGGGCGTCAGCTCACCCGTCAAAAGTTTTAGAAACGTGGTCTTTCCCCTGCCGTTTCGGCCGATAAAGCCCAGCTTCCAGTCCGTATCGATGCTGAAGGATACATTTTCAAATACGTCTTCCGCGCTGCCCGGATAGGCGAACGTCAGATTTACAACGTCAATGGCAGCCATAAGCAAACACCTCTTTTCAGGTACAAAAAAGGGATGCAAGAAAGTTTTTCCTGCATCCCGTAGTATTCCCGAAAAGACCCCCATACCGGGCGGGAACAACGGCCGTCTATGCGTAAACTTTCTTGCCCGGCGCAGACACGCGAAAAAAGCGTCCGCACCTTTCACAGTTGTGTCAGCAAGAAGTTTTGCGCATCTTAGCCTCCGGTTTCGTTAGAATTTCGTACTCATTTTAGGATAACGGGCGCCTGTTGTCAAGCGCCGCGCGCCGCAGGCGGAAATGCCGCCGTTTTTTCGTAAGCTCTACGCCAGGAGCGAATCCACGATCCCCCTGAGCATCTGGAGCGACCGGGCGGCCGTCTCTTCAAGGTCCGAGGCGCAGTTGGCCTCCATGGAGATGGTCTTATTGTAGCCGCCTGCGATCAGCGCCCTGAGGAACGCGCGGTAGCCGGTATCCTCGCGCTCGTCCACCGGCAGCACGCGGCCCATCATGCGCGCAAAGTGCGTATGCGTAAGAAGGCCCGCGTATTTCTCCACATAGGCGTAGTCCTCGCCGCCCAGCGTGAAGTGGAAATAGTCCACCAGAAGCCCCACATTTTCATGATCCACCATCGAGACGAACTGCGCCGCCTCCGGCAGTGTGTACAGCACGTTGGTTTCCTGCCGGTTCAGCTGTTCCACCGCCAGGGTGATGCCGCGCTTTTGGGCCTCGTCGCCGGTCATCCGGATCACTTCCATCAGTTCGGCCAGTCCCTTTTCGCGACTCATGCCCACCGGCGTGGCGCGGGAGACGCCGCTTCCAAAGACCACCGTTTCCGCTCCCAGCATGCTGGCCCTGTCCATGGCCTCGCAGGTGTAGTCGTAGACCTTGTCTTTATCCGCCTGCGGGCCGATCATCAGAAGATCGGGGCCCGAATAGCTGTTCATAACTTTGCAGGGCAGCGGCTGGTCCTCAAGGGGCTTGACCACAAGCTCGGTGAACTGACTGCGGGAAAGCGCCATGGATTTCATGACGGGAATCTCCACGAAGTCAAATCCGGCCTTCTCCATGGCGGGCAGGTTGTGCATACCGATGCCTTCGGCGTCCCTGGCCACCATATTGATGCAAAGACCATATTCCATAGAAAAATCCTCCTTTAAATAACAAATGCTTCATCTTCTGCGTTTACGCGTATATATGCCACTTACAATGATACCGCCCGTGCGGGAGCTTGTCCATGTCACGATTGGCCAAAGCCTTATTTCGCGGTTTTTCGCTATTTTGCGCGCGGGCCGTTTTTTTGATAAACTGGAGGCACCGGTATAAAGAATTGGGGTGCTGACGATGCATTATGAGTTTATTCCCAAGGGCGTGTGTTCAACCAGGATCGAGTTTGACCTGGACGGCGGCGTGATCCGCAGCGTCCATTTTGAGGAGGGCTGCGACGGCAACCTGCAGGCCATTTCGCGCCTTGTGGCAGGCATGTCGGCGGATCAGGTCAGGACCCTTTTATCGGGTATTTCCTGTGACGGCAGTGGCACCTCCTGCGCCGACCAGCTTGCAAAGGCCCTGTCCGAGGCGCTGGAAAGAGCGGAGCAGCCATAAGAAATGCTTATCGTTCCCATAACAAAAACACCGCCCGCTCCCGCCGCGCTTTAGGCGTGCGCAGGCTTCGAGCGAGCGCCCTTTGCGGAAAAAGTTCCCCGGGCGACGGTTTTCCCCGCTGCCTTACCGGAGGGCGCGGCGCGTCCTATCCCCTGTCCTCCTGCAGCAGTTCGTAGCTTCTGCCGCCTTTTTTCAGGGCCTGCTCGGAGAAGAAGCACGCGGGAAACTGTCCCTTTGCGCGGTGATGGCGCACGCACCTGCAGCACAGGCCGCCCCTTTTGCAGTCGGACGGGCAAGGACAGCTCAGTTTGTTTTCAGTCTGGTTACATTCCATTTTTCAACCCTCCGCACATGCATCTAACGGCCGGCTTCCGGCCAAAACAAATAAGCGCATGGAAAGCATTTCCATACGCTTATGATAGCGAACCGCCGACGCTCTGTCAATCTTCCCCGTCCTGCTTTTCGGAGGGTTCCGCCGCAGGCAGGGCCGTTTCCAGCGGCGGCCGGGGCTGCGTGCTGACCTGCGCGTCGTAGCGCATGATGCCGGTATAGATGTGCCAGGCCAGCTTTTGCTGGTAATCGGTGGAAGAAAGCAGCATCTCCTCCTCGGGGTTGGAGAGGAAGCCGCATTCCACGATCACCGACGGCGCCTGCGCCGCGCGCAGCACCATGTAATTACCTCCCATGACGTCCCTGCGGTTGCCGTCGTCAAGGCCGTCTTTCAGTTCCTGCAAAATACAACTGGCAAAAGCCTTGCCCTGTTCGGAGTTGGATTGATACAGCACGGTGGCCCCGCGGGAGCTTGTGCCCTTGAAGGCGTTCATATGAATACTGATCACATAATCGGGATTCGCTTCCTTAATGATTTCAACGCGCCGCTGCATATCCTGGCGTTTATGCCAGGAGAGCTTTGTGTCCGAGTCGTAGAGCCCGTCGTCGGTTTCCCGGGTCATGACCACGCGGACGCCCGCCTCCTCCAGCAATTTTTTCAGGTGCCGCGTCACCTGAAGATTCAGCACATCCTCACGCACGCCGGTCAGTTTGCCGACAGCGCCGCAGTCAACTCCCCCATGGCCAGCGTCCAGGACAATAATAGAGTCTCTCAAAGGGTGCGGCGCCGGTGTTTTTTTTGAAGCTATGAGCATGCCGAACATGGAAAACAAAAGAATAATGCCGATAAAAATGACCATCAGAACACGCTTCAACATTGTTTTAACAACCTCCTTTGGGCACAGTGATATGTACGCCGAAAAATGATGGAATATGTTTAATCGCCGCAAAAGAAGTCTTGTCCCCAGCGCTGTCCACATCAAAAACGGCTGTTTTGCGCATGTAAAGGGAGTTATCCACGTTTTCCACAACGAAACCGATAAAAAGCAATGGTTTTTGTGGATAACTACTATAATGGCGCGGCATTTCATGTACAAAATGTGTACGTTAAATGATATGATGCGGCCCGGTGGTGTATACATCCATTAGATTGCGGCCGGTAAAAAGAAAAAACGTACGAAAACCGGCCTGCCCGATTTCAAAACACGGTATTTTCTGCTATACTAAGCGCCAGTAGGATAAGATAATTTTTGTCTTTTGGAGGAAGAAAAATGATGCGAATACTGGTCAGTCCCCGCTCCTTTGTCGCCAAGGAATCCATTGCCAGGGAGCTTCTTGCCCCCTACGGTGCGGAGCTTGTTTTAAACCGTACCGGAAAGAGCTATAACAAAGCGCAGATCATAGAGCTTCTGCAGGATATAGACGGCCTGATAGCCGGTACGGAGCCGCTGGATGCCGAGGTGCTGGAAAAGGCGCCCAGGCTCAAGGCCATCTCCCGCTACGGGGTGGGCCTTGATAACGTGGACGTCGAATACGCCGAGAAAAAGGGCATCAAGGTGATGCGCGCCGCCCGCTCCAATTCTAGGAGCGTTGCGGAGCTGGCCATCGCGCTGATGTTCAACATTACCCGCGGCGTATGCTATTCCGACAAGGGCAGCCGTAAAGGCGTGGAGTGCCGCATCCACGGCATTGAGTTGACCGGCAAGACACTGGGGCTCATCGGCCTTGGCGCCATCGGATTGGACGTTGCCCGCATGGCTTCGGGCATCGGCATGACGGTACTTGCCCACGATCCTTACATCGACGAGACTCTGGCGAAGGAAAAAGGCATCCGGCTGATGGACCGCGAGGCGCTTCTTCCCCTCTGCGACGTCATTTCTCTGCACCTGCCGCTGACGCCCGAGTCCACCCGCATGGTGGACGAAGCATTTATTTCCAAAATGAAGGACGGCGCGTACCTGGTCAACACCGCCCGGGGCGGCCTGATCGACGAGGACGCGCTGTACGACGCCTTAAAGGGCGGCAAGCTGGCCGGCGCCGCGGCGGATGTCTTCTCCAAGGAACCGCCGGATAAGGAGGCCCCTCTTTTGTCGCTGGACAATTTCATTCTGACGGGCCACATCGGCGCCTACACGAAGGAGTCGGTGAACCGCATGGTGGAAATGAGCATTAAAAACCTGATCACGATGCTGTTTGAATAATTTACTTCCCAATTCCGCAAGACGGATTTTGAAAGGAGCAAACGATGGCCGTATTAGTGCTCGAGGCTTCCACCAGCAGCGCCAAAGCCATGGTGTACGATCAGGATAAGGGCATTGTCAACATCTATACCGAGGCGTACGCGCCGCAGATCAGCGATGTGGCCACCCATGACGCCGACGGGGTTTTCGCCGCCATGATGGCCGCCGGGCAGAAGGCGTGCGAGGGCCGGGAAATCGACGCCGTATCCCTGGGCGGCACGTGGCACAGCCTTGTGATGCTGGGCGGCGCCATGCGCCCCATTACCCGCGCCATGACCTGGGCCTATACCGGCGCGGCAACCACCGCGGGTTCCCTGCGCCGCGACAGCAAACTGACAGCTGAAATTTACAGCCGGACCGGATGCATGGTGCATACGATTTATCCCGCCTTCAAGTACATGCATCTTCTCTCCGACGGCGCCGTGCCGGACGGGCAGCGGATCGCCGGTGAAGGCGATTATTTCTATTACCTTTTGACCGGTCAGTGGCACAGCTCTCATTCCATGGCTTCGGGCACAGCGTTTCTCAATACCCACAATCTGGATTACGACGAGCAGATGCTGGAATTGGCCCGCGTCAAAAGGGACAATCTGCCGCAGCTGGTATCCCATGAGCAGTGCGCCCCTTTAAGCCGGCAGATGGCCGATCGTCTGGGGCTGCCCCCCGGCATTCCCGTTGTGCCGCCGCACCCCGACGGCGCGCTGAACCAGGTGGGCGCCGGCGCTCTCGCCCCGGGGCTGATGACGCTTTCGGTGGGTACCAGCGGCGCGCTGCGCATGGCGTTCGACCGTCCGGTGATGCCCTCGGAGCCCGGGGGTACCTGGTGTTACGTGGCTCCCGGCAAATGGCTCTGCGGCGCCGCCACCTCCGGTGCCACCAACTGCGTGGACTGGTTCGTGCAGACGCTTTTGAATAAACAGTTCACATTCGATGAGCTAGAGCAGATGGCTTCGCAGGTGAAGGGCGATTATCCCATCTTTACCCCCTTCCTCTATGGCGAGAGATGCCCTGGGTGGCGTGACGATGCCCTGGGATCGTTTTCCGACATCAGCGGGGCCTACGGGCCGGGTCACCTGTACAAGAGCCTGCTGGAGGGCATTTTGATGAATATTTACCACTGCTACACCCTTTTGGGCGAGGTGGGCGGATTCCCCAGGCAGATTCGCGTCTCCGGCGGCATTTTGCATTCCAGGTTCTGGACGCAGATGCTGGCGGACATCCTGGGCCAGCAGATCGCCTGCGCGGACATGGCGCAGGCGTCCATGATGGGCGGTGCGGCGCTGGCCCTTCACGCGGCGGGCCATCTGCCCGATTTAATGGCCTTTGACGCGGGCGAGCACCAGATGGTTGCCCCCAACGGGGAGATGGCCGGGCACTATGCCCTGCGCTTTGCCAGATACCTAGCCAGTTACCAGAATCACAATCAGACCGCAGCGAACCAACATAAAGGAGCAGACAAATGACGAACAAAAGCGCTATCATCAACCGTATTTGCGAGGTGGGCCTGGTGGCCGTAGTCCGCGCCGACTCCGGCGAGCAGGCCAGAAAGATCGCCCAGGCCTGCATCGACGGGGGCATCGCCGCCATAGAGCTGACGTTCACGGTGGACCGTGCCCACGAGATCATTGCCGATCTGTCCAAAAGCGTGGACCCGGACAAGATCATCATCGGCGCGGGCACCGTACTGGACGCGGAAACGGCCCGCATGGCGATTTTATCCGGCGCCAGGTACGTGGTCAGTCCGTCTTTCAATGCGGACACCATGCGGCTCTGCAATCGCTATCAGGTGCCCTGCATGCCCGGCGCCATGACGGTAAAGGAAGCGCTGGAAGGCATGGAGGCGGGCGCCGAGATCACCAAGATTTTCCCCGGCGAGCTGTTTGGCCCGCAGATCATTAAGTCCTTCAGGGGTCCGCTGCCTCAGATCAACGCCATGCCCACCGGCGGCGTCACGGCGGACAACGTGGGCCAGTGGATCGCGGCGGGCGCCGTGGCTTGCGGCGCAGGCTCTTCCCTCACCGGCGGCGCCAAAACCGGCGACTACGACGCCATTGTCCGCACGGCGCAGGCGTTTCTTGAAAACATCAAAAAGGCCAGAGGCTGAAAGCAGGCGCTAGGCCAAGTGAATGCTTAAAGGGAATTCTTCAAAAGAATTCCCCGAGGCCGTCAAAAAACTTTGTTTTTTGACGGGTATGCCAGGGATTTTCCTGCTGCAAAAACGGATAGGTAGGTTTTTGCAGCGGCCGGAAAACCCTGAAAGGAGTGGGCTGCGGCCGCGCATGTCGATCTGCGGCCAAGAGCCGCCTTCGGCGGTTGCCTTCGAAACGCTCGCTGCGGCTCGCAGCCTTGCCACGGAATTGAAATTAGGGGACTTCGGCCTCCTAATAACCCCCCAAAGAACTTTTTTGACAGTCTGAGGGAATTCTTCAAAAGAATTCCCTTTATTTTATGGAAAATTTGTCTTTGCATCCTTTGTCTCCGGACAAACCGATTGCACTTTTGCCGGTTATGCGTTACGATAAAATCAACGGACATTTTAATCTCAGGGCCTCGGCTCTGTGCGGCTTTGGTTTTTCAAAGGAAACTCCTGCGCTTTTTGGCAAAGGCTTTTTCCGTCATCGCCGCAATGGGCTGCCGGGCCGAAACAACATGGAGGTGCGCAATGCAGAAGATCAGATGGGGCATCATCTCTACCGGCTGGATCGCCGACAGGTTTTCACAGGGAATGGACCTTGTGCCGGATGCGGAAAAGACGGTGGTGGTCTCCCGCGACATGGGCAAGGCCATTGCCTTTGCCAAAGAGCACAATGTATCGCTGGCCTATGACGATTACGACAAGATGCTCGAGGAGGTCAAGCCCGACGTGGTATACGTGGCCACGCCCAATAACGCCCACTACGAGTATGTCATCAAGGCGCTGGACGCGGGCGTGAACGTGCTTTGCGAAAAGCCCATGCCGGACAATCTCAGGCAGTTGGAGGCCATGGTGGCCAAGGCCAGGGAAAAAGACCTGTTTTTGATGGAGGGCATGTGGACGCGCTGCTTCCCCGGGATGCGCAAAGTCAGGCAGTGGCTGGAAGAAGGCCGCATCGGGCAGGTGCGCACCATGCATTTTGAGCTTGGCCTGAAGGAATCGCCGGACAACCCCGCCTGGCAGGCGTGGAAGGCATCCAGGCAGTTTTCGGCGGGCGCCCTTCGGGATGTGGGCATCTACACGCTCGCCATGGCCCATCTGGTGATGCCGAAGCGGCCGGTAAGCATTGCCTCCACGGCGGTACTGCGCGACGGCACGGACGTCTACAACAGCATTTTCATGCAGTATGAGGACCACGTAACGGCCTGCCTGACATCGGCCTTTGACACCGTAACGGACCACCGCGGCCTGATTACCGGCACCCACGGCCAGATCGTGATACTGCCGCGCTTCAACAGGCCGGAAAAAGTGACGCTTTTGCGCCCCCACGATACCGACATCATGGGCGTTGAGAAAGTGGAGGAGTTTGCCTGCGAAATACCGTCCACCGGCTTTCAGTACGAGGTGGAGCACGTGAACGAATGCCTGCGCGCGGGCAAAAAGCAGAGCGACCTGTACAGCCTTGAGGAAACCTATGAAATCTGCCGCATCATCGACGGGTTGCGCGAAGAGTGGGGCGTCGTCTACGACAGCGATTGAGCCCCGGGTTTTTTCGCCTGCGGACAATTTCCAGTTATAGCCCCCTCCCTTCATTCAAAAAGCCCTTCATTCAAAAAGCCTGCGGACGACTGTCCGCAGGCTTTATTATACATCCAGCCCTTAATTCTCATTGGCCTTCTCGGCCTGTTTTTGGTCGTACTCGATCCACTTGGGCCGCCACTGCTCCACGATGGCCTCATGCTCTTCCCCCGTCTTGGAGAAGGCCAGCTCGCCCGTCTCCGGATCGGTCAGCGTGAAGTAGAGATAATTCTGCTGTACGTACTCGGTATCCGGCCCTATGGCCGCCTCGATGGCCGCAAGCCCCGGCGCCGCGATGGGCCCGATGGGAAGTCCCTTGTTTTTATAAGTATTGTACGGCGATTCCACGCTGATTTCGCCGTCGGTCATGGCCACGCTCACCTTGCCCGTGATGTATTGCACCGTCACGTCGCTGCTCAGGTGCATATCGGCTTTAAGCCGGTTGTGGAATACGGCGGAAATCTTGTTAAAAGTATCCTTCGTGCCCTCTTTTTCAATGATGGACGCCAGCGTCAGGACTTCGTCCATGGTCATATCCTGGTTGATGAATTTTGCCTGGAAGTCGGCGTTGCCGAATATATTGCTGGTGGCGCTGAGCATTTTGCGGACGATGGCCTCGGCGCTGGAATCGGTGTATATTTCGTACTTGGCCGGGAACAGGTAGCCTTCCAAGGCGTATTTTCGATCTTCCAGGTTGTCCTGTTCCATCAGCGTAGCCAGGAACGGGTAATCCGCCGTCAGCGATTCGCTGGGCTCCTTGCAGATTTCAAGGAACTCCTGTTCATTGAACGGAACCCGCTTATCGGTCATCTGTTTTTTGATGGCCGCGGCCATCTGTTCCACCGTGGTGCCCTCAATAATCAGGATATCCATGGTGTTGCCCGCGGCCGTGCCCCGGGAGATTTCAGCGATGATATCGTCCATGGTCATGGAGCGGTTGAGCGTATAGATGCCGCTTTTGATATCCTTGGTACGGTCGGTGAACTCCACGTAGTATTTGAAGATGCCCTTATGGCGCACCAGATTGGCTTCCTCCAGGTTCTGGGACACCTCCGACAGCGACGCGCCGCGCTCGATGGTAAACTCAACGGCGGTACTGTCGTTTTCATCCACGGGAGAGACATAGCTGGTGTACAGGGAATTGACCCCGAAATAGAGCGTGACCCCCACGATGCACAGGCTGATCAAAAACACGGTCAGCGCCCGGGCGACGGAGAGGATGGGCTTTAAATAGCTTGGAAGCTCCACCACCCGCTCGTCCTGGCTGCGCCGCACGGCGGGCCGCTTATTTTTCCCTTGAGTGTTCCTATATTCCATGAGAAATCTCCTTATCGACATCTTTACCCTATTTATTATAGTCGGCCCGGTGGAATCCCGCAAGTACGCCATGGCGGGAGGGCTTGTGTTTTTATGAATAATGTCTGAAAACATCCCAAAAAATATGCGACGCAACGCGCCGCATGATATTTGCCGAAAAAATTATTCCTGCTCGTTCATAAAGTCCAGATTCAGATCCACGGCCTCGCCCAGAATCTTGAACACGTCGCTCATCATCTGGTTCATTTGGTATTCCGCGGCCATAAACTCACTGACTTCTCTATTGAACTGCATGACGTTTCCCATGTTCTTGAGCTCTTCCATGGTCTTGTCGTCGATTTTCTCGCCGGAGAGAAGCGCCGCCTGGGCCTGAAACTGCTTCTTCTTAAAATTCTGGATCAGCTTTACGTTCTGTTCCAGCTTGAAGGCCTCCTCGCGGGTCTTTTTATATTTCTGATATTCTTCGCAGCGTTTCAGCACCGCCGCCAGCACATGAGCCTGATCGTATACGTTCAAAACCTACACCTCCATGACTACCGGCAGAATCATCGGGCTTCTGCCTAAGCGTTGATAAAAGAAATCGCGCAGCGTGTTGCGGATCAGAAGTTTGATAGGCGACCACTCGCCCACGGTATGCAGTTCCTGCTGCATCAGCGCCGTCAGGACGGCGCCGCGGGCCTCGTCCATCATATCTTCGGCTTCGCGCACGTACACAAAGCCGCGCGAGATGAGGTCCGGACCCGATACGATGCGTCCCGACTCCTTCTCAAAGGCCACCACTACCACCATCAGTCCGTCCTGGGACAGGATGCGCCTGTCCCGAAGAACGATATTGCCCACGTCCCCGATGCCCGCTCCGTCAATGAGAAGCTGCCCGGAGGGAACGGGCTCCTTGATATGCTCGGCGCCGGTTTTCGTAAATTCCAGCACTTCGCCCAGTTCCACCACAAACGTATTTTCCGGCGGGAGGCCCATCATCTGGCCCAATTCCGCATTGGCCACCAGCTTGGAGTATTCCCCGTGCACGGGGATATAGTATTTGGGCTTTACAAGACCCAGTATCAGCTTGAGCTCTTCCTGGCAGGCGTGGCCAGAAACGTGCACGTCCGCCGCCGGGTCGTAGATGACCTGCGCGCCCTTTTTGCGCAGCTGATTGACCATCTGGGAGATGTGCCTCTCGTTCCCGGGGATGCTGGAGGCGGAGATGATCACCGTATCCTCGGGGTATATTTCCACCTGGCGGTGGTCGTCCGTGGACATGCGCGCAAGGCCGCTCATGGGCTCGCCCTGGCTGCCGGTGGTGACGATGACCAGATCCTTCGGGTCAAACATTTTCACCTGCTCCAGGTCCACCAGTATGCCGCTTGGGATCGTCAATTCGCCCAGCGCGATGGCCACGTTGGACACATTGATCAGGCTCCTGCCCACAAAGCAGACGTTCCGGCCCATTTTCACCGCTTCGTCCACCACCTGCTGGACGCGGTGGATGTTGGAGGCGAACGTGGCCACCACAATGCGGCCGGGGGCCTCGCGGAAATAGCGCGTAAAGGCCTTTTCCACGATTTTCTCGCTCATGGTATAGCCCCTGCGCTCGGCGTTGGTGGAGTCCGACATCAGGCACAGGACGCCCTTCTTGCCGATCTGCGAGAGCCTGGGCAGATCGATCATCTCGCCGTCCGCCGGCGTGTAATCGATCTTGAAATCGCCGGTGTGCACCACCACGCCCACAGGCGTTGTGATGATCAGGCCCACCGAGCCGGCGATGGAATGGTTGACCTTGAAAAACTCGATGGTAAAGCTGCCCATGGTCAGCTTATCGCCGGGCCCCATTACGGTAGCGTCGGCTTTCAGGCCGTGCTCCTGCAGTTTGTTGTTGACCAGGCCTATGGTCAGGTTGGTTCCGTACAGCGGCACCGGAAACTGCCTGTAGATGTAGGGTATGGCCCCTATATGGTCCTCATGGCCGTGGGTAAAGACAATGCCGCGCAGCTTATGCCGGTTGATGGAAAGGTAGGTATAGTCGGGGATCACGTAATCGATGCCCAGCATTTCCTCCTGCGGGAACATCAGGCCGGCGTCCAGCAGGAACATATCGTCCCCATATTCGAAAACGGTCATATTTTTGCCGAACTCATTGACGCCGCCGAGCGGGATAATGCGTAATTTGGTTTTTGTTGTTGCCATATTTCTCCTCTATCCTCCAGACGGAACGCGCACCACATTCAAAGAACATGTTCTTCTCCATTGAAGGAACCAAACATGGTCACTTGAACGTATTTGCGGTGAAATCCTCATCGCACAACTTCCGTCCCGTACGAATCAAATATCGCCGTGTTAACTGCAAGTCGCGTACCATTCAATTTATTATAATACCGATCAATAGACCAATATCATCCCATTGTGAAGCATTATATCACAAGCTCTCCGTTTCCACAACAGGACAAAACGGCTTTTTATCGGGATTGAACCGATTGTATTTCTTCCAGCGCGCGCCGGGCGATGCGCGCGTAGCGCTCTTTCTTGCCGGCGATGCGTTCGCGCAGCGGCTCCATGATCCCGAAATTAACGTTCATGGGCTGGAAATCCCGCCCGTTTCCGCTGTGCACATAGTGCGCCAGCGCTCCGATGGCCGTCCTTTGAGAAAATTCGGGCATGGGCTCTTTTTTGAGCATCGCCGCCATGCACCGGCCCGCAACAAGGCCGCTGGAAGCCGATTCCACGTAACCTTCCACGCCAGTGATCTGTCCGGCGAAAAAGATGCTCTTATCATTATTGACCTGATAATGCCGATTTAAAAGCGCGGGAGCATTTAAATACGTATTTCTGTGCATCACGCCGTAGCGGACGAACTGGGCGTTCTCAAGTCCCGGAATCATCCGCAGCACCCGTTTTTGTTCCCTGTGCTTCATCCTGGTCTGGAAACCCACCAGGTTGTAGAGCCTTTTATCCTTCGTCTCCTGCCGGAGCTGCACCACGGCGAAGGGACGCTTCCCCGTCCTGGGATCTGTCAGACCCACGGGCTTCATGGGCCCATGGGCCAGCGTCAGGAGCCCCCTTTCGGCCATGGCCTCTATGGGCATGCAGCCCTCGAAAACTTTAAAGTCCTCGAAGCTGTGGGGCTCCACCACATCGGCCTGCGTCAGCGCCTCCCAAAAGGCGTGATACTCCGCCTCATTCATGGGGCAGTTGAGGTAATCGTCCTCTCCCCTGTCGTACCGGGAAGCGGCAAAGACGATGTCCATATTCAGCGACTGCGCCGTGACGATGGGCGCCACCGCATCGTAAAAGGACAGGTACTGCGCGGAAAACCGGTCGGCGACGGCCTGCGCCAGAGCATCGCTGGTTAAAGGGCCCGTGGCGATAATGCACGGCCCCTCCGGGATTTCCGTCACTTCCCCGCGGACAATCTCAACCAGCGGGTTCTCCCGCAGGGCCCCCGTCACATACCGCGAGAACGCCTCACGGTCCACCGCCAGCGCCCCGCCCGCGGGTATGCGGGTTTCGTCCGCCGCCCGCATGATCAGCGAATCAAGCCGCCGCATCTCCTCTTTTAAAAGCCCCACGGCGTTCTCCAGGCGGCCCGAGCGCAGAGAGTTGCTGCATACCAGCTCCGCAAAGCCGCCGCCGCTGTGCGCCGGCGTCATTTTTTCCGGCCGCATTTCATACAGACGCACCGGGATATGGCGGCGGGCAATCTGCCATGCCGCCTCACATCCGGCCAAGCCGGCGCCGATGACTTTCACCTGCTGCTGCATGAAGACTTAACCTTCCTCTTCCTCGGAAAGCTCCACCGTGATGATATGGCCGCACTCGGCATTGGTGCATTCGTTCTCCTGCCCGCGCTTTGTGGTCCGCTTCCTGACCATCATGCCGCCGCACTCGGGACACGGGTCCTTCACGGGCATTTTCCAGGACACGAAATCGCAGTCCGGGTATTTCTCGCAGCCGTAGAACACACGGCCCCTCCGGCTGTGGCGGACCAGTATCTTATTGCCGCACTTGGGGCACGGGGCCTCGATGCTCTGCAAAATGGGCTTGATGTTCTTGCATTCGGGATAGTTGGGGCAGGCGTAGAACTTGCCGTAAGGCCCGTTTTTGATCACCATGAGCGCGCCGCACTTCTCGCAGGGGATATCGCTGACCTCATCCTCGATGGTGATCTTTTCGATGCTCTCATCGGCATGCTTCAGCGTTTTTTCAAAGGGCCCGTAGAAATCCTCCAGTACCCGGCGCCAATCCGCGTCGCCGGTCTCCACGCCGTCGAGCTTTTCTTCAAGGTCGGCGGTGAATTCAATGTCCACCACGTCGGAAAAATACTCCTTCATCAGCTGTGTCACGATGGTGCCAAGCTCCGTGGGCGCCAGAGGCTTGCCCTTGCCGCTCATGCGCTCCACATAGCCCTTGTCCAGGATCGTGGAGATGATCGGCGCGTAGGTGGACGGGCGGCCGATGCCCTTTTCCTCCAGCGCCCGCACCAGCGTGGCCTCGTTGTACCTGGCCGGCGGCTCGGTGAAGTGCTGCTGGGTGTTGATGGATTTTTCCGAAAAGACCATCCCCTCCTGCAGGCGCTCGTCCAGCTTTTCGGCGGTATCCTCGCTGCCGTTTTCCTCGGTTTGCGTATAGACGATCCGGTGGCCGGGAAAAAGAAGGCTCGTTGCGCTGCAGCGGAAACGGTATCCGGCGGCCGCGATGTGGGCCGTATGGCTCTGATAGACGGCCGGGGTCATCTGGCTGGCCAGAAACCGGTTGTAGATCAGCGTGTACAGCTTGTGCTGATCCCTTGAAAGAGAAGCCTTGACCTCCTGCGGCGAAAGCTCCAGCGTGGTGGGACGGATGGCTTCGTGGGCGTCCTGGGAGCCGTTTCGGCCCTTGAACACATTGAACTCCTCAGGCGCGTACGCCTCGCCGTACTTTTCAAGGATCATTTCCTTGGCGGCTGCCTGCACCTCCCGGGCTATGCGCACCGAGTCGGTGCGGATGTACGTCACAAGACCCACCAGACCATGGCCCTCCACCTCGATGCCTTCGTAAAGCTGCTGCGCCAGCACCATGGTGCGCTTGGTGGAGAATCCGAATTTCCTGGAGGCTTCCTGCTGCAGGCTGCTGGTGGTAAACGGCGCGGCGGGCCGGACGCTTTTTTTGGTGGTCTCCAGCTTTTTCAGCGTGTACTTCTGGCCCTTGAGAGCGCGAAGGACGTTATCCACGTCCTGCCGGCTATGAAGAGGCAGCTTATCGTTTTTATCCTCCAGCCCCACGAACTGCGCCTCCACTTCAAGGGGCACGCCGTCGGCCTTAAGTTCGGCTACGATGGACCAGTATTCCCTGGGCACAAAGTGATCGATTTCCTCTTCCCTGTCGCAGACCATCCTGGTGGCCACCGACTGCACTCGGCCGGCGGAAAGGCCCTTTCTGACCTTGCGCCATAAAAGCGGGCTGATCTGATAGCCCACCAGACGATCCAGAAGTCGCCTGGCCTGCTGGGCGTCCACCAAATTCAGGTCGATCTGGCGGGGCGAGCGGATGGCGCCCTTGACGGCATCCTTGGTGATCTCATTGAAGGCAATGCGGCACTTGTCCTCGGGGTTCAGCTTCAGAAGGTGCGCCAGATGCCAGGAGATGGCTTCGCCCTCCCGGTCCGGGTCCGTCGCCAGATAGACCCGGCTGGCGCCCTTGGCTTCTTTTTTTAGACGGTTAATGATGTCTCCCCTGCCGCGAATGGTGATGTACTTGGGTTCAAAGTTGTTTTCTATATCAACGCCCAACTGGCTTTTTGGTAAATCACGCACATGTCCTTTGGACGCCTCTACCTTATAGCCACTGCCGAGAAATTTCGCAATGGTCTTTGCCTTGGCCGGAGATTCCACAATGACGAGCTTTCGTGACGCCATAAATTCCTCCTATAGTGTATTGTCTGCGTATTACACCCCGTACTTGTTATGCAGCGCTACGCGCATGCCGGGGAACTGTTCTATTATTTCCTGCATTTCCAGCGTTGTCAAGTGCACATTGAGATTTTGCGCCGAAAGACCCGTGACCATGCACAGTTCATCCACGATCATTTCGCCTTTCATCAGCGCCGCCACGATCAGGGCCTCCTCGTCGCCGAGGATCAGGTCCTCCAGCGTTTCGCGTCCCTTTTCCGACGCTTTTTTATCCACGGTATCCCATCTGAGCTCCGACAGAATATCCTGCGCGTCCAGCACCAGCGCGGCGCCTTCGCGGATCAGCCGGTTGGGCCAGTAGCTTTGCGGGGACGTAATATTGGCCGGCACGGCGAAAACTTCGCGCCCCTGCTCCGTGGCGTGCCGCACGGTGATCATGGTGCCGCTTTTCTCCTGCGCCTCGATCAGGACTACCCCGGAAGAAAGCCCGCTGATGATCCGGTTTCTGGGTGGAAAATTCATTTTATGGGGAGTCGTGCCCGGCGGATATTCCGAGATGATCATGCCGCGCTCCATCACGTCCCGGAAGAGCCTTTCGTTTTCCGCCGGGTAGACAACGTCCACGCCGCAGCCCAAAACGCCGATGGTCATGCCGCCTGCCTCCAGGCTGGCGCGGTGAGCGGCCGAATCGATGCCCCGGGCAAGGCCCGATACGGTAACCACGCCCTGGGCGGCCAGGCCCTTTGCGATGCGCCCCGTCATTTCAAGGCCGTAGCGGCTGCACCGCCTGGAGCCGACCATGGCGATGCATTTTTCAAGCGGCACGTCGTCCCGTCCTTTCACGTACAATACCGCCGGCTCCATGGGGATGCCGCGGAGCATCGGCGGGAAGCCGCCGCTTTCGCGGATGAGGCAGCGTATGCCCTTTTCATCCAGCATATCCAGATAATCGTCCAAATAGTCCCGGGACCTGCGGGAAAGAATTTTTTCGATCAGTTTCGGATTCTGCAAAAAAGAGAGGTTTTCCCTGGTCCCCGACTCCATCACGTCCCTGGGATCAGGAAAAACGCTCAGCACGCAATCAAACCTGTGGGCGTCCATGCCCTCGAAGCCGGACAGCCATATCCATGCCTTTTCCCTTTCGGTGTACGCCATAGAGCCTCCTTCAGACGTCCCAGTGTTTCCGGTCCAGCGACCGGTACCGTATGGCCTCGGAAATCTGCTCTACGCCTACGGTATCGGTGCCCGCGAGATCGGCGATGGTTCTGGCCACTTTGATGATCCGGCTGTGGGCCCTGGCGGACAGCTTCAAAAGCTCGAAGGCGCGCTCCAGCATTTCTTTGGCCGCGTCCTGCATCAGGGCGTACTGCGGCAGCCGCTTTGCATCCAACTGCGTGTTGCTGTAGATGCCCGTCTCGCCCTTGTATCGCTCCCTTTGCAGCGCCCTGGCCGCCTCCACCCGCTTTCTGACCTCACTGGAGGGCTCCTCCCCCTGCGCCGCGTCCGAAAGGGCCGATACCGGCACCGGGTCCACCTCAATCTGCATATCGATCCTATCCAGAAGAGGGCCGCTGATGCGCCGCCTGTAGACGGCGATCTGGTACGGCGTACACTTGCATACGTGCCGGCCGCTGCCCAGATGGCCGCAGGGGCACGGATTCATGGACGCCACCAGCATCACCCTGGCCGGATACAAGACGCTAGCGTTGATCCTGGCCACGTGGATGGTACCGTCCTCCAGCGGCTGGCGCAGAGACTCCAGCACCTGCTTGGGGAACTCCGGGAATTCGTCCAGGAAGAGCACCCCTAGATGTGCCAGGCTGATCTCGCCGGGCCTGGCGGTGACGCCGCCGCCCATCATGGCGGGCACGCTGGCGGTATGGTGCGGCGCGCGGAACGGGCGAACGCTGAGGAGCCCGTCGCCGGACGCCAGCATGCCGGCCACACTGTGTATTTTCGTGACTTCCAGCGCCTCTTCAAAACTCATGGCCGGGAGTATCGACGGCAGGCACCGGGCCATCATGGTCTTTCCGGAGCCCGGCGGTCCCACCATCAATAGGTTATGGCCGCCCGCCGCGGCGATCTCCAGCGCCCGCTTGGCGCTCTGCTGGCCTTTGACCTGCGCTAAATCCAGTTCATAGCGGGCCTGCTGCGCAACCGTCCGGCTGTCCCATACGGCGTGGGGCACCCGGACAAGCTCGCCGTGCCCGCACAGCGCGCCGGCCAGTTCGGACAAGTTCTCCGCCGCATAGACTTCCAGTCCGTCGATGCAGGCCGCCTCGTTGACGTTGTCCCCCGGCAGGATCACCTTTGTAATGCCCTGCTTCCTGGCGGAGATCATCATCGGCAGCACGCCCAGCACGCGCCGCACTTCGCCGCCCAGGGAAAGCTCGCCCAGTATCAGCGTGTCCCTTACGGCCTCCCCGGGCACCTGCCCCGTGGCCACCAGGATGCCGATGGCGATGGGCAGGTCGTAGATGGGCCCCTCCTTGCGCAGGTGCGCCGGCGCCAGGTTTACCGTAATGCGCGCCAGAGGAAAATCAAAGCCGCTGTTTTTCAGCGCCGAGCGGACCCGCTCCCTGGATTCCTTCACCGCCGCATCGGGCAGTCCCACGGTATCAAAAGAAGGAAGGCCGGTGGAGATGTCGGCCTCCACCTCCACAAGGTAGCCTTCCAGTCCGGAAAGCCCGAAACTTTTTATCCTGGCAAGCAAAGGCGGTCCTCCTCATTCCCAATACTTGTACAGCACCCAGGAGGGCAGCCAGCGCAGCGCGGCGGCGTACCATGTGGGAATCACAATGCCGGTTAAAAGCGGGTAGAACATCCCAAAGAGCACAAGCGCCGCCACCAGATAAATGCCCACGGTCCACTGCCGCGCCTTGCTTTCGGGCCTTGGCTCCAGGAAATCCTTGATCATCAGCACGATCAGCAGTATGATAAAGGGCACGCTGGCAAAGTAGTGGTAGATGTACGTGGAGCGCGGCACGATAGTCCAGGGCAGAAACTGCGCCGCAAGGGCGATCCAGATGAACGTACGCAGATCGCTTGAGGGATGCTCGTTCACGCAGTAGAGTTCCGGCTTTCTTCGGCGGTTTATCTGCGCCCAGACGGCGTAGAATACGGCGATGAGGCCCACCCACCATACGGCCGGGTTGCCGAAGGAGGAGATGCCCGCGGTGAGCCCTTCACCCATATTTTCACCCATGAAGTAGAAGATGGGGCGCACCATGACGGGCCACGTATACCACCTGGATTCATAGGGATGCGGCGTGTCGCCCACCAATTCCAGCACGTCGTATCGGTGGTATTTCCACATGTACTGCTGGTTGTTCAGTACGATTTCAAGCTGGTTCATGTCCTGATGGTTGGGCGTGCCCACATAGGGCGCGTAGGACGCGTAGTAGATCAGGCACGGCACCACTATAAAGAACAGAAGGCACCATGCGATTGTGATCAGCACATTTTTGGGGAAGCGGCTGACGATGTGCTCATAGCGCATCTGCGCGGTGATGTTCGTATCGCCGTACAGATTTTTTTTGGCGAAGCGGTATTCCTGCCAGCGCCGCAGCAGCGTGAAGAAAAACAGCACCGCAAGGCCGCCGCCGGCGTAGATGCAAATCCATTTGGTGGCCGCGCCGATCCCGAAGAAGATGCCGCAAAACGCCAGGGGCACCAGTGTCTTCCACAGCTTCGTGTCGTAGAAGTTGCCCTTGAGGTACAGCCACATGAAGATGTACATGAGGATGATCCATAATACCGAATAGGAATCGATGGTGGCGATGCGTGTCTGGGCGTAATGCATGAAGTCCACCGCCATCAAAAACGCGGTGATGAATGCGTACCGGCTCTTTCCAAAGAGCAGTTTTCCCAGCACGTACATGGCCGGCACCATGAGTGCGCCCACCAGTGCTCCGGTAAAGCGCCAGCCGTAGGGCGTCATGCCGAAGAGCTCAATGCCCAGCATCATGATGTTCTTGCCAAGGGGCGGATGGGTCAATTCATAGATTCTCCAGCCGCGGATCTGCTCATAGGCGGTCCGGGCGTGGTAGATTTCGTCGAAGTACATGCTGGACATATACTCGGTGTTTTTTTTGACCAGATACTGCTCGTCAAAGGCATGGCTCAGGGGCTCTTCCTCCTGGGGCGCCTCGTATATCACCGGTGTGATGATGTTGCCCGAGACGTCCACAAAGCCCATTTCCAGCATACGGAAACCGAGGGTATCCGGCGTGATGCGGACATAACGGGCCGTTTTGCCCGAAAGATCCACCTGATTCCAGGTGAAAAAGTCGGTAAAGACCACTTCCTGTTCCACGTCGTACTCTTCCTGGTCCCAGCTTTGCGGATCATCGGAGAAGGAAAGCGTATACTTGCCGTCGTTGATGGAGGCCAGTGTCGCCGTCATATCAAATTCTACGCTGTAGCCGAAATCGAGAATGTACTGCATTTTCCGGCTTTCCGGCTTCCAGAACGTCTGGGGAAATTCCTTTTCGCCCAGGCGGCTCATGCCTACCACGCCGTAGGACAGCGTCAGAAGCGCTATCAAAATGATATCGATGCGCGTCCATTTCACCTTCTTGTAGGGCTTGTCTTCCCCGAGGGTCCTTTGCCTCAGGCGCTCTTTTCTTCGCTGCCGCCTTTCTTCCCTGATCAATCTGCGTTCTTGCGCATCCATGATTTTATCCTCCCGCAAAGCTATGGCCATCAGCCAGATAAACAGCACCATATTCGCCAGCGACAACAGCGGAAACAGCGGGTAATTGTCCGGAAGCAGAAACACCCGCAGCACCACCATAATGGTGATGAACTGCACCACCGACAAAGCGCTGGCAATCACGCCGTACCACAGGTTCTTTTTCTGCGCGGCGGCGAAGAACAGGAAAATGATGCCCGGAAAAATGTAGCGTTCGTGCATATTGGGGCCCAGCATAAACGCCGCGATGATCATCACCGCCGAGGAGAGCATCAAAGCGCCCTTTTCCCCGCGGTTTTTCCAGCATACCCAGAATGTGAGCGCGAAGGATACGGCGATGCCCAGCCACCCCAGATGCGAATAGGTCAATCCCAGCGAACTGACGGCGTCGCTGTGCAGGAAGTTCAAATTGAACAGTCCGAACACGTTGGGCGCGTTCAGCGTGGACACCGAATACGACCGCATCGTCTCGGCATATTTTTCAAACAGCCAGCTCCAGTGCTGGTTCGGGCTAAAGGGCAATGCGGCGGCAACCACCGTGGGGACGGTCACCGCCAGCGCCGTCAGCGCGGGCCGTATAGCCGCCTTCTTGTGCCGCCTGAAATAATCCACGGCGTACCACAGGAGCGCCGGCCCCACCATCAGCGCCTGCGGCTTGATCAAAAGCGCCAGCGTAAAAAGGAGGCAGCCCTGCCACAGCTTGTCCTCGTCCAGCATGATAAAGCACATCACCAGAAGCAGCGTCAGCACCGAATCGATCTGCCCCCACAGGGCCGAATTGCCCCACAGGGCCGGATTGAGCAGTAACAGCAGCGCGAACAGAAAACCCTTTTTCGGGCCATAGCGCCTGGCTATATACCTGTAGAGCACGTAGGCCAGCAGCACGTCGCAGATAATAGCCGGCAGCTTGATGATCAGCCAGAACAGCGGCTGCGTATGCGCAAGGCCAAGGCCGTTGACAATGAGCCCAAGCGCCCCCAGCACCAGCATGTAGCCCGGGGGGTAGTCGGAGAAATACTCCGGCGCGTAGAATTCCGCGGGACCCAGGCCCACCATGCGCAGCGCCCAGGCGGAAAAGCAGGACATATCGGTTCCATGCCCCCAAAATACCATCGCCAGCACCATGCGCAGGATGACGGCGGCGGCGAAAACCCCGATAACGAATGTTTTTTCCGGCCTGTCCTCTAAGAGGCTCCGATCCTCTCTCCCCCATTGTTTCAGCACGTAAAAACCGAGCCCGCCGAAAAGCAGGCAAATCATCAAAAGCATCGGCCAGAAGATCCAGGCGTCCATGATCATGTCCCCCTGGTTCATGACCCACATGTTTTTATCGCCGCTGTAGTCGGGAAGGTCGTCGTCCGCAAGCGCGGCAGGCGAAAGGCCGATCAGAAAAATGATCAGGACAACGCATATAAAGACTTTCTTTTTCAAGGACATAAGTTGCCTCCAAAATTTGCTTTCTGCGGGGGCTATGGCCTGTAGGCATCAGGCAAATGCTTCAGCGTATGCTGCATACATTCTACCACATCAAAGCGCATTTGTTGATGGGAACTGTCCGGGTTTTTCTGCATATATTCCTGCGCCACCTTGATGATGGTTATTCGTTTTTTTGCGGTTACGGCCTCCATGGGCGCGCCGAAACGTCGGCCGGCGCGCGTCTTGACCTCCACGAACGCCAAAATGCCGTCTCTTTGGACGATCAGGTCGATCTCGCCGCGGCGCGTACGGAAATTCCGCTCCAGCACACTATATCCCTGCGATACAAAGTAATCCGCCGCACGGTCTTCCCCGCTTTTGCCAAGAGAGATTTTATCCATGCCGCTCACCGAGGATTTTTTTCAGGAAGCTCTTTCTGTGTATCGGGCACGGGCCGTGCGCCTTGATGGCCGCGATGTGTTCCGCCGTGCCGTACCCCTTGTTTCTGGCGAAGCCGTAGCGTGGATACAGTTTGTCCATTTCAAGCATGTACCTGTCGCGACGGACCTTGGCGATAATAGACGCCGCGGCAATGCTGTAGCACAGCGCGTCGCCCCCGATGATGGCCCGGCCGCGCGCGGGCAGATTCAGATTGTCCAGCGCGTCCACTAAAAAGACGTCCGGAACCGGATTTAGTTCCGCCGCCGCCTTTTCCATGGCGCGCCTTGTGGCCGCCAGGATATTGATCGCATCGATGGCGGCCTCGTCCTCGGATATGACGGCCACGCAGGCGGCCGCGCGCATGATCTGATCGTAGAGCTCCTCGCGCCGCTTCGGGGTGAGCTTTTTGGAGTCCTTCACATGGGCGATGGGACTGTCCACGGGCAGCACCACGCAGGCCACCGTCACCGGTCCCGCCAGGGGGCCCCTGCCCACTTCGTCCATGCCGGCGATCATGGTTATGCCGCCGTCCATCAGCTCACGCTCAATTTTGGTGATCTCCAGCAGCCGCAGCCGCTCTTTTTCGGTCATGCCGCGCCTCCCTCGGGCGGCTTTTCAAGGCTGATGCGCCCGATGCGCCCATCGCGGAATTCGTCCAGCACAACGCGGGCGCCGCGCTCGGTATCCACCTGCCCGCCGCGGAGCAAAAAACCCCGCTTTTTCGATATATCGATCAATATTTCCTCGCCGGTATCGGCCAAGGAAGCCAGTTTATACCGCTGCGCGAGCTGTTGCGGCGCCTGCTCTTTCAGTTCATCCAGCAGCGCGCAGCAGAGCTGCCAGGCCTCGGTGATCTCGTCGCGTATGCTCCCGCAGAAGGCCAGATGCATCCCCGTCACCGGATCGTCGAATTTGGGCCACAGGAGGCCCGGCGTATCTAAAAGCTCCAGATAATCGCCCATGCGGATCCACTGCCGCCCGCGGGTGACGCCGGGCCTGTCGGCGGTGCGGGTCATGGCCCCGCCCGCCAGCATATTGATCAGCGTGGATTTACCCACGTTGGGCACCCCCGCCACCATCACCCGGACGATCTTTTTTACGCCCTTTTTGGCCATGGCGTCAACGCGGCCCTTTACGGCTGCCTCAACGGCCGACAATACCTGTTTGCGGGCATTTTTGCGCGTGCTGGTCAGCTCCAGCACATCCATACCCGCCTGTTTGTAGTAGCGCTTCCACTGCACCGTGGTATCGGGGTCGGCCAAATCGGCTTTATTCAAAAGAATAAGCCGCTTTTTGTCTCGCATCATGGCCTCGATATCCGGGTTCAGGCTGGAAGCGGGGATGCGCGCGTCCAGAAGGATCAGCACCGCGTCCACGCGCCGAAGCTGCTCCTGCAACATCCTTTTGGCCTTTGTCATATGGCCGGGATACCATTGTATCTGCAACGCACTCACCTTTTTATCACAATTTATCCTATTATACCCCATCTGCCGGATTCTTCCAAGGCAATCATGCAATTGAGCCTGCAACCGGCGCAAGGCGTTATCCTTACCAGCCCTGACGGACCAATAAAAAAGGCTCGCGGATTATCCGCGAGCCTTGGCCGGTTTTTAGTATTTTCTGATTTCCTTTAACCTTGCCGACTTGCCGAAGCGTTCGCGCAGGTAGTACAGCTTGGCGCGGCGGACCTTGCCGCTTCTGATCACGGTGATGTCGCCGATTCTGGGCGAATGCACCGGGAAGGTGCGCTCCACGCCGATGCCGTAGCTGACGCGGCGCACGGTGAAGGTCTCCTGCAGGCCGCCGTGCTTTTTGGCGATGACCACGCCCTCAAAGGCCTGCAGCCTCTCGCGGGTGCCCTCCACGACGCGCACGGAAACGCGCACGGTATCGCCCACGCGGATCGCCGGCAGATCGTCCCGGAACTGTTCGGATTCTATGGCACGGATGATGTCACTCATTTTGTTTCAATCTCCTTTTCTCATAGACGTTCATGACACAGTATCTTGCGCAGCGGACCGCCCGTGGTTCAGATAGTGTTTTTCACACGCGGATTATTGTATCACACGCGTATAATATTTACAAATATTTTTTCAATTCTCTGTGAATTTATCGGCTTTCAGCGATTCCAGATACTGTTTTTCCTCGTCGGTCAACGGCGCATCCTCAAGAAGGTCGGGCCGCACGGCGGCGGTTTTCTCCAGGGATTTTCGCCTGCGCCACTTTTCAATCTGCGCGTGGTGGCCCGACAGGAGCACCTGCGGCACCGCAAGCCCCCTGAAATCCGACGGACGGGTATACTGCGGATATTCCAAAAGGCCCTTGGCAAAGGACTCGTCCCCTGCGCCGTCCTCATTGCCCAGCACCCCGGGGATGTGCCGGGATACGGCGTCGATGAGCACCATCGCCGGCAGTTCCCCGCCGGTGAGCACGTAATCGCCGATGGAGATTTCCATGTCCACGCAGTTCTCGATGATCCGCTGGTCCACGCCCTCGTAGTGGCCGCACAGGAGCACCAGATGCTCGTGCCGGGCCAGCTGCCGGGCCAGGTGATCGTCCAGCTTCCTGCCCTGAGGCGACAAATAGATCCTCAGCGGCTTTTCTTCGCAGTCCTTCGTGACGGCCTCCACGGCGTCGAACACCGGCTGGGGCATCATCACAAGGCCCGTGCCGCCGCCGAAGGCGTAATCGTCTACCCGCTTGTGCTTGTTATCGGCCCAATCGCGGATATTGTGCAGGCCGACTTCCAAAAGCCCCGCCTCGGCGGCACGCTTGAGTATGCTGGCCCCCAGCACCGAATCGAACATCTCGGGAAACAGCGTCAGCACGTCAATACGCACCTTCATCCACCTCCAAAAGCCCGCTCTCGTCGATCTGCACGACGCCTTCCTCCACGTCCACCCGCTTTAAAAGTTTTTTCAGGGCCGGCAGCATCCACTGCCCGTTTTCGCCCTGAATAATGTAGACGTCGTTGGCGCCGGTCTGTATGATCTCCTTTAAGGTGCCCAAGGCTTCCCCTTTACTATCCAGCACGGTGCAGCCCATCAGGTCCACCACAAAATACCGTCCCTCGGGCAGCTCCACGGCGTTGTCGCGGTCGATGTAGAGCACTACGTCGCGCATTTTCTCCGCGTCGTCGCGGGTAAAAACCCCCTCCAGCTTTGCGTAGACGAATCCGTCGTGCACCCTCAGCGCGCGGAACTTCAGCTTCTTCATCTGATCGTTCGGGGCGGGCACAAAGACATGACGCAGAGACAAAAAGCGCTCCGCGTCGTCGGTGATGGGTTTAAGTTTCAGCTCGCCGGCGATCCCCTGGGGTTTAAGCACCCGGGCGATCACCAGGTACGGGGCCAGGCGGCTCATCAGATGATCTCCACCATCACGCGTTTTTTCTCGTTGGCCGTAGCGGCCTTGATCACCGTACGGATCGCCTTTGCGATGCGTCCCTGTTTTCCGATGACGCGGCCCATATCCTCCTGCGCCACGCGCAGTTCAAGGACGATGGAGTGATCGTTTTCCACGCGGGTGACCGATACGTCGCCGGGGCTGTCAACGAGGGATTGCGCAAGGTATTCGAGCAATTTTTCCATGGTCGTTACCCTCCAGAATTTTAGTTGAAATTTCAAGACTGCAAGTCTTCTTCACAAGAAAAAGGCGCTGTGCGTTCACGGGGCCATGGCCCCGTCTCAAGCAAGCGGGCGCCTTTTATTCGGCGGCTTCGGCCTTTTTCAAGAGCGCGCGCACGGTATCGGAAGGCTGCGCGCCCTTGCCGATCCACTCGTTGGCCTTCTGCGTATCCACCTTCAGCTCGGCGGGATCGGATACGGGGTTGTAGTAGCCGATCTCCTCGATGAACCGGCCGTTGCGCGGACTTCTCGAATCGGCTACCACGATGCGGTAAAAGGGTGCTTTCTTTGCGCCCATTCTCTTTAAACGGATGCGGACTGCCATAGTGTACATACCTCCAAAATGCTTTAAAGTATTGAATATTACAAACCGCCTTACGGCAGGTTTTGCCTACATAAACGGGAACTTCATCCCGCGGGGGAGCTTGCCGCCCCGGGTCATGCCCGATAGCTGTTTCATCATTTTCCTGGACTGCTCGAACTGCCGCAGCAGCTGGTTGACGTCCCTGACGTCCACCCCGCTGCCCGAAGCGATCCTGCGCTTCCTGGACGAATTGATGATATCGGGCCTGGAGCGCTCCCTGGGGGTCATGGAGCAGATGATGGCCTCCATGCGGTCAATGGCCTTTTCGTCGATATCGTCCTGGGACACCTTGCCCGCGAGGCCGGGCATCATCCCGATCAGTTCGCTCATGGGACCCATCTTCTTCATCTGGCGGAACTGGGCGAGGAAGTCCTCCAGCGTGAAGGAGGCGTTCATCATCTTTTGTTCCAGTTCCCTGGCCTGCTTTTCGTCGAAGGCCTCCTGGGCGCGCTCGATCAGCGTCAGCATGTCGCCCATGCCCAGAATCCGCGACGCCATCCTCTCGGGATGGAAGATTTCAAGGTCCGAGAGCTTCTCCCCGGTGCTGGCAAAGAGTATGGGCCTTGCGGTGACCGCCCTAATGGACAGCGCGGCGCCGCCTCTGGCGTCGCCGTCCAGCTTGGTGAGGATCACGCCGTCCACCGAAAGCTGCGCGTCAAACTCCTGCGCCACGTTCACAGCGTCCTGGCCGGTCATGGCGTCCACCACCAGAAGCACCTGGTGGGTGGGCACGGCGGCCTTGACGGCTTTGAGCTCATCCATCAGTGCCTCGTCGATGTGAAGCCTGCCGGCGGTATCGACGATCACCACGTCGCGTCCCAGCTTCTGCGCCTGCGCCATGGCGGCCTTAGCGATGTCCACCGGCGAAGCGGTGCCCATCTCAAAGACCGGCACGTCCGCTTTTTCGCCGACGATCTGAAGCTGCTCGATGGCCGCGGGGCGGTAGATGTCGCCGGCCACCAGCATGGGTTTTCTGCCCTGCCCTTTTAAGTGTACGGCCAGTTTCCCCGCCAGCGTGGTCTTTCCCGCGCCCTGCAGGCCGCACAGCAGATATACCGTGGGCGGCCTGGAGGCAAACGACAGGCGCGCGGCCTGCTTGCCCATCAGGTTGATCAGCTCTTCATGAACGATCTTGATCACCTGCTGTCCCGGCGTCAGGCTCTGGAGCACCTCCTGGCCCACGGCCCGCTCGGTGGTCTTTTTGATGAAATCCTTGACCACAAGGAAATTGACGTCGGCCTCCAGCAGCGCCAGGCGCACTTCGCGCATGGCCTCCTTCACGTCGGCTTCCGAGAGTTTTCCTTTATTATTTAATTTTTTGATGATTGCCTGAAGTTTTTGGTTCAAGCCTTCAAACGCCATTTATTCGTCCTCCCAAAGGGCCAGCATCTTGTCCAGTACGGCGGATGCGTCCTCTCCGATCATTTTCCGCTGCTCTTGCGCCAAAGCCTGAAACCGCAGGTATTTGGCGGCGAAGCCGAGTTTTTCCTCCAGTTCGTCCAGCACGTGCTGCGCCCGGCGGATCGTGTCGTGCACACCCTGCCTGGACACCCCATGCATCTGCGCGATCTCCGCCAGGGACAAATCGTCGTCCAGATAAAGGGTCATGATCTCCTGCTGGCGCCGCGTCAGAACCGGCCCGTAGACGGCCAGCAGCAGGCTGCCCCGCACCTTGTTTTCCATTTCAGTTCCCTCCAGTAAAAAGAACTGTCCGGACCATTAAAAATATCGCTGTAAAGGTTTTCCCCTTTACAGCGATGAGTATACACCATTTTTTCAGGAAAAGTCAAGTTTTTTTCACGCCTGTATTTTTGTCAGGGGATGCCTTCCCGTCAATCAAACAGCGCCCGCACGAAGGTTTCCGCGTCAAAGGGCTGTAAATCATCCAAAGCTTCGCCGATCCCCACGTAGCGCACCGGAATCCGAAGTTCCGCCTGTATGGGCACCACCACACCGCCCTTGGCCGTCCCGTCCAGCTTGGTCAGCACCACGCCGGTCAGATGGGTCACCTCGCCGAAGGTCTTGGCCTGCTGCAAGGCGTTCTGGCCCGTGGTGGCGTCCAGCACCAGCAGCGTCTGCAGGTTTGAGTCCGGCGCCTCGCGGCCGATGACCCGGTGAATCTTCTCCAGCTCGTTCATTAAATTCTTCTTGTTGTGTAGCCTTCCGGCGGTGTCTACGATCAGTATGTCGATACCCCGCGCCCTTTTGGCCGCCAGCGCGTCGTAGACCACTGCCGCCGGGTCGGCCCCCTGCTCGTGGGCAATCACGGTAGTATCCGCCCGCTGCGCCCATGTTTTGAGCTGGTTCACCGCCGCCGCGCGGAACGTGTCCGCCGCCGCCAGAAGCACACTGTGCCCCTGGTCCTTGAGCCTATGAGTCAGCTTGCCGATGCTGGTGGTCTTGCCCACGCCGTTGACGCCCACGATCAGAAGCACCGTGTTCTTCCCGATGGGCTCCGGCTCCGGCGCCTGGTCCATGCGCTTTAAAATGGCCTGCACCAAAAGCTCTTTCACCTGGTCCGCATCGCCAATCTTCTTTTCCTTCACCTTGGCGCGAACCTCGTCGATGACCTCCGTCACCGTCATGGTGCCCATATCGGCGCCGATGAGTATGGCCTCCAGGTCGTCGAAGAACTCGTCGTTCATCTGCGTGTAGTATTGGAACAGTTCACCAATCCGCTTGGTGACGGCGTTTCTCGTCTTTGCAAGCCCGTCTTTGAAGCGGGCGAACAAGCCTTTTTTCTCCATGGTTTTCTCCTGTGGTATTGTAACTTCCCAGGCTGCGCGCCGCTACGAGGCGTCCGCCTGATGATAATCCTGCAGCCGCACCGATACCAGGCGGGAGACGCCCTTTTCCTCCATGGCTACGCCGTAGAGGGCGTCGGCCGCCTCCATGGACTGCTTTCTGTGGGTGATGACGACAAACTGGGTTTTCTGTGCGTATTTTCTCAGAAACTCCGCGTAGGTCACGGCGTTGACGTCGTCCAGATTGGCCTCGATTTCGTCGAGAATGCAGAACGGCGTGGGCTTGATGGACAGCATCGCAAAGAGGATGGCGATGGCCGTCAGCGTCTTTTCGCCGCCGGATAAAAGAGACATGGACTGCAGCTTTTTGCCCGGCGGCTGCGCCACGATATCGATGCCGCATTCCAGCGGGTTGTCCGGGTCCTGCAGGATCAGCCTGGCGGTGCCGCCCTGGAAGAGCTGCTGGAAGATGCGGGTGAAGTTGATGTTGATCAGCTCAAACTGCTGGGAGAACCGCTCCGTCATCTTCTGCTGGAGTTGGTCGATCACCTCGTTGAGGTTGTCGATGGCATCCAGAAGATCTTTTTGCTGCGCCGTCAGGTATTCGCTTCTTTCCAGTACGCGCTTGTACTCTTCCACCGCGTTGACGTTCACATCCCCCAGCGCCCGGATTTTCTCCCGGGTCTGGTGGATGCGGGTGGGTGCCCCGGCGATGATAAAGCCCTCGGTTTTCAGCGGCAGCGCACCCGCGTAGGTCAATTGGTAATCGTCCCACATGCGGCTCTGGAGATTTTCCAGGTCCGCCTGCAGGCGGATTTTCTGCATCTCCATCTTGTGCTTGCGTTCGGACACGTCGGCAAGCCGCTGCGCCGCCTGCTCGATGCCCTGTATGTACTCCCTGGACTGGCTTCGGAGCGCCTCGCGGCGCCGCTCGGCTTCCTTTAACCGGCTTTCGATGCCCGATTGCTGCGCACGGCTCTGCTCCAGCTCCCGCATCAGGGCATCCAGCCGAAGCTGCGCGCCGCTCATATCTTCACGCAGCCGGTCCTGCTGCCGCTGCCACTTTTCGATGTTCTGGGACAGTCGCTGCTTTTCGCGGATAAAGATTTCCCGCTGGTTCTCCTGGCTCTGCATCTGCGACTGCGTGGTGGCGATGTGCACCCGAAGCGCCGAGAGCTCTTCGCGCAGCGCCTCGCAGGCGGCCCTGTCCTGCTGCACCTTTGATGAAAGCGCCGCCAGGTCCTCATCGGTGACCACGCGCTCACTCTCATGGGACGCCGTGGCATCCATCTGCACAAGTTCGCCCTGGACATCGGCGAGACTTTCCTGTAGTTGAGCCTCTTCGTCCAACCGTCTTTGATGCCTGGCCTGCCGGTCGGCAAGCGTCTCGCCCAGGATCTCAAAGCGCTCGGTTTCGCGGGCCACCAGAAGGTCCGCCTGGTGCGCCTCGTTTTCAAGGCCGGCGGCCTGCCTGCGCAGGTTTTCGATCTCCCGGCGCATTTTTTCGTTCATCTGCGCCGCCTCCGCCCGCTGCCTTTCAAAGGCGGCCAGCTCTTTCTCGGCCTGGGCGATCTGCCTGTCGCGGGCCAGAAGGCTGGTGGAGCGGGACTGTCCGGAGCCACCGGTCATGCTGCCGCCGGCGTTTAGAACGTCTCCCTGCTGCGTCACGATCCTAAACGCGTAGCGGTTGGCCCTGGCCAGGGCAATCCCCGTATCCATGTCCCGCACGATGACCACGCGCCCCAGAAGGTGCTCCACCGCCGGGCGGTACGCATGATCAAAGCTGACCAGCTCGCTGGCCACGCCCAGCACACCGTCCGCCGAAAGCGACCGCTTCTCCTGGGCGGACAGGCTCCTTGGCTGCACGCTGGACAGCGGCAGGAACGTGGCTTTTCCGTAGCGGTTGTTTCTCAGGTGCTCGATGAGCCTCTTGGCGTCCTTCTCATCTTGAGTCACAATATTCTGCATGGCGGCGCCCAGCGCCACCTCAATGGCCTTCTCAACGTTTTCGGAAACGGTGATCAACTCGGCAAACACGCCCAAAATAGCACTCTTTACGGCCTGGTTGCGCTCGGCGTCCTTCAAGAGGCTGCGCACGCTGTGCTGGAAGCCCTCGTAATCGCGCTTCATGTCCTTCAGCATCCGAAGGCGCGACTCCATCCGGCCCGCCTCGTTCTCAAGTTTTTGCAGCGTCTCGGAAAGCTGCCTGCGGCCGGCAGTCTTTTCTTCGGTCTGCTCAAGCAGCGCCCGGCGCCTCCCTGTCAGCGCGTCCCTGTGGCCGGTGGCCTCCTCAAGGGCGGATTTGGCCTCGTCCCGCTCCTTGAGGGCCAGCTCCACCTGCTCCTTTGCGCGGCGGGCCGCCTCCCCGGTTTCGCCGATCCTTTCGGCAATGCTCTTTTGCATGGTGGACAACTGCTCTTTGCGCGCGCGGATATCCGACATGCGGTTGAGCTGCTCCATCATGGCGTTCTTTGCGTTTTCAAGCGCCGTTTCACTGCCGAAAAGCGCCATTTCCGCCGCCTTTGAGCGCTCTTCCAGCAGGGAAAGCTCTTCTTTTTGCCGCTCTACCACTTCCTTGGAGGTCAGCGCGCTGGACGCCATGTCGTCCATCTGGCGGACGATTTCCTCCAGCTGTCTGGACTCCCTGTCGATGTCCGCCTCGCCCTTTTGCAGGTCCTCCCCGCTTCGGGCGATGCTCTCTTCAAGCGCCGAGACGGCGGCGGCGCCGCGCTCGGCGGCGGAGGCCGCCTGCATATGCTGCCGGCGCAGATCGGACAGTTCCTCTTCAAGAACCTGCATGGCCCCGTCCAGCTCCACGTTTTCCAGGCGGATTTTCTGCTCTTCCTCCTGGATTTGGAGAGTCTCGGCTTCAAGCTGCGAAAGAGAGTTCTCCAGCTCCTGCGTACGGCCTTGCGCCCGTTCGTAGTGGTGGATGAACATATTGATCTCGTCGTTTCGAAGCTGGTCGCGCAACAGAAGAAACTCTTTGGCGGTTCGGCTCTGCTCTTCCAGCGGTTCTATCTGCACGTCAAGCTCCGCGATGATGTCCTCAAGGCGCGTTAAATTGACCCTGGTGTGCTCCAGCTTGCGCCGGGCCTCCTCGCGCCGGGCCTTGTACTTGGAGACGCCGCTGGCCTCCTCGAACACGGCGCGTCGGTCCTCCGGGCGGTTGGACAGAAGCTCGTCCACGCGGCCCTGACCGATGATGGAGTAGCCCTCTTTCCCTGCGCCGGTATCGCGGAACAGGTCCACGATGTTGCGCATCCGGCAGCTGTTGCGGTTGATGAAGTACTCGCTCTCTCCGCTTCTGTAGAGCCTGCGGGTGATCACCACTTCGGAAAAGTCGATGGGCAGCGTCTGGTCCTGGTTATCCAGGTACAGCGACACCTCGCAAAAGGCGTGGGGCTTGCGCTTCTGCGTGCCGCCGAAGATCACGTCCTCCATTTTGGCGCCGCGTATCTGCCTGGCGTTCTGTTCGCCCAGCACCCATCTGACGGCATCGGAAATATTGCTCTTGCCGCTGCCGTTGGGTCCAACGACGCCGGTGATGCCGTGATCGAAGGCTATTTCCGTACGGTCCGCGAAGGATTTAAACCCGTACAGTTCAAGTTTCTTCAGTTCCAAGATGATGCTGTCCTTCCGTTTTACTGAAGTTTTCAAGCGCGTTTCTGGCGGCCTGCCGCTCGGCCTCTTTTTTGCTCTTTCCGATGCCGCGGCCCAGAAATTTCCCCTGGTAGGAGACTTCCGCCTCAAACTCACGGTCGTGGTCCGGGCCCGATTCGCGGACGATCTCATACAGCGGGATTTCCTCTGTGGCCGACAGCAGCAGTATCAGCGACGTCTTTACGTCCAGCCAGTTGGCCGGATTCATGATATCCTCCAGAAAGGGACTGAAGATGCGCATGACAAACTGCCTGGTGGCGTCGTGGCCGCCGTCGAGATAGATGGCGCCGATGAGCGCCTCCATGGCGTCGGCCAGCGTGGACGACCGGTCCCTTGCGCCGGCCTGCTCTTCCCCCTTGCCCAGGTAAAGGTACTCTCCCAGGCCCAGTTTACGCGCGCGCTTTCGCAGCGACTGCTCGCAGACCAGGGCCGCACGGGCCTGTGAGAGCGCACTTTCGTCGGCGCTGGGGAAACGGCTGTAAAGTTCCTGGCTGATGTAAAGCTGCAGCACCGCGTCGCCCAGGTATTCCAGGCGCTGGTTATGGCTCTTGACGCCGGGCTCGCGCTCCTGGTAGGACCGGTGCGTCAATGCCAGGTGGAGCAGCTTCTTGTCTTTGAATTCGTAGCCGATGGCTTCTTCAAGCGCTCTGTATGCGCGGTTCATGCACGTTTCACCTCCAATGAGTATGAACAGAGACCTTTAAGACCGGTCTGCCGGTTTTAAAGATCTCCATCCCACAATCCGGTAAAAACGCTGCATTCAAGCGATGCGGCTTTCGATGTAATGAACGATATCGGCCACCTTGGTCATCTGCTGGACCTGTTCTTCCTCTTCCTCGGCAATGGCGATATCGAAGATTTCCTCCAGGTTGAAGATCAGTTCGACAATGTCCAGGGAGTCTGCCTTCAGGTCGTCCACAAGCAGCGATTCCATCGTAATTTTTTCTTCGTCGATTTCAAGCTGTTTGGCGATAACGGCCTTTACTTTGTCAAATACCATTGAATTGTTTCCTCCATACTCAAAAATAGTTTTGAGAACATTGATGCGTATGATTTATTCTTCATGATGGCTGGGATTTCCTGCATCATGTATCTCACTGAGTTTTGCGGCGATTTTGCCCACCAGGTCCTTTTCCACAAAGCCTATGGCCTGCCTGACGCTGGAGACGATGGCCGTAGGGTCCGAGGAGCCGTGGCTCTTGATCACGCAGCCGTTCAGGCCCAGAAGCGGCGCGCCGCCATACTGGGTGTAATCCATGCTGTCCCTGAAGCTGCGGAACGCGCCCCGAAGGCCCGCGGCCATCAGTTTATAGGCGGGTTTGCTGGTCAGCTCCCTTTTCAGCAGCGTAGTCAGCGCCTTGGCCATGCCCTCGGTATGCTTCAGGATGATGTTGCCCGCGAACGCGTCGCAGACCACCACGTCCGCCGCGTCCAGAAGGATGTCCCTGCCCTCCACGTTGCCGACAAAGTTGATGGGCAGCCGCTTCAAAAGCGGATAGGCCGCCTTGGTCAGCTCGTTGCCCTTCTCCTCCTCCGCGCCCACGTTGACAAGACCCACCCGCGGGTTTTCGATCCCCTCCACGGCCTGCATGTAGGCCGAACCCATCAGTGCGAACTGCTCCAAATGCATGGGCTTGGCATCCACGTTGGCGCCGCAGTCGATGAGCATCACGCGGCCGTTTATCGTCGGCAGAAGCGGCGCCAGCGCCGGGCGGTGAATGCCCGCAAGCGTTTTTAGGATCAGCAGCGAGGCCACCAGTATGGCCCCTGTGCTGCCGGCGGTGATCAACGCGTCGGCTTTCTTATCTTTCAACATGTTCAGCCCCACCACCATGGTGGAATCCCTCTTCCTCCTGACGGCCAGCGCCGGGGACTCCTCATTGGTGATCACCTGGGAGGCGGGCATGATGTGAAGGCGCGAGGCGTCGTAGCTCGCGCCGGAGAGTTCGGCTTCAATGGCGTCCCCCGGCCCCACCAGCGTCAGCTCCGCTTCGGGGTAAGCCAAAAGGGCCTCAACCGCTCCCTGAACGATGGCTTTGGGGGCGTGGTCGCCGCCCATGGCGTCTAAGAGTATATGCGGCATCGTTTCACTTCTTTCTCTCGGTTTGGGTTTATTTGGACGGCCGCTGCAGCGACCGGCGGTTCTGGCGGATCAATTCCAGGTGGCTGCCCACGTATTCCTCCATTTCGGCCAGAAGCTCGTCGGCGTAATCGTTGGCCGCGCGGCGGATGGCCTTGGCGTTGTCCTCGGCGTTGGCCAGAATCTTCTGGGCGTTGGAGGTGGCTTCCTTTAGAATTTCGTGTTCGGAAACCATGGTTCTGGCCTGTACCCTGGCTTCCTCCAGGATTTTTTCCGCCTCGTGCTCGGCTTCAAGGATAATGCGCTGGCGCTCCTTGACGATGTATTCCGCGTTCTTGATGTCCGAGGGCAGCTCCGCGGCCGCCTGCTGGACGATATTCAAGAGTTTTTCCTGTTCAAGCGACACTTTGCCGCCGAGGCGGCGGGGCGCCTCCTCAATTTCGGTTCGCAATAGCTCGATCAGCGACATAACGCTCATAAAAGTCCCCCTATTTGTTTTTAAACGCGGGTACCGCGATGTAGGCGGTTGCGCACGGTATCGACGATCACATCGGGCACCAGGCCGCTGATGTCGGCGTCGTAGCTGCCCAATTCCTTGACCATGCTGGAGGAAAGAAACGAGTACTCCCCGCCGGTCATTAAAAACAGCATTTCAATATCCGGCGCCAGGCGATGGTTCATCGACGCCATCTGAAGCTCGCTCTCAAAGTCGCTCATGGCCCGCAGGCCGCGGACGATGGCCTGCGCCTTCTGGCCCCTGGCGTAATCCACCAAAAGGCCGTCGAAGGTGTCCACCACCACATTTTCGATGCCCGCCACGCTTCTTCGGATCAGCTCGGCCCGCTCCTCCACGGAGAAGAGGGGCTTGCGCTTTTCGCTGTTGCGCAACACGGCCACCACCAGCTCGTCGGCCAGAACCGCCGCGCGCCGGATGATATCCATATGGCCGTTTGTAATGGGATCGAAACTGCCCGGATAGACGAGTTTCATGGTTTCAGCTCCCTTTCTGACAACAGTAGTATCTCCGCAATGCCGTATCTGCGCCGGCGCAGCAGGTCGTAGGCGCCCGGCACCGGCGTCTCGTCGCCGAACCGTCTTTCGCAGACGATTCTGGCGCCGGGGGCAATCAGTTTGTTGGCCGCCAGTTTTTCAAGGGCCGGCATCATCAGGCCCGCGTCGTACGGCGGGTCCACAAACGCCAGATCAAAGGGCCCCTTTTCACGATCCAATGCCCGCAGCGCGTCCATGTGCAGCACGCGGCAGCGATTAAACCCAAGCGCCTCGATGTTGCTCTGTATGGTCCTGACGGCGCCCCTGTCCGCGTCCACGAATATGGCTTCGTCCATGCCCCGCGACAGGGCTTCAAGCCCCATGGCGCCGCTGCCCGCAAACAGGTCCAGCACCCGGCCGCCGCTCAAAAACGGCGTCAGCATGGAAAACACCGCTTCGCGCACGCGCTCATGGGTGGGGCGGGCGTTTTGACCGGGCGGCGAAACGAGGCGGCGCCCTCCGGCCGAGCCGGCTATAATGCGCATATCGGCCTCCCATCCTTTGCAAAAGGGCCTGTCCTGCCCCTCATTTTACCATAACCATAAGCCCGTGGACAAGCGTTTGAAACCCAAACGACGCGATCGGGCATTAAATGTGGATATGGGCGTTTTCAAACAGCACGATATTCACCGCCGCGTCGTGGTATTCCAGCGGTATCCGGGGCAGAACCTGCTGATTCCAAGCCAGCCCGATCCGCAGCACGCTTTCTGGCAGCGCGTTGAGGAATTTGTCGTAGAACCCCGCGCCGCGTCCCAGCCTGGCACCGATGGAGGTAAAGGCCAGCGCGGGCACGATCACGCAGTCCAGAGCGCTCATATCGCCGAGCAGTTCCCCGTCCAGCGGCGCGGGCACGCCCATGGCGTCGCAGTCCGCGCAGTCCTGCCCGTTCCACTTCTTCACCAGCATCTCATCTCGGCTGGTGCACACGGGCAGGTACACTTCCCCGCCGCCCGCATGGAAGCGCTCCATGGCCGCCATGGGTGAAATTTCGTTTTGAATGGGCACGTAAAAGAGCGCGCGCCGAAAACCTTTGGCGGCTAAAAACCGCGTCAATAGGTCGTTGACGGCGTCCTGCTGTCTGGTCATATCGTCTTGTTTCAGGCCTTTCAGGGCCGTTTTCATGCTTTTTCTAAGCGTCAGTTTTTCAGTCATTTAAACCCGTATAACTCCTTGGAACACGTCTGCCGATACCGCAGAGGATTTCGTAGCCGATGGTGGACAGCCATCGGCCCATTTCGTCGGCGCTGATGAAGTCTTCGCCCTGACCGCCTAATAATACCACATCGTCCCCGATTTGAACATCGTGAAGATGCGACACGTCGATCATGCACTGATCCATGCAGACGGTGCCGATGATGGGGCATCTCTCGCCCCTGACCAATACGTAGCCGTTATTGGTCAAGGCGCGGCGGTACCCGTCGGCGTAGCCCACTGGAAGCGTCGCCACCTTGGTGTCGCAGGCGGTGAAGTAGCGCACGCCGTAGCTGACGCCCTCGCCCTTGGGCAGGCACTTGATATCGGCGATCTTCGTGGTCCATTCAAGGGCCGGTTTCAGAAAGGAGGCGCCGGAATTGCCGGGACCGGGGTCGTAGCCGTATATCTGATAACCGACGCGCACCATATCGTAGTGGTACTGGGGGGCGTGAAGGGCGATGGCGCTGTTTCCGGCATGCGCCATAATGTCCGGATAGTGGCCCTTGGCCACGCTCAAAAGCTCCGAGAAGCGCCGCGCCTGCATATCGCGGTACGCAGGGTCCGCTTCGTCCGCCGTGGCGAAATGCGTGTAGATGCCGTCCGGATGAATCAGCTCTTCCCTACCAATATATTCCAGCATCTCCAACAGTTCCCGCTTTGTCCGAAGGCCGATGCGGCCCATGCCGCTGTCCACCTTGATATGCACGCGGGCCGGTTTGCCCAGCTTCCGGGCGGCCTGCGCCAGCGGGCCCAGATGATCGGGCCGCCAAACGGTCTCGATGACGTCGCAGGCCACCATCTGGTAGGCGTCCTCGGGCACCGACGCCCCCAGGAGCAGCACCGGGGCGTAAATGCCCTCTCTTCGAAGCTCGGCGGCCTCGTCCACCGTGGCAAGGCCCAGGTAATCCGCGTCGGCAGCGATGGCGGCCCTGGCCACCTGCAGCATGCCATGGCCGTAGCCGTCGGCCTTGATGACGGCCATTAGCTTCGTGCCTTTTGGAAGACGGCTCTTCATCTGACGTATATTATGAACAATAATCTCCAAATGAACGGTAACTTTTGTCGGTCGCATGGACGGTTCCTCTCAAACGGTAAGATTTCCTAAGCTATAATACTGCAAAGCACTTCAAGGAGCCAGAGGCTCCCTGAAATAAGGGCGGATGTATGACTTTTTATCGACCCTCCGCCACCTGCTCGTGGGACAGGAGCTTGACCCCGGCGGCTTTAAGGGCGTCCTGCGCCTTTTCAAGCTCGCGCACGCGGATGATCAATATGGCCTCCCCGCCTTCGGTCATGCCGGAGAAGTAGATGTACTCCACGTTGATATCGGCCTCTTCCAGCACCAGAAGGATGTCGGCCAGCCCGCCGGGCCTATCCGGCACGGCGCAGCCGATGACCTGCGAGATCTTGGTGGTGAAACCATTTTCCTTCAATACCTCCACCGCGCGCTCCGGCTCGGCGAACACCACGCGCAGGATGCCGAAGTGCTCGGTATCGGCGATGGTGGCGGCGGCCATATTGATGTGGTTGTCCTTTAAGACCTTCGTCAGTTTGGCAAGGCTGCCCTTTGTGTTTTCAACGAAAATGGAACACTGCCTCACGTGCATAGTATAAAATCCTCCCTTAATCCAATTTGCGGTTGTCGATGACGTGCTTGGCCTTGCCCTCGCTTCTGGCCAGGGAGCCGGGCGCTACCAGGCGGACACTTACGGAAATGCCAAGGGTGGATTCCAGTGCGTCGCGGATACGGCGGCCCTGCGCCTCCATGACGCGCACCTCGTCGGAGAACATGTCGGGCAGAAGCTCCACCTGCACTTCCAGGGTATCCATATGGTTGACGCGCTCGACGATCATCATGTAGTGGGGCGCTACGCTGCCCAGGCCGGTCAGGACGCTCTCCACCTGGGTCGGGAAGACATTGACGCCGCGGATAATGAGCATATCGTCGCTTCTGCCGAGAATCTTGCGCATGCGGCGGTGGGTCCTGCCACAGGGGCACGGCGCATCCATCAGGCTGGTTAAATCGCGGGTCCTGTAGCGGATGATGGGGAAGCCCTCTTTTGTCAGCGACGTGAAGACCAGTTCTCCCTGCGCTCCGTCGGGCAATACCTCCCCGGTCTCGGGATCGATGATTTCGGCGTAGAAATGGTCCTCAAAGATGTGCAGGCCGTCCTGGACCTCACACTCGCTGGATACGCCGGGCCCGATGACCTCTGTGAGGCCGTAGATGTCGGTGGCCCGGATACCCAGCCGCTGCTCCAGTTCGCGGCGCATGCCCTGTGTCCATGCCTCCGCCCCGAAGACGCCGAATTTCAGCTTCAGGTCGGGCAAAACGCCCATCTCTTCGATCTTTTCGCAGATGTTCAGCGCGTAGGAGGGGGTGCAGGCCAGCATGGTGGCGCCCAGATCGCGCATCAGCATCACCTGACGCGGCGTGTTGCCGCCGGATACGGGCACTACGGTGGCGCCGATGTATTCCGCGCCGTAGTGGACGCCCAGGCCGCCTGTGAAAAGGCCGTAGCCGTAGGCGATCTGGATCACCGAAGAGGCGTCCGCCCCGCCTGCGGTGAGGGTCCTTGCCATCAGCTCCGACCAGGTTTCGATGTCCCTTCTCGTATAGCCCACCACAATGGGCTGTCCGGTGGTGCCGCTGGAGGCGTGCACGCGGACGATCTCGCTGCGCGGCGCGGCGAACATGCCGTAGGGATAGGTGTCCCGAAGATCGGTCTTGTAGCTGAAGGGCAGCTTTTTGATGTCCTCCAGGCTCTTGATGTCCGACAGGGACAATCCGGCCTTCTGCATCTTCTCGCGGTAGAAGGGCACATTGTGATAGACCCGGGCGATGCTCTGCAGGAAGCGCTCCTGCTGCAAAAGGCGAAGCTGCTCCCTGTCCATACATTCATAGGTACGGTTCCATATCGATTGACCGCTCATTTAAAACGCTCTCCTTCAATGCTTATTGGGCGGCGGCGCGTCCGGATTCGAACGCCGCGGTATTGACTTTCAGTGTCTTTTCCGGTACGCAATCGGCGATGGCGGCAAGCCATGCCGACTTGGTAAATCGAAAATACTTTGAAAGCGCGCCCAATAGCACAAGGTTCACGCTGCGCATATCGCCGGCCTCTTCCGCCAAAACCGTGGCGTTAAAGGCCGTCACTTTTATATTTTTTTTCGCCAAACGCTCATCCAAATCCTCCGGGTATTCTGCCGCGCCGGAGATCACCGGCATGGGCAGCACCCGGGCGCTGTTGGTCAGAAGCACGCCGCCAGGTTTTAAATAATGGCTCCAGCGGGCGCCCTCCAGCGGCTCGAAGGCCAGCACCACGTCGGCGGTGCCGATCTGCACCAGGGGCGAGTAGACGCGCTGGCCCATACGCACGTGCGTTTCCACGCTGCCGCCCCTCTGGGCCATGCCGTGCACCTCGGATACCTTGATATCCAGCCCTTCGGAAAGGGCCAGCGCGCCCATGATGCGGCTGGCAAGGAGCGTGCCCTGGCCGCCTACGCCCACGATCATGATGTTGATGCTGTCCGTCTTATCCATGGGCCTCACGCTCCTTTTCTCTCGATGGCGCCGAAGGGACATACTCCAGCGCACAGGCCGCATCCCGAGCACAGCGCAGGATTGACAAAGGGATGCTCCGCCGTTTTCTCAATGGCCGGGCAGCCCAGCGTCAGGCACCTTTTGCACCGGCGGCAGGCATCCGCGTCCACATGGAAAATCCCATGCCTCTGCCCCGGCAAAAGCGCGCAAGAGCGGCGCACAATGATCACGGAGACATCGTCCCGTTCGGTTTCCTCTTTCAGGGCGGTTTCCAGCGCCTTCATGTCGAAGGGGTCCACGCTGCGCACGTACCTCACGCCGCAAGCCTTTACCAGCGCCTCCAGGTCCACCGCCTGGGCAATCTCTTTTTTCAGGGTTTTTCCGGTGCCCGGATGGTCCTGGTGGCCGGTCATGCCGGTAGTTGAATTATCCAGTATCAGCACCGTGCCGGCGCCGCCGTTGTAGACCATGTCCACAAGGCCGGTGATGCCGCTGTGAAAGAAGGTGGAGTCTCCGATGACGGCCACCACTTTTTTGGCCGCCTCGCCGCCCAGGGCCCTTTGCATGCCGTGGGCCATGGGAATGCTGGCGCCCATGCACAGGCAGGCGTCCATGGCCGAAACAGGAGGCAGCGCCCCCAGCGTATAGCAGCCGATATCCCCCATGACGGTGAGCTTCAGCTTGTTGATCACGTGGTAGGCGGGCCTGTGGGGGCATCCGGGGCACATCACAGGCGGGCGGACCACCAGAGCGTCCATGGCGGGACTCTCCGGCGCGGGAAGGCCCAGCGCCCCCGCAATCACGGCGGTGGACAGCTCCCCCTGCCGGGAGAACAGCGCCTTGCCCTCACAGTCGATGCCCGCGGCCTTGATCTGCTCCTCGATGACCGGCTCCAGCTCCTCTACCACCACCAGGCGGTCCACGCTTTCGGCAAAACGGCGGATCAGGTCCATCGGCAGAGGATGCACCATCCCCAGCTTCAGCATCGAGGCTTTGCAGGCGGCTTCCCGGGCGTACTGGTAGGCGGCGCCCGAAGCGATGATGCCAAGGGAAGCATCCCCCGGCTCGACCCGGTTAACGGCCATTTCGTTGGCGTCCCTGGCCAGAAGATTATCCCGCTTTTCCACCTCGATGTGGCGCCTTCTGGCGTTGCCCGGCAGCATCACAAAGCGGGCCGCGTCCTTTTTATAGGGAACCGGCGGCGCCTGCCTGCGCCCGGACAACTTCGCCACGCTGCGCGAATGGGAAATGCGGGTGGTGGTGCGTATAAATACAGGCGTATTGTACCGCTCGCTGATTTCATAGGCGGCGTTCATAAAGTCGATGGCTTCCTGGCTGTCGGCGGGCTCCAGCATGGGCACGTGGGCGCTTCTGGCGTAGTAGCGGCTGTCCTGCTCGTTCTGGGACGAGTGCATGCCCGGATCGTCGGCCACCACGATGACAAGGCCCGCGTTGATGCCCGTGTAGGCGGCGGTAAACAGCGGGTCGGCCGCCACGTTGAGACCCACGTGCTTGAAGCATACCAGCGTGCGCGCCCCGGCGATGGCCGCGCCCATGGCGTATTCCAGCGCCACCTTTTCGTTGGGCGCCCACTGGGCGTGAATCTCGCCGTAGGCGGCGATACTCTCGGTGATTTCAGTTGAAGGCGTTCCGGGATAGGCGACGGCCACCGTGACCCCCGCTTCCCACGCGCCCCTTGCAAGGGCCTGATTGCCCAACACCAGTGCTTTTTCGCTCATGATAACTCCTTTGAAACATTGCTCCGGGCAAGGCCCGCAGTACCGATCCATTATAAACCGTACGGGCAAAAAAGAAAAGACCGGGACAAGTTTTCCCGGCCGGAAATCGACTTACTTTTACAAAAAACGCGCTTACAGCGGAACGATGAGCCCCTTTTTGCGCCGGATCATCTCATCGATCCTTGCGATATAGTGGCGCACGTCCTTCACGTTGGGCGTCCGCTCCAGCCGGTTCTTTTCCGGGTAGTACCACTTGGTGATGCCGCCGGCGCCCATGGCCAGGTTGCAGTGGGTCTCCTCCATCACGTCGATGTTGTAGCGGCTGACCGCGCCGCCTTTGGCATAGCCCACGTTTTCCAGGTTGCCGGACATGTACTTCTGCCGGTAGAGGTAGTACGGCTTCCAGCCGTATGCGGGCAGGATGCGCTGCGCGTGGCTCACCATGCGCTCCGCCTCGGCGGCCTCTGCGCGGGCGTACTTTTCCGGGTTTTCGTGCAGCTTCGACGAGCGCTTCACCGCCAGCGTATGCACGGTGATGTTTTCCGGCTCCAGCGCCGTCACCTGCTCCAGCGAGTGGGCAAACATATCGAAATCCTCGCCGGGGAGGCCAGCGATAAGGTCCATATTGATCCAGCCGAACCCCTCCTCCCGCGCCATATGAAAGGCCTCCACCACTTCCCGGGCCGTATGCTTCCGGCCGATGACTTGAAGCGTCTTTTCGTGCATGGTCTGGGGGTTGACGGTCAGCCGGGTAACGCCGTAGCGCCCGGCCAGCCTGAGCTTCTCCCGCGTTATGGTGTCGGGCCGCCCCGCCTCCAGCGTAAACTCGCCGGAATCGGGAAGAAAGTCCTGCGCCATCACAAGCACCCGCTCCAATCCCGCCTCATCCAGCGCCGTGGGCGTGCCGCCCCCGATGTACAGGCTGCGGACGCTCCTGCCCGCGGCCCGCATCTGATGGGCCATGGAAGCCGTCTCCTTCTCCAGCGCGTCCAGATACGCCGTTACGTAGGCGCGGTCTTTGCCGATATCGCTGGAAAAAAACGAGCAGTAAACGCACCGTGTGCGGCAAAATGGAATGCCGATGTACACGTCGATGGCCGGATCAAATCCGCCTGAGCGCACCGGCGCCTGGTTGTCCACGATGTCCAGCAGAAGCTGCGCCTTGTCCTCCCGCACGTCGTAGATGTCCGTCAGCGTCCGCCGGACGGCGGCCCGGTCCATCCCCTCGCCCATCATCTCATAGACCAGCTTCGTGGGCCGTATGCCGGTTAAAGAGCCCCAGGGCACGCCGATGTGCGGGTACCGGCGGCGCAGCAGGTGAAACAGCGCGATTTTCATCAGGCGGCGGGCGTATTTCATATAGGCCATCCGCGTCCGGGCGCGGACGGGCCCGCCCGCCTGCTCGCTGTCCAGCTTGCGGCCGTCCTGATACAGCTCCGCCACGGCCAGAACGCTTTCCCCCTGCCGCAGGACGGACACGTCAAAAAAAAGCGCGCCGCCCGCGTCCTGGGCGCCCTTTGCCGCCATTACCTTTATATCGCCCAGCACCATGCGAAGCATCTCGTCGGCGTCGTGGAAAAAGTCTTTGGGTTTGGTGGCTAGATAGATCACAACAGGTCTCCGGTCAAAAAAGGATTGGTTTTCTTTTCCCTGGCGATGGTGCTGGCCGGGCCGTGCCCAGGAAGAATGGTCAGCGATTCGTCCAGCTGCGTCAGCCGGGAAAGGCTGTCCTGCAGGTCCTTGATGTTGCCCTCTTCAAAATCACAGCGCCCGATGCTGCCGGCCATCAGCGTATCGCCGGTCACCGCCAGGCTGTCGCCCACAAGCGCAATGCCGCCGCGGGAATGCCCAGGCGTATGCAGCACCGAAAGCGCGCTGTCGCCAAATGCCAGCACGTCGCCATCTTTTAGAAGCCTGTCCGCCTTATCCACGCGGATGTGTTCGCGGGTGAACAGGGCGGAACGGTTTTCCAGTGGGTCGGGAAGCATGTAGGCGTCCGCTTCGTGGACGGCGATGGGCACTCTGAGCGCTTCACGCAGCGCCTGCGCCGCGGAGATATGATCGAAATGCCCGTGGGTCAGCACGATCATCTCCACCTGCACGCCCCGCTCGCCGATCCGCCGCAAGATAGCGTCCGCATCCCCCGCCGGGTCCACCACCAGGCCCTTTTTTGTCTGTTCGTCCCATAGGACGTACGTGTTGGCGCCGTACCGATGGTCCACCATCGCCGAATATTTCACTATTATTTCTCCTTATGCCTGTATAAGAAATTATAATTCCTATTTCCGGGCCCCGTCAGCTGCCGACCCTGAAGACCTCCACCACTTCGGAAAGGCGCTGAATCTGCTTGATCAGGCGCTCCAGCTGCTGGGTATCGGAGATTTTGACAGTCAGATTGACGTTGGCCTGGGAGTTTTTGCTGTTGACCCGGGCGTTGACGCCCAGAAGCATCATGTCCATTTTGCTCAATGTGTTGATCAGGTCGGCCAAAAGGCCGTCCCTGTCCACGGCCACAATCTGAAGTTCGGCGGCGTAGGCCGTCTTTTCGGCCTGCTCCCATTCCACCTCGATGAGCCGTTCGGGTTCCGAGGCAATGGCCGTCAGGTTGGTGCAGTCGCACCGGTGCACCGATACGCCGCGTCCCCGGGTGATGTAGCCGATGATCTCGTCGCCGGGCACCGGGTTGCAGCAGTGGGAAAGCCGCACCAGCATATTTTCCTGGCCCTTGACGATGACGCCGTGCTGGCTGGTGGATTTACGCTCCGGTTTTTTCGGCTCCTTTACCTCCGGCTTAGGTTTGACCGGTATGGGCGGCTCCTCGTTCTGATGGGCTTTGCGGTAGCCCTCGATGAGCCGTGCCAGCACCTGGCTGGTGGAAAGCCCGCCAAAGCCCACGGCGGCATACAGGTCATCCAGCGAGTTGATGGTATAGCGCCTTAAAACGCCCTCCAGCCACTCGTTTTTGAGCAATTGGTTCAGATGATAGCCCTGACGCTTGGCGGCGTCCTCCAGCATATCCTTGCCCTTTTGCGTGTTCTCCTCCTTGAACTCTCGCTTGAGCCACTGACGGATGCGGCTCTTGGCGGCGGAGGACTGTACGATGTTGAGCCAGTCGCGGCTGGGCCCTCTGGAGGAGGCGGACGTGATGATCTCCACGATGTCGCCGTTTTTCAGTTTGGTATCCAGCGGCACCATCTTGCCGCTGACCCTGGCGCCGACGCAGCGGTTGCCCACGTCCGAGTGGATGCTGTAGGCGAAGTCCAGCGGGGTGGCGCCCACGGGAAGTTCGATGACGTCGCCCTTGGGCGTAAAGACGAACACCCGGTCGGAGAACAGGTCCACCTTCAGCGTGTTCATGAACTCCGACGGATCGGACATATCGGTCTGCAGCTCCATCAATTCGCGCAGCCACGCCAGGCGCTCGTCGAAGTGATCTTCGTCGGAGCTCCGGCCCTCCTTGTACTTCCAGTGGGCCGCGATGCCGTATTCGGCCACGCGGTGCATCTCGCGGGTCCTGATCTGCACTTCAAAGGGGGTGGAGTTCTTGCCCAGCAGCGTCGTGTGAAGGCTCTGGTACATATTTTCCTTGGGCATGGCGATGTAGTCCTTGAACCGGCCCGGAATGGGCCGCCAGAGGGTATGCACCGCGCCCAATATCGCGTAGCAGTCGCGGACGCTGTCCACGATGACCCGGATGGCGGTCAGGTCGTAAATCTGCTCGAAGGCCCTGCCGGTCTGCATTTTTTTGTAGATGCTGTAGAAATGCTTGGGCCGGCCCTCGATTTCGGCTTCAATGCCCATTTCGTCGATGCGTTTTTGGAGAATGCCTATGATCTCGCGGACCACCTGTTCCCTGTCGTCGCGCTTGAGCGCCACCAGATCGGCCAGTTCGTGATAGGCCTCCGACTCCAGATAATAAAAGGCCAAGTCCTCCATCTCCCACTTGAAGCGGAAAATACCCAGCCTGTGCGCCAGCGGCGCGTAGATTTCCAGCGTCTCGCGGGCGGTGTTCTTCTGTTTTTCGCTTTCCCTGTACTGGAGGGTGCGCATATTGTGCAGCCGGTCGGCCAGCTTGATCAGCACCACGCGGATATCCTTGGCCATGGAAAGGAACATCTTGCGCAGGTTTTCGGCCTG
>JBMNQS010000001.1:0-69272 GCA_050944255.1 Christensenellales bacterium | reverse complement strand
GCCGGTTCAGCGACGTCTCCCAGCGTCTCAGCCGTGTGGAGGAATCCACAAGGCTGGCGCATCAGATGATTGAAAACAACATAGGAGGGCGGTTGATGTGAAATTACTGGAGAATATCGCGCAGCTTTTTAAGGTCAAGACCATCGTGACGCTGATGGTGATGATTATATTTGCCGTGCTGTGCGTAAACGGAGAAATCAGATCCGATTCCGTGATGCAGGTGGTCACCATGGTCATCGCGTTTTACTTCGGCACGCAGAGCGAGAAAAACGGGCAGGGCCGGGTCTTACAAGGCCGGGAAAATAACGAGGACCCGCATTGAGCGGGTGCGGAGAAAGACATGCGCCTGAGCAAAGAGCCGCGGGAAGAATCCTGCGGCTCTTTAGTGCCACCACAAGCGGCTTATACTTTCATATGATCGATTCTCCTGCGGTTATAGCGTGGTTCGAAAGCATGGATGCCACTGATTGGTTATTCCAGAATCGTATGCAAATACTCCGCGCCGATGATGTTGTCATCGGAAGTGTTGGTTATTTCGTATGCAACGGGCTTGCCATCAATGGTGTATAGCAATTTGCTGGCCAAAACATGGCTGTCAACAGATTCATCATATTCTTTGATCATTTCCACCACGCCTTCTTCAGACAGACGAACGATCGCATAATCCGCGCCGGCGATAAAAAACAGAATTCCATCCTCATTCACAATATAGTCCCACAGATATAACCCGGTACCGACAGCGTCACCTAACAATGTTCTGCAGGAAGCGACAAATCTTAGCGTCTGGCTTTGAAGATCCAATTCAAAAAGCACATCTTCATAATCGTTCTCCGAATTGTCCATTGGCGTTGACGCGATAAAGTAAAGGCGGTTGTTGGAATAGTACAGATTTTTTATTCCGCCAATGCTCCATTCATTTTCCGGAAAAGCGACTGCTTCCACTTCCAGCGTGTCCACGTCTATTTTTTTGATAATACCAGATCCGCTGTCGATGCTTTGCCCGTCAAAATAATAGTCGATATAGTAAATGTAGTCGCCTCCCCAATTGAGATACTTGCATTCATAATCAAGGAGCAGTTCGCTCTTACGCGTACGCACATCATATCTGTACATGTAGAAAATATCGCCATTGGCCTCAATAACGCTGGTATAGTAAATGTAATCATCCTTGACGATATAATCATCGCCCACATTTTCTATCAGCCGCTCATAGCTGTTTTGATCGTCCATATCCAGCCGGTAGAGAGAGGGATGCCCGTCGGTGGCGGCAATCTTGGATACAAAGTACAAAAAGTTGTCTTTTTTGTATAACGAATGCAGAAACGTATATTCAGTCTTATCAAACAGAATATCAAACTGCCTCGTGCTCTTGTCGTAGGCATATAGCTTGCCCTCGTCCTTCGGGTTCCTGTAATACACCACCTGCGCAGTATCCAGGAGATATCCCTTTTTGGACTGTTCACTCTCGGGCTTAACCTGAGGTGGCCTGGATGAAGGCGGATCATTAAACCCTATATCATCACACGCCGCAAAAGAAAATGCAAATACCAGGCAGCAGATTATCAATAACAGTCTTTTCATTACAGACCACCTCTCGCTTTTTAATTATTTAGCCATACGCTCTTGTCGGGGGATCAATGCACCATCCTCAACTTCAATATCATGAGCATCCAGATTGCAGCCGGAATCCTGCGTGGTGACCCATTGTATGGGCACATACAAACGGTCATCTTCGGATAATAACCCGCCGCTTGCTCTTATATCGCCCGTTGAAGTAAAATATGTCGTCAAGGGATTAAACGCATTTGCGTTAGGTGGATTCACCTCATCCAGTGCATCTCCTATATTTTGCTTGTTCTTTTAGTAAAAACGATCAAAAGATGTATATTGCCATGTGAAAAATTAATAATTTTACTATTATATATTCAATATATATACTTAACATATCACGCAAAACCCAATATGTCAATTAGGCCATATTGAAATGATGTTAAAGGAAAGGCATGGGAATCCAGACAAATAGAATAGGAGTTGCTGTTTATGTAGCTCCGAAGATTTTATCGGCCCTCATGTTCACTTTATAAAGAGAGCACCGGCGCATAATTGGCCATTTCGACGGCGCCGAAACGTGCTATAATACGTGTAGGCACCCCCATTTCAATACGCGGAGAAAAAACATGCCCAATACAGCCACCCACTACATATACGGCCAACTGGTGTTGCGGCAGCTTCATCCGCTGCTGCGGAAATTTATTCTTGAGCATAAGAGCATGTACGATCTTGGCCTGCAGGGTCCGGATATCTTTTTCTATTATCAGCCTTACCGCCGGAGCGACGTGGCCGCCTACGGCTCGTCGCGGCATGATGAGAGCGGCCGCCGCGTCTTTGAGCCGGTCCTGGGCGCCGTCCATAACGACGACGCGGCCAGCGCCTATCTTCTGGGCAATGCCTGCCATTATATGCTGGACAGCCGCTGCCATCCCTACGTGTACGAACACTGCCCGGATTTCTCATCGCACATGCGCATGGAGGCGGCCCTTGAAACCCAGTTTATGCGCCGCTACTATATGGGAGGAGACCGCCGGGTACTGCTGCCTGCCAAGGGACTGGATTATGCCTCCATGGCGAAAGTCTGGCCGGAGCAGTCCCCGCAAATCATCAAAAAGTGCGTGCGCCGGATGCGCTTCTACACGGCGCTGATTGACCGCGCCGGCTTTCTCGTGCCCACCGAGGCCAAAAGGGACCGCCTGCCGGCGTCGCTGCTTTTGCCAAGGGATGTGCCCCGGGCCCAGAGCGAGCATGTGAAGCGCTTAAACGAATGCTTTTTTGGCTCGGTTATCGACTGCGTCTTTTTGATGCGTGACCTGGTGGACGCCATCGGCCGCGAGCCTTACAGGCTTGAAAAGGGATTTGAACGCAACTATCAGGGAACGCTGCATCTGAGCAGGGTCAAATAGGCCGCGGCGCGGCATGGGCCGCCGCCTGGTATTTTTTTCTAGCAGTTTTTACAAACTCGTGTTACCATAAAAAACAAAAAGAGCATTGATGAGCCGCACAATTGAAAAAGGAGGCCTTTATGCCAGCGCAAGCCACCCACTACGAATTTGGAAAACAGGTTTTCGATCTTTTGGAGCCGCCTGTACGCCGACGGCTTTCACAGCACAGGCACGCCTATGATATGGGTCAGCAGGGCGCCGATATTTTCTTTTTTTATCAGTACAACGCGGCCAACCCCGTGAACGATTACGGTGAGAAAATCCATGCTGAGAGCGCCGCCTCCCACTTTGCGCGGGTGATTCCCGCCGCGCGGGGCGACGAGGAGGCGACGGCCTACCTTGCGGGGCTGGCCTGCCACTATACGCTGGACAGTATCTGTCACCCTTACGTCTATGAAAAGAGCGTCGCACCCGGCATGCATTCGGTCATGGAAGCGGCGCTGGACGCGTTCATTATGGAAAAGTTCGGTGTCAAAAAGAAGCGCTGGGAACTGCTGCCGGTGGAGAGTCTCCGCTACGACTCCATCTCAAAGCTGTGGCCGGACATGCAGAGGGAAATTGTCAGAGACAGCGCCCTTCGCATGCGCAGTTCCATGAAAAAGCTGGACTTTTGGGGCCGTTTTGTGTTTACTGCTCCGGAAAAGCGGGTGAAGCCGGCGGCCATCATGCTGCCCAAGAAACTCCGCTACAACACCATTGAGGACCTGGGGGCGCTGTCGCCGCTGTTTGATCGGGCGGTGGGGGAGGGCCCCGCAAACGTGATGGCCATACTGGAGGCCGTCGATCACCCGGATAAGCCGCTGAAAGGCTTTGAACTCAATTATAAGGGGGACAAGGTATGAGCAGCCAGAAGGGCATGACCAGAGAGGAAAAAAACTGGATACTTTACGATGTGGGCAATTCCGCCTTTATTCTGTTGGTATCCACCATCATTCCCATCTACTTCAAGAACATTGCCTCGGCCAACGGGATATCCGACGCCGATTCCACGGCCTACTGGGGTTACGCGGCCAGCGCAGCCACCATCATCGTGGCGGTGCTCGGGCCCATCCTGGGGACCATGGGGGATTTCAAGGGCTTTAAAAAGCCGCTTTTCATTTTGTTTTGGCTCATCGGCGTGGCGGGATGCGCCGCGCTGTCGCTGCCACTGGGTTATCTGGCGTTTCTGGGCATGTTTGTCATCGCCAAGGTGGGCTTCTCCGGCAGTTTGATCTTCTATGACGCCATGCTGCCGGATATCACCACCAGGGACAGGGCCGATACCGTCAGCTCCCACGGTTATGCCTGGGGCTATATCGGCAGCTGTATTCCCTTTGTGGCCTGCCTGCTGCTGATCCTTACCGCCGACATGACCGGCATCGGCGCCGGGCCCGCCACGATGATCGCCTTTATCCTCACGGCGCTGTGGTGGTTTTTTACCACCATACCGCTGGTGCGCGGGTACCGCCAGGAAAATTATATAGAGCGCACCGGCAACCCGGTAAAACAGAGCTTTTCGCGCCTGTGGCACACCATCACCCACGTTAGGGAAAACAAGCATATCTTCACGTTCCTTCTGGCGTTTTTCCTTTATATCGACGGCGTGTACACCATCATCGAGATGGCCACCTCCTACGGCAAGGACGTGGGCATTTCCGACAACGATCTTCTTTTGGCGCTGCTTTTGACGCAGGTGGTGGCCTTCCCGTTCGCTATTCTCTTTGGCAGGCTTGCCAAGAAAATGGAGGGCACCCGGCTGATCAAGATTTCCATCATCGGCTATGCGGCCATTGCGCTTTTCGCGCTGCAGCTTGACAGGGCGTGGGAGTTCTGGTTCCTGGCCGTCTGCGTGGCGGTGTTCCAGGGCGGCATCCAGGCCCTGTCCAGAAGCTACTATTCCAAGATCGTTCCCAAGGAGCAGTCCAACGAGTACTTTGGCATCTTCGATATTTTCGGCAAGGGGGCGGCCTTTACCGGCACGCTTTTAATGGGCGTCGTCACCCAGCTTACCGGGCACTCCAGGTGGGGCGTGCTGGTGATTGCCATACTGTTTATCGTGGGCTACTTCGCGTTCAGGTACCATCTGAAAATATCTAAACAGACTGCCTGATGCCAATAAACGGTTGTGTTTTTTCCCGCCGGACGGTATAATTTATAAGGCCGTCCGGTTTTTTATTCCGGCGCGGCAGGTTTCGTCTCTCATGTGCCGGCTTTAGTATTTTGTACCTTGCCGGAGGGACCGGGACGCAAGCGCATTCACCTGTGTTTTTGACGCACATTGTGCGTTTAATATTTATCTAAAGGAGAGAATTTTTATGCAGTATCGGAAACTTGGTTCAAGCGATCTGGAAGTATCGGCCATCGGCCTTGGCGCCTGGGGTCTTGGCGACGACCACTGGGGTGAGGTGGACGAGGAAAACTCCATCGCCATCATCCGCGCCGCCATTGATTCTGGCATCAATTTCATCGATACGGCCCAGCCTTACGGCTCGGGCAAATCCGAGCAGCTCATCGGAAAGGCCATCAAAGGCTATGACCGCAGCAAGATCATCATCGGCGACAAGTGCGGCTCCAAGCGTATTCCCGGCGGCTACCGGCGCGACTGGCGCCCGCCGGTTATCCGCGGCATGCTGGAGCAGAGTCTCAAGGACCTTCAGACGGACTACATCGATCTGTATCAGATGCACTGGCCCAACGACGAAAGCCCTTTGAAGGATGCGTTCATCGAGATGAACCGCATGCGCGAAGAGGGGCTTGTCCGCCACATTGGCGTATCGAATTTTTCGGTGGAGCAGATAGCCGAAGCGCAGCTTTACTGTCCCATCGTATCGCTGCAGCCCCAGTACTCCATCCTGCACCGGGCCATTGAAAAAGAGCTGGCGCCCTACTGCGTGAAAAACGATATCGGCATCATCAGCTACGGCTCCATTGCATCGGGGGTCCTGTCCGGAAAATACACCGAGCGTCCCATCTTCGAGCCCAGTGATCCCCGCGGGCGCATCTACGCCGCGTATTACAGCGAGGAAAACTGGCCTAAGACCGACGCCATGGTGGGGGCGCTTCGCCAGTTGGCGGATAAGTATAACTGCCCTGTGGTCCATGTTGCCATCGGCTGGGTGTTGGCAAGAGAGGGCATTGCGGTAGCCATCTGCGGCGCCAGAACGCCGCAGCAGGTCAGCGTCAACGCCCAGGCGGCGGACCTGAACCTGTCGTCGCAGGATATTGCCTTCATCGACGCCAAATACCATGAAATCTACGGCTGATGTCCCGGGAAATACCGCTAAAAGGAGAGCGTCCATGCAATATAGAAAACTCGGTTCAAGCGATTTGAACTGTTCCGTCATAGGCCTTGGCGGCTGGGGGTTCGGAGATGCCAACTGGGGCGAAGTGGCGTTTGAAAACGCCGTGGAAATCGTCCGCGCGGCGCTGGATGCGGGCGTGAATTTCATCGATACCGCCCAGACGTACGGCATGGGACGCTCCGAGCGCGTCATTGCCGAGGGTATCAAAGGCTACGACCGCGAAAAGCTCATCCTTGCCGATAAATGCGGCGTGCGCAAGGTGGAGGGCGTCAATTATTTCGACTGGCGGCCCGAAGTGACCCGCAGCATGCTGGAGCAGAGCCTGAAGGACCTTCAAACCGATTATATCGACTTATACCAAGTGCACTGGCCCAACGATGAGACGCCCCTGAAGGAGGCCTTTGAGGAGCTCAACCGCATCCGCGAGGAAGGCCTGATCCGGTACGTGGGGGTATCGAATTTTTCCATTGAACAAATGGAGGAAGCGCGGCTTTACTGTCCCATCGTGTCGCTGCAGCCGCAGTATTCGCTGCTGCACCGGCAGATCGAGGAAGACCTTTTGCCCTACTGCATTAAAAAGAATATCGGCGTGATCAGCTACGGCTCCATCGCTTCGGGCGTTCTGTCCGGCAAGTACACCGCCCGCCCGCAGTTCTCGGATAAGGACCCCCGCCAGGGCTTCTACCAGGCTTATTACAGCGAGGAAAACTGGCCGAAGATCAGCGGTTTGATAGCCACTCTCGGCCATGTGGCCGAAAAATACGGCTGTGAGACGGTGCATATTGCCATCGCCTGGGTGCTGGCGCAAAAGGGCGTCACCGTGGCCATCTGCGGCGCCAGAGATGCGCAGCAGGCCAGAGTCAATGCCAAGGCTGCCGACATCCACCTGTCCCAGGAGGACTTGGCGTACATCCAGTCCGGTTACGTGCACTTTATGGGGTAAGGCACCACTAAAAGCACCGCAGTTATAAGCAATGAAGAAAAAGGCCGGCTTCAGCCGGCCTTTCAGTTGTTGCAATCTTTCAAAACATGGCCAAAAGGGATTTTGCCATCATCTATTGCCCGGATCATTGGGCCGGCATTCTATCCTGCCCTATACCATGCTCTTCTACCGCTCCTTTTTCATCCATGATAAAGAAAAAGGATTGGGTGTAATCTTCGCCTTCTATAGTGAGAAAAACGTTTAGCTCCAACCTGTAACCATCAGCTGCATTCTCAAAAACTACACGGCCATCATTATATTGAACATCGGAGACATTTTCGTTTTCAAGAATACCTGGAATTTCTTCCAAAGCAATGCCGACGGCTTCTTCTTGAGTGATTACGGTATGGTCGGCATCACATGCGCATAGCAAGATGAATATGAACATAAAGGCCAATAGTATGGATTTTTTCATTGATTAAACATCCCATCAGACTACTCGATGATTTCAAAATTCTCCACGCCATAATCAAGAAACATATTGATCAGTTCATTTCTTGACCGGTTGCTTAAATCCACAATCTCATCGAGTTTTTTCACCGTTTCTTCCTTTACCCGGATAGAGAAGGTTTTGTAGCCGTCCTCGCCCTTTATTTTATCTTTTTTGGATATTTGAATTTTTCCATGCATTTTCAACACCTCAATCATAGAATAGTTTGACTGCGGTGAAAATAATATGTTATAATTTGTGTTATAAACCATGTTAAAAACATATTGCTTGAGGTGAAATGATGGAAAAAACATGCTGCGTAACCGGGCATAGAATATTGCCCGGGGACAACGAGGTTGAGCGCCAGTTGCGTCAAGGAATCACCGGGGCTATCGTTTATATCTTCCTACCGTCTTCAAGCACAAAATTGCCTTCAAAAGTAACCCCGCAGGCCTTTGCAATATCATGCAAATCCTTCTCAGTCAGGTTGTCACGTTTTAATTTAGCACCAATATTTTGCCTGGTTGTTTTTGGTTCCATTTTATCTGCTAAATCACCAATCGTCATTTCCTTAGCTGCAAGCAGCATTTTTACTTTTATAGCAAATCCCATATTAATCAACTCCTTTTCCTGCATTATAAAAATAAAAATTGCTAAATGCAAACGCAAAACAGCAGAAAAAAACTTTTAAATTGTAGTTAGACATTGACTCTTGCAATTAAATGATTTATTCTAGAAATAGATGAGCTGCATATAGCAATTTATAAATAATTTTAGAAAGGAGCGTAAATTTTTTATGAGTTACATATCAGCTATTTTTGATAGGGCGGACATTCAACATATCCGGGAGTATCTTCTCAGTGGCGGGAAATTGCTGCAAGTCGATCATCAACCATATGAGCAGCGTCTGGCGGAGGGTATGGATCAAGCGGTAAAGAGGATACAAACGTATTTTCCAGATCAGGCCGAGGAAATCGAGGACAGCCTTATTCAAGCGGTGTCCGTGTATCAAGATGTATACATGGAAATTGGGTTGCGGGCGGGAATCGTGCTGGCGGCACAGATTTTTAATTTGGGCAAGTAAGGACTGCCAATATGCCCGACGTTTCGTACTGATAAAACAGATAAGCTGCGCCGCGGGCAAAAAATACCGCGAACCACTCAAAGGCAATTCGCGATATTGGGTGCGGGCACTGCCCATTATCTTATGTTGATAAAACAGACACGCCTCGCCGCGGGCAAAAAATACCGCGAACCACTCAAAGGCGATTCGCGATATTGGGTGCGGGCACTGCCCGACGTTTCAGAGCTGATAAAACAGATACACTGCGCCGCGGGCAAAAAATACCACGAACCACTCAAAGGCGATTCGTATATTGGATGCGGACACTGCCCGACGTTTCGCACTAATAAAACAGATACACTGCGCCGCGGGCATAAAAATATCGCGAACCTCCGAAGACGATTCGCGATATTGGCTGTCCGGCCTTCCGGACTGGTACCCCCAAGGGGAGTCGAACCCCTGTTACCGCCGTGAGAGGGCGGCGTCCTAGGCCACTAGACCATGGGGGCCTATGGCTGCGGAACTAGGATTTGAACCTAGACAATACGAGTCAGAGTCGTAGGTGCTACCGTTACACTATTCCGCAACGCTGCGAGACATATTATATGTGAAAAACAGTGTGCTTGTCAAGCATTCGGGCGTTATTTTATTGCGGACAATGCCGTAACGGGATAAAAAATACCCCCAAGAAACCTTGAGGGTAGAAACCCCAGCATGCCGTCTGCCCATTCATTAAATAACCCGCCTCTAGGCAGGTGGGTGCCCGGCTCGGCGCTTTGTCTTCCCTATAAGGGCATGACATCGCGGCCATGAGACCTGTGGCTCCCGGAGTTGTTCTGTGGGTTTAATACAATGAGCATAACGTACACTCCAGGGCTTGCTTTACGTCTACTTCATTATACGTGTACGTAAAAATTATGTCAATTACGAAGTTGTTAAATTTCATTATTTCAGAGCTATTATATGTTTCGCGGCAGCTGTTCATTCGCTATTTAAAATTTTAAGTTTTGGGAAGTGTTTTTACGACATTTTTTTGTTGACAAACGCACACAATTGGGTATAATGAACTACAATCGCATAAATAAAGGCAATGATGAGGAGAAGTAGGATGTCATCGGTCCGCAAGAGAACTGCCGGTTGGTGCAAGGCAGGGGATCGGGCATCTGAAGCTGGCCTCGGAGCCGCTAACCAAACGAGACGCGTTCTCAAGTAGACTTAGACGGTCTGGCCCGGCCGTAATCTTTTGGGCAGGACATGATTGTGTCCGTTAAGAGGGAGCCATCAGGCTTCAATGGGAGTGGTACCGCGGAAGTTTATCCTTTCGTCTCCGTCAGGGAGATGAGGGGATTTTTTATTGGCCCGCATCTTCCTACCGACAAGCGTATGAGAAAAATTGGAGGTTTGATGTATGCTGGCTATGCGAGAAAATGAAACCATAAAGGCGCCCAGGGAGTTTGTGCCGTACCACGACGGATTGTGGGAAGCCACCATCTGGGACGTGCTGCACAAATGGGTGCGGGAGCAGCCTGATCAGGAGTGCCTGGTATCACCGGCGCAGGGCATCCGCTGGAGCTGGAAACAGCTTGACGAGATCAGCGACCTTGCCGCCCGCGGCATGATGGCCATGGGCATAGAAAAGGACGATAAGGTGGCTATCTGGGCCACCAATGTGGTGGAGTGGTTCGTCACGGCGCTGGCCTCCTCGAAGATCGGCGCGGTGCTTGTGACGGTCAACACCAACTACAAACAGTACGAGCTTGAATACCTGCTTCGCCAGAGCGACACCAAGATGCTGGTGATGATCGACCGCTGCAAGGATTCGGACTATGTTTCTCATATTAATGCGGTGGTGCCCGGCCTTGGAGATATGACGCCCGGCGAAATTGACTGCGAGGGGCTTCCGTTCCTCAAGAGCGTCGTATACATCGGCAAAAAGGAGGATACGCCCGAAGGCTTTATCCATTTTGACGAGCTTTACAAGATGAGCGAGACGGTCCGGGTGGAGGAGCTTGCCGCGGTGAAATCTACGCTGTCGCCTCACGACGTCTGCAATATGCAGTACACCTCCGGCACCACGGGATTTCCCAAGGGCGTGATGCTGACGCACTACAACCTGGTCAACAACGGCGGCGGCATCGGCGACTGTATGAAGCTGACCCCGGACGACCGCCTGCTGATCGTGGTGCCCATGTTCCACTGTTTCGGCTTCGTGCTGGCGCTGATGGCCTGCCTGACCCATGGCTCCACTATGGTGATCGTGGATCTTTTCAATCCCGTCACGGTGATGCAGACCGTGCAGGACGAACGCTGCACGGCCCTTCACGGGGTGCCCACCATGTTTATCGCCCAGCTGGAGCATCCGGACTTTTACAAGTACGACTTTTCCTCGCTGCGCACCGGGATCATGGCCGGCAGCCCCTGCCCGATCCAGATCATGAAGCGGGTGATCGAAGAGATGAACATGCGCGACATCACCATCACTTACGGGCTCACCGAAGCGTCGCCCGGCATGACCATGAGCACCACCGGCGATCCTATTGAAAAGCGCGTGGCCACCGTGGGCAAGCGGCTTCCCCACGTGGAGGTCAAGATAGTGGACCCCGAAACCATGGAGGAATTGCCCTACGGTACCCCGGGGGAGATCGTCACCCGCGGGTATCATGTGATGCGGGGTTATTACAAGATGCAGGAGGCTACCCGCGCCGCCATTACGGAGGATGGATGGCTTCGTTCGGGAGACATCGGCATCGAGACCGAGGACGGCTATTTCAAGGTCACCGGCCGCTTGAAGGATATGATCATCCGCGGCGGCGAGAACATCTATCCCCGGGAGATCGAGGAGTTCCTCTACACCAACGAGAAGGTGCAGGACGTGCAGGTGGTGGGCATGCCCGACAAAAAGTACGGCGAGGAGGTCATGGCGTTCATCATCCTCAAGCCCGGCGTACAAGGGGAGGAGCAGGAGATGATCGACTTTGTCAAAAACGGCCTTTCCCGCTTCAAGGCGCCCCATTACGTGCGTTTCATCGACGAGTTCCCCATGACGGCCAGCGGCAAAATCCAGAAGTATAAGCTGCGCGAGATGGGCATCGGGATGCTCGGGCTGGAGGACGCGGCCAAAATCGAGACGGCCTGATCGTGCGCTCCCGCAGGGAGGGCAACCGTTTCCTTTTGGGCAAAGGCATGCCCGGCATGGTCAAAATAACGGCATATTGAAACCCTCGCGGCCGGAAATGGCGCGGGGGTTCTTTTTCTTTATCTGGTTTGATTTGGCGATACAATATCTTCAGAGGTCTACACTTGAAAACGCCTCCCAGTGAAACGCACAACGTAAAACGGCGACTTTTTTCCTAAAATAACTTGTGATATAATAAAATCAATGAATGAGAGGGAGGAAGTTTTATGAGATTCAGGGATCGTCTGGCGAGAATCTTCTTGGGACTGTTCTTTTTGCTGCTGGCGGTGCTGTTTGTGGGCGACATGCTGGACTGGTGGCGTTTTTCGCTGTTCTTCAACGGATTCTGGACGCTGTTTTTGATCGTCCCGGGCATATACAGCCTGATCCGGGACGGTATACGTTTCGGCAATCTGTTTTTGGTGGCCCTGGGCGCGGTTTTCCTGCTGAATGCGCAGGGCCTGTTCAGCTGGCGTTTTTCGGCGCGGTGGCTGATTGCCATTGTGCTCATTGCGGCGGGCCTTGCCATCATCGCCGGCGCTCTCTCGTCGGGCCGCCGCCGTTATGCCGCTTATCCGGCGCCGCCCGCATCGGGCGAAGCGCCGCCTCCATCTGATGCGGCAGGGGAGACGGCAGGCCAGGCCTACCCGCCTCCGCCGCGCTATTACGGCAGGACGGACACCATGGACAGACCGTCTTATCTGGCGATTCTTTCCGGCACCAATGTGAGCAATATTTCGCAGAACCTCACCGGAGGCAGTGTGGCGGCCGTTTTGGGCGCCGCGGACATCGATCTTACGCAGGCGGCCATCCATCACGATGTGGCCATCTCCGTCACCGCCATTATGGGCGGGGTGGATATCCGCCTGCCGGCGAATGTGCGCGTGCAGGTCAATGCCGTACCTATCCTGGGGGGCATCGACCAGAACCGGGCGCCGCTGCAGGACCCCGGCCTGCCGCTGGTGACCGTCCACGCCGTATCCATCATGGGAGGCATCGACATTTACTGAATAAATTTCAGCGCATACAAAGACGCAGGCCAGGGGCCTGCGTCTGAGGCCGTCAAAAAACAAAGTTTTTTGACGGATCTGCCAGGGATTTTCCTGCTGCAAAAACCAAGGGATAGTTTTTGCAGCGGCCGGAAAACCCTAAGAGGAGTGGGCTGCGGCCGCGCATGTCGCCCTTGCCCACGGAATTGAAATTAGGGGGCTTCGGCCCCCTAATAACCCCCAAAAGACTTTTTTGACAGGCTGAGACGCAGGCCGATGGCCTGCGTCTTTGTATGAACAAAAAGATGATGCCCTTATTGTTTAGCCAAATAGGCCACGGCGAAGGCACCCGGCCCGATATGCGTACCCACCACGGCGCCTACGGGATGCACCGATGTTTCCACGTCGTAGGCTTCGTGCAGCGCTTCAAGGAATTGATCGCACAGTTTCTGTTCGTACGTATAGCCCACGTACAGCGGCGTCGTCTCGTCGAAGTCATCGCTGCGCTCCTTGATCTGTTTGATGACCATGGCGATCATCCCCGCGTGGCCGCGGGATTTGCCCACCAGTTCGATCTTACCCTCCGGGTTGATGGTGATGATCGGCTTAATGCCCAGCATGGTACCCAGCATCTCGGCGCTCTTGGGGATGCGTCCGCCCTTGCGCAGGTATTTCAGCGTGTCCAGCGCGCCGAAAAGCACGAGGCGCTCTCTGGCGTCCTCAAGCCAGGCGACGATTTCTTCGGCGCTTTTGCCCTCGCCGCGCATCTTGGCGGCCTGCTCCACCAAAAGACGCTGGCCTATGATGGCGCTTCGGGTATCCACCACGTGGATACCGTCGTAGCGCACCATATCCTTGGCGATGGTGGCCGACTGGTACGTGCCGGAAAGCCCGGAGGAAAGCGTGATGACAATGACGCTGCCGCCGGCTTCTTTCGCCTGGTTATACACGTCCAGAAAAGCCTCGGGGGACGGCTGGCTGGTGGTGGGCAGCTCTTTGGATACTTCCAGCTTCCGGTAAAACTCTCTGAAGGTTTCGTCGTCGCTCTGGAAGGGGATGCCGCTGAATATGACGCCAATTTCAGCGAGCTGGACATCCATGGCTTCTGCCTGGGCGGGGGTGATGTCGGATGCTGTGTCGGTGACGATTTTAATCATGTTCTTTCTCCTCGGTTTGATTCATGAATGTCAGGATTCTTTGAATATCCCGATCCAGCCGATCCACTTCCTCGGGTGTGAAATGCTTGTGGATCTGCGCGACAAGGTGGGCGTTGTCCTGATTGTTCAGGCCGTAATAATTCAGGAACTTTTCCGTTACGGCCAGATGGTATTCCCGTTTGTCGCTCTTGGAGGGGACTTTGTGCACGTAGCCTTTTTCCACAAGGGAGTTGATCTTATAATTGGCATTGGAGACGGATATATTTAAAAATTTTGCAAACTCGCTGACGGTAGGCTCGCCCAGCAGGTAGATGATTTCCACGCAGTACTGTTCCGTGGCTGTCAGGCTGCCTTCCCGGGCGCCTATCAGCTGGACCATGCGCTTATAGTAATTGGCCCTGAAATTCAGGTATAGCTTTTCAAAACTTTCTTCCAGCATACGAACACTCCGAAAATTTATTTCAAAAAATTTATATAAAAATTTTGATATAAGTATACTGCCTGGCACAACCTTTGTCAATTGTCCGCCGCAGAGGGAATAAAAGTCCCCTTCCGCCACGATCCGGCAGCGGGAAGCATCTTCAGGCCACTCAAAAAACCGGCGGAGAGCGCCTTGCTCTCCGCCGGTTGATTCGCCGTGAAGCCTCAGTAAATAAACCCGGCTTCCTTTTGCGCTTTGCGGTATCTTTTTAGCAGCCGGTTGATGCGGTCCACAGGGCTTAACAGGGGACTCATGGAGCGGTTGTGGTTCAGCGTGGCGATGATCAGAGCGATGTACTTGGAAAGATCCACATCCACGAACCATGGCTGCGCCAGGAGTTCCGGCGTGCGGTAGGTGACGTTGGTGGACAGCACCAGGTCGATGATGCCCTCCTCGTACGCCTCCTTGAATTCGTCGAGCCCGCTGGTGAAGAACGCGAAGGTAACGCCTACGAAAATCCGCGCGGCCTTGCGCCGCTTGAGTTCCCTTGCGATGTCCAGCATGGATTCGCCGCTGGAGATGATATCGTCGGCGATCAGGATATCCTTGCCCTCCACGCTTGAACCGATATACTCATGGGCGATGATGGGGTTGCGGCCGTTGACCACGCGGGTGTAATCGCGGCGCTTGTAGAACATGCCCATATCCAGGCCCAGCATGGTGGCGAAGTATATATTGCGGTCCAGTCCGCCCTCGTCGGGACTGACCACCATCATATGGTCCTTATGCAGTTTCAGGTCTTCCTTTTCCTTAAACAGCGCCTTTAAAATCTGGTAGGAGGGACGGATGCTCTCAAAGCTGAGCATGGGCACGGCGTTTTGCACCCGCGGATCGTGGGCGTCAAAGGTGATGATGTTGTCAATGCCCATGCGTTCGAGTTCCTGCAGCGCCAGAGCGCAGTCCAGCGACTCGCGGGAGGAGCGCCTGTGCTGGCGGCTTGCGTACAAAAGGGGCATGATCACATTGACGCGCCTGGCTTTGCCCGACGCCGCGGCGATGATCCGTTTCAGATCGGCAAAGTGTTCGTCGGGCGTCATGGGGATTTCCTGGTTATAGATGTTGTAGGTTACGCCGTAATTGCCTACATCCACAATGATGTACAGATCGTATCCGCGTATGCTCTGGCGGAGGATACCCTTGGCTTCGCCGGTGCCAAAACGCGGGCATTCGGCATCCAGCAGGAACGTATGACGGTTGAACCCGGGAACTGTGTAGTAGAAATCGTTGGTATTGTCCTGATCGTCGCGCCAATGCAGCAGATAGTCGTTGACGCGCTGCCCGATCTCCTGTGACGACGTGAGCGCAATGATGCCTACCGGCGCCACAGGCAGGGTAAGTAACGAGATGTCACTTAGAGAATCGAGGTTGATTTCTGTCATTTGTAAAAAGGCCCTCCATCTTTTTGAAATCCAATTTTATTGTAGCTGATTTTGCGCTGGATTGCTAGTGCGAAGACACGCGCTTTTACGGGAATTTTGTTGCGGCTGGCTATATTTAACCAAACAAAAACCGCCTTCGGCGGCAATTGTTTATGGGTGGGCCTAGGACGGCTCCTGCATCTGCTGTACGGCGAGGATGGCGCCTGCGCCGCCCTCGCCGTCATCCTGCACAAAAACGATGATTTTATCGGGCGGAAAATCTTCCACGTCGCAGATGGCCACCGCGAAAGGATAGTTGACGGCTTCTTCCACCATGCCGGAATATTCGTTGGGCTCCACGATCACTACTTTGATGCGGACGAGCTCGTCCGTTTTTTCAATGGAAGTGATTTCAATTTCCCAGCCTGTTTTTTCCTGTTTGCCTACGCTTGCCACCAGCATGGCCTGATCCTCTTCAAGCTCGGGCATTTCCTCCTTCGTAAACACGTGGTAGAAAGGTTCTTCCTCCACGTAGGCGTAGTTGCCGTTATACAGCTTATGGGGCACGTATTCCCCTTCGGCCTGCAGCATTTCGTCCGTGATCTTCGCGCGCAGCACCAGCAGCGACGTCTCGATATTCTTTTCGTTTTGCTTATCGGTGGCCAGCGCGTTTCGTCTGGCGGATTCCAGGATGGCTACAAATACGGGATCGGGCTCATAGAACAGATAATCCTTGATCACCGCCCCGCTTTTTGAGGTTTTCTCGATTTCAAACGTGACCCGGTTTTTCTCGGCATCGTAGTAGACATTGTGTACGCTTGAGTCACTGAGCACGAACTGCAGCTGTTGGCTACAGCAAAGCGACGGGGAATACGCCTCTTCGGGCTGCTTGACGGGCACCGAGTAATAGAGGGCGTCCACCATGCGCTTGGCGTCGGCGCCGGACCAGGAGGCCTTGATCTCGTTGCCGCCGGTCATCTCGCTTCTGAAAAAGATGTCCAGTTTGGCGCCGGTGAAGTCCAGCTTGTTTCTTTTCACGGCGGTTTCAAAGGGTATGCCCGATCCCGCACAGCCTGCAAGCGCGAACAGTGCAAGCGTGAGCATGACGATAAAAAGCAATAATGCGACGCGGCGCTTCATAGGGGATGTCCTCTCTTAGCTACAGATTTAACAGGCCATGGATCTTATCGCACATATCTTTGAGTATTGCCATTATACAACAATCGACCCCAAAAGACAAAACTTTCGCGCCGAGTGTTCACGGTTTATTTTCACTCTTTGGTTAACAGTCGCAAAAAAGGGACATTCTGTATATTGTATAGTGGAATTTCTTTCCAAGATTGTTTTTCCAAAAATGTGATAGTTTTTTCTTTTTGGAAACACAATAGATTTACAGGAGGCGATTGATTTGAGAACAAAAGATGCGATGAAACGAAAGAACAATATTGTAAGCATACTGTCGATGGTACTTTTGGTGGTGCTTGTTCTGACGTTTGCGGCCTGCCGCAGGCGGGATACCGCTCCCAGCCCCACGCCCACGCTTTCTCCCATGGATTCTCCCACCTACAGCCCGCAGAACACGGTCGATCCGGACACAAGCCCGATTACCGAGCAGGCGCCTCAGGAGACGGATTCGGGCGCATCGGGAGAAAAGATGCCCGACGAGGCCCGCGTGGACCCATCGGGCATTACCAACTATCCCTACAGCTATGACAGCCTTTCCTGGCGCGCGCAGATGATTTCCAATGAACTGGTGCAGCGTGAAGGCGTAAAACGCGCCGACGTTATTTTGATGGGCGGCAAAGCCGTTGTGGGCCTGCAGATGGATGAATACGTCGTTGATCCCGAGGGCAAACTGCTGCGGGAAATCCAGGACCAGGTAGAGGTGCTCGATCCGACGCTGGGCACCGTTTCCATCGTAACGGATTCGGAACATTTGGAGCAGCTTCAGAGCATTATCTCCAGCGTGCGGCGCGGCAATAACGGCGCCACGGTGGTCAAGAAGTTCAACGATCTGGTCCAGCGGGAACAGTCTTTCTAGTATCATATGAAAAATCGGGATGCGGACGATTTGTGGAAATGGTTTTTATTTCGCAGGGCCTTGTCCCCAAAACCCAGAGGCAAAGACAACGGGCGCTGAAGCGCCCGTTGTTACCATTTTCAGGGTTTTGCCGAAAAAGCATGAACGGCATCGCTCGTTTGGCATGGGCAAAGCGTATCTAAAACCACAAAGTGCGGCGCGCGATAGGGGTGGTTCGGCCTGCCGGAAAATATGAGCGGCATCGCCCGTTTGCCAGGCATGGGGCAAGTATGCCTAAACCACAAAATATGGTGCGCGGTATCGGCCGTTCGGCCTTTCGGAAAATGTGCGCGGGCATCGCTCGTTTACCCGGCGCGGGCCAAGTATGCCTAAAACCATAAAATACGGCGCGCGATATTGGCTGTCCGGCCTGCCGGACAGCTTGACAAATATTTCCGCCGACGCCTATAATCAAAGCAAAGTCAAACATTTTTAGGCTCCACGGCCTTGAAAGGGTGGTTTATCATGCTTTTACCCGATCCGGTTGCTTTTACGTTGTTTGGTATTGACATCTACTGGTATGGCATCATCATTGCGGCGGCGGTGGTGGTGGGTATTTGGGTCGCCATGCGGGAGGCCGGGCGCATCGATTATAATCAGGAAAGCGTGCTGGATATCTGCCTGATCGTAATTCCTGCGGCCATCGTCGGCGCACGTTTCTACTACGTGGTCTTTCAGTGGGATATTTTCAAGGGTAATTTCTGGTCCATCTTCAATCCGCGCACAGGCGGCCTGGCCATTTACGGAGCGATCATCGCGGCGATCATCGTCATTTGGGTCTATTCCAGGGTCAAGAAGGTTTCCTTTCTGCAGATCCTGGATATTTTCGCGCCTGCGGTGGTGCTTGGACAGGCCATAGGCCGCTGGGGCAATTTTTTCAACCAGGAAGCCTACGGGTTTGCCATTCATAATCCCAAATGGCAGTGGTTTCCCTTTGCGGTCCCCATCCAAAACGGCATGATCGACTGGCATCTGGCCACATTCTTTTATGAGTCGCTGTGGTGTGTCATCGTATTTCTTTTCATCTGGTTCTTTGTGCGCAAGCGCGCCAAACGCCGCGGCACAATTGTGCTGTCGTACTTTGCCCTGTACGGCTTTGAGCGGGCCTTCGTTGAAATCCTTCGCACCGACAGCCTGACCATTGCGCCGATCCCCGGCGGGCTTTCGTATTTTGAACTCCTGGCAAGGGGGGAGGCCACCCTGGCGCAATTGCCCGTATCCACGCTCCTGAGCCTTGTTGTGGCCGCGGCGTCGGTGGTGATTCTGATCGTCCGGTCGCGCAGACCGATTGAACCGGATACGGCGCTGGATGAATCGATCCTGGATATGCCCTCCTCCGGCGAGCGCAATCTGTTTCTGGAGCCGGAAGGGCTTTTGGAGGAAGATGTGCCCGCCTCGCCCCCCAGCATAGCCGAGTTTTACGAGGCGAGGCTGGCCGAAAGGCAGGAAGCGGACGAGGATTCCTTCCAGTAATGCGTGCGCATGCTGGTGATCTGAGCCTGTTTGTTGGCGGCCGCAGGACTATTTAAAAATCCCTTTAGGGTTATGAGGGGGCCGAGGCCCCCTCGTTTTAATTTGCGCGGACAGGGTAGAAGGCCGCTTTCCGGCGGCCTCTTTATATTTGAAAACCCGATAAAATGATAAAATCGTATCGCCGTGGGTAACTTTTTGATATAATGATGTCTGACGAAGATGAATACGCGAAAGAAGGGGACATGTTTTGAAAAATCTGACCATGCTGACTGACCTTTACCAATTGACCATGATGCAGGGCTATTGGCGCAGCGGCATGCGGCAAAACGAGGGCATTTTCGACCTGTTTTTCAGAAAGCGCACCGACGTGCCGGTGATCTATGCCATCATGGCCGGCCTGGAGCAGGTGGTGGAATATATCGACAATATTCGCTTCAGCCGGGAGGATATCGCTTACCTTGGCAGCCTGGGCATATTTGACGAAGACTTTTTGGAGGCGCTTGAAACGCTGCGCTTTACCGGCGAAATGTACGCGGTGCCCGAGGGCACGCCGGTATTTCCCGGCGAGCCGCTGGTGCGCGTGCGGGCGCCCATGATGGAGGCGCAGCTGATTGAGACGACGCTGCTGAACATCATCAATCACCAGACGCTGATTGCCACCAAGGCCAGCCGCGTGGTCTATGCCGCCGGAGGCGGCGCCATACTGGAGTTTGGGCTGCGGCGGGCCCAGGGACCCGATGCCGGGCTTTACGGGGCCAGAGCCGCCATGATCGGCGGCTGCGCCGCCACCAGCAACGTGATGGCCGGGGAGCTGTTCGACGTGCCGGTGAAGGGCACCCACGCCCACAGCTGGGTGATGAGCTTTCCCGATGAACTGTCGGCGTTCCGCGCTTACGCACAGGTGTTTCCGGACGCCTGCATGCTTTTGGTGGACACGTACAACACGCTTAAAAGCGGCGTGCCCAACGCCATCACCGTCTTTAGGGAACTGCGGGAAAAGGGCTACGAGCCGGTGGGCATCCGCCTGGACTCCGGGGACCTGGCCTACCTGAGCAAGCAGGCCAGGCTGATGATGGACGACGCGGGCTTTCCAAACGCGCAGATATGCGCCTCGGGCGATCTGGACGAGACGGTGATCTGGGACCTTCGCGCCCAGGGGGCGGCCATCGACAGCTGGGGCGTGGGCACCAAGCTGATTACCAGCGAAAATATACCGGCCTTAGGCGGCGTGTACAAGCTCTCCGCCGAGGTGGTGGACGGGAAAGTCGTTCCCAAAATTAAAGTGTCGGAGAACCCGGAGAAGGTTACCAACCCCGGGTATAAAAAGGTGTTCCGCATTTACGACAAGGCCACCGGCGCGGCGCTGGCCGATTTGATCACGCTGGAGGATGAGGTGATCGACGAGACGAAGCCGCTGCATCTTTTCGATCCGGTCAACACCTGGAAGGAAATGTACGTGGAGGACTTCACGGCCAAAGAGCTTCTGGAGCCGGTCTATATAGGCGGCCGGCGCATCCACCGCTCCAAGTCCGTCACGGAAATCCAGGCCTACCATAAACAGCAGATGAAGAGCCTGTGGGATGAGTATCTGCGCATCAACAATCCCCACGTCTACAAGGTGGATTTGTCGCACAAGCTCTACGACTTAAAGCAGGCGCTTCTTAAATCTGAAGGAAAGCGGGGGCTCTGATATGGCGGGGGGCTTTCGGAAATGGCTTTTCGGATACAGTCAGGCCGAGGTGGATGCTCACGTTTCAGAGCTTCAAAAAAATCTGGACGGGCAGCGCGAGGCCTTTGAAGCGCAGCAAAAAGAACTGCAAGAGCTGCGCGAGAAAACGCAGCGGCAGCAGGAGGCCATCGACAAATACCGTGAGCAGGAGCGCTACATCACCGGCGCGCTGGTACAGGCCCAGAGCCATGCGGTGCAATTGCAGCAGCAGGCCGATGAGGACTATGAGAAGGTCATCGCGCGCCTTCAGCAGCAGACGGCCCAGTGGCAGCAGCAGATCGACGCCAACCGCGGGAAGCTGCTTGAACTGGACCGCGCGGTGGTGGAACTGCTGCAGGGCTTCAGAACGCAGCTACTGGACACCATCCGCCTGTCCGGCGAGCCGGTGCAAAGCGTCCTGAAGGCCGGCGCGGATGAGCCCGCGCGCGTGCCGGATAAAAGCCTGCCCGAACCGCAGATCCCTCCCGGCGGCGTAAAGCCCGCCGTGGACGAGGACATGCAGAAACTTTACTGGAAGCTGCACAAGCTGCAAAGCGGCGAAGGCCTTCCCGATCAGGTCATCGTAAGCGATGAAGAGGATGCTCTGCGGCAACTGGACGGCGAGCCTGCACCGCCGGAGGAAAGCGGCGAATCCGCCGCCATTTCCCAGGATGAAAAAAAGCGGCTGGAGGCCCTGTGCCGGGAGTTGGGCCTGCTTGAAGGCACCGACGATGAAAGCGCCGATACCGATGATGAAAATGCCGGCGAGAACAGTGAAAATGAGAGCGGCTGACGGCCGCCCCTTATATAAAGGCAGACATGCAAGCTGATACGAACAATCAAATAAATCCCGCGCCCGGTGCGAAAAATCCCCGCATCGCCTTTACGACCCTTGGCTGCCGCGTCAACCAGTATGACACCCAGGCCATGAGGGAGCGATTTTTGGAGGCAGGCTTTGAGGAAGTCGGTTTCAAGGCCGCCGCCGACGTGTATGTGGTGAACACCTGCACCGTCACCGCCACCAGCGATCAGAAGTCCCGGCAGATGATCGCACGCGCCCACCGGAAGAATCCGCAGGCGCTGATCGTGGTGACCGGATGCTTCGCGCAGCGCCTGGGGGAGCGGGCGCTTGAAATCGATGGCGTGGGGCTGGTCATCGGCACCGAGAGGCGCGCCAGTGCGGTGCGGTGGACCAGGGACGCCCTTGAAAGCGCCGCCCACAGGCGGTCGTTTGTCGCCGATTTGACCGAAGATGCGGCCTTTGAGCCGCTGTCCATCCACCATATGGCGGGCAGGACCCGCTCGGTGATGAAGATTCAGGAAGGCTGCGACAAATGCTGCACCTACTGCATCATCCCGTCGGTGCGCGGCCCCGTCAGGAGCCGCTCCATGGACGACTGCATCGAGGAGGCCCGGCGCCTGGCCGAGGCGGGCGTTCCGGAAATCATCCTCACCGGCATTCACCTGGCCAGCTACGGCATGGATTTGGGCGATCAGGATTTTGTGGGCCAGCGCCTGGCGCGGCTGCTTAAAGAACTCAACGACACCTGCGGCATCGTGCGCATCCGCATGGGCTCGGTGGACCCGGAGCTGCTGAACGAACCGTTCCTGGCGCAGATCGCGTCGCTTCGGGCGGTGTGCCGTCATATGCACGTATCCATGCAGTCGGGTTCGGCGGGAGTTTTAAAACGCATGGGCCGCCGCTACACGCCGGCGCAGTACGAAGAACATATCGGCCGCCTGCGGGCAATCTGGCCCGACGCGGCGGTATCCACCGACGTGATGACCGGGTTTCCGGGGGAAACCGAAGAAGAATTTTCCCAGACGCTCCGCTTTGTGCGAAAGATCGGCTTTACGCGCCTTCACGTCTTTCCCTACTCGCAGCGGGAGGGCACGCCGGCGGAAAAGATGCGCGATCAGGTGCCCGCTGCCATCCGGGAGGCGCGCGCCAGAGCATTGATTGCCGTGGGGCAAGCCATGACCGAGGAGGACGCCGGGCGCCGGATGGGCGGCGTGGAGCCGGTTCTGGTGGAGCGCAGCCGGGACGGTTTTGCCTTCGGGCGCACGCAGCACGATTATCAGGTGAAGATTCCCGGACAACACGAGCGGGGGAGCCTTGTTTCCTGCCGCATCGACGGATGGGACGGAAAATATTTGCTGGGCATAAAACAATAGGAGGAGATCGGGATGCAAGATTGTATTTTCTGCAAGATCATCGCCGGGGATATCCCGGCGACCAAAGCCTATGAGGACGATCAGGTGGTGGTGATTCACGATATCAATCCCCAGGCGAAGCACCATCTTCTGGTGATCCCCAAAAAGCATATGCCTTCGGTGCTTCAGGCGCAGGATGAGGACCGGACGCTTTTGGGCCACATGCTGCTGACGGCCAATGGCGTGGCGGTGAAGAAGGGCATCGACGCCTCCGGGTTCCGCCTGGTGATCAATACCGGAGCGGACGGTGCCCAAACGGTGGGTCATCTGCATATGCATATTCTGGGGGGAGAAAAGCTCTCCGGCAGGATGGGATAGCCCTTATCGACAAAATTCACGCAAGCGTAACAAAGGTTGCGCACATCCGCTTGACAGGATCAAAACTCCTGCGCTATAATGTCATGGTGTGTTGCGCACACTGTTTATCGGAAGATGACAGCAATAAACCAGAGGGGGTGTATGAGCATGTCTGAAATCCGTGTTGGAGAAAACGAGTCCTTGGAAAGTGCACTTAAGCGCTTTAAGCGTAAATGCGCCCGTGCTGGTGTCATGCAGGAGATTCGTCGCAGAGAACACTACGAAAAGCCCAGCGTGAAACGTAAGAAAAAAGCAGAAGCTGCCCGTAAACGCAAGTATTGAGGGCATTCATATAGCTTTTTAAGACCGGCGCCTTCGCGCCGGTTTTTTGCTGCCGCAAAGCGGCGGCTTTTTTCGGATTGCACGTTTTTCCGCATCCCGAGAATTTATGAGGATTTTTGATGGTGCCGGCGCTTTGTCGCCGGATTTTGTCTTTGCGCTCTTTTTATCCCGGTCTCTTTGCATGAGCCTTCCATATTAAGGGAACCATGATGCATAGGAGAGCGACGCTTCTTTTTCCCTCCGGCCGCACATACGATCTATATGTAGAAGGATGTTCAGCGTCATGCGGTCTTGGGAGGGAATTATGAAGGGCAGAGCCAAGACGCCCAAAAAAGAGAAAATCAAAGAGCGTAGCTGGGTGGAATTTTTCGAGATGCCGCCGGATATGATGGGCGATTTGCCGCGCTTTACGCTGATGGGCACCCGCTTTTTGAAGGTGGAGGCCCACAGGGGCATTCTGTCTTACGGCGAATACACCATCCGGCTGTCCACGGCAAGCGGCATTATCATCATCCACGGCGAAAATATGCGGGTGGAGGACCTTGAAGCCGACGCCATGGTGATCAAAGGGCAGATCCACGGCCTGGAGTACCAGGGCCGCGTGAGGAGATAGGCCTATGAAATGGACGGAGTTGTGGCGATTTTTCGGCGGATATGTTATGATTTGCGTAGAGGGCCCGCAGCTTGAAAAATTCATCAATCTTCTGGCGCTGGAGGGACCGAAAGTATGGCACGTGGTCCGCGGCGGCAGAAGGCAGATCACCTTCGCCACGAGAGGGCGCCATGCCAAAAGGATCGATGAACTGTGCGAAAAGAGTCTCTGCCGGGTGACCGGCGTGACGCACCGGGGCCTGCCGGCGCTTCTGTCGCCGCTGAAGCGGCGCTGGGCGCTGTCCATCGGGCTATTGCTCATCGCGGCCGCCATCATCGCGGCGGGCCAGTTCGTCTGGGACATCGACGTCTCGGGCTGCCCGGTCCAGGTGCGCGACGAGATTCTGGCGTCGCTGGAATCCTACGGCGCCAGGCAGGGCTCGTACAAGGGCGCCATCGATCCGGCTACCCTGCGCGACAGGCTGCTGATCGATTATCCGCAGATGACGTGGATGAGCGTCAGCATCCAGGGCGTGCGCATGCGCGTGGAAGCCGTCCCCAGGACAGAGACGCCGGATATCCTAAACCTTCACGGACAGGCGGACATCGTGGCTTTAAAGGGCGGGCGCGTGGTGCATGTCATCCCGCTGTCGGGAACGCCGCGGGTGGCGGAGGGCGAACTGGTGAAGGCGGGCCAGCTTCTGATCGAGGGGATCGCCAACACCGCAAGGCCGGACCTTCAGCGCAGCGTGCGCGCCGCAGGTTCGGTGATCGCCAACGTATGGTACCGCGGGCAGGCCAGCTATGATCTGGCGGAATTGTCCAAGATGCGCAGCGGAAACGTGGTGCAGCGCCGCTTCATGCAGATGGGGAACATCCATATTCCGCTGTCGGAGTGGACGGACCAACCGTTTGAAACCATGGAAACCGAGCGCATGACCAGCTACATTCCGGGCCCCGGCTTTTTCCTGCCGGTGCAGATTGTGACGGAGGACTGCTATGAAATCCTCCAGATGCCCGAAGCGCTGGATATGGAAACGCTGAAGATGGACCTGGCCCACGAGGCGCGGCAGAACGCGCTGGTGCAGATACCCGAGGGCGCGCAGATCGTGGATGAAGCCGTAAGGTTCAGCCAGTCCGATCAAATACTGACGGCCCGGGTCGCGCTGACCACCAGGGAAGATATTGCCAAAGAAAAATAACGGAGGGTATGTTGTTTGATTGAACAGGGAGTTATTGTCATAGACGCGCATTCCATCGAGCAGATACAGAGGCTCTTTGGTAATTTCGACGAAAATGTCCGGCATCTGCAGGAGGAGCTGGGCGTGGATATCGCTGCCCGGGAGGAGGGAATTGCCCTTCGGGGCCCCATGGACAAGCTGGAGAAGGCCAAGACCGTGGTGGAAAACCTTCTGGTGATGGCTTCCAAGGGCGAGAACATCGACGCGGGCTGCATCCGCTACGCCTCGGCGCTGGTGGACGAGGGCAGAAGCGAAGCGGTCACCGAGATCATGAGCGATGTGATCACCGTGACCCACAGGGGAAAGCCCATCCGCTGCAAGACACGGGGCCAGAAAAAGTACGTGGAGAGCATGAAGGAAAACACCGTGGTGCTGGCCATAGGGCCGGCGGGTACGGGCAAGACGTACCTGGCGGTGGCCATGGCGGTGCTGGCCTTTAAAAATAAGGAAGTCTCCCGCATCATCCTGACCCGCCCGGCGGTGGAGGCGGGGGAGAAGCTGGGATTTCTGCCCGGGGACCTGCAGCAGAAGGTGGACCCGTACCTGCGGCCCCTTTACGACGCGCTGTACGAGATGCTGGGCCAGGAGACCTACCAGAAACTGGTGGAGCGCGGCGTCATCGAGATCGCTCCGCTGGCCTACATGCGCGGCCGGACGCTGAACGAAGCCTTCATCATCCTGGACGAGGGGCAGAACACGTCCAAGGAGCAGATGAAAATGTTCCTGACCCGTCTTGGTTTCGGCTCCAAAATGGTGGTCACCGGCGATATTACGCAGGTGGATCTTCCCGACGGGAAGCCTTCGGGCCTTGTGGAGGCCATCCGGGTGCTGCGGGAGGTGGAGGGCATCGGCGTGCTGGAACTGACCCACAGGGATGTGGTGCGCCACGAACTGGTGCAGTCGATCATACAGGCTTACACCCGGCATGAGAAGCGTAAGGAAGGGCGAAAATGATATTCAGGAAAAGGGGCGAAAAGCTCAGCGAAACCATGGCCGGCAGGCTTAACGCCCAGATAAAAGTCAACAACAGGCTCGTGCGGCAGCCCTCTTCAAAAGAGTGGATTATAGCTTTAATCATGTTTTTGATTACGGCTGCATTGTCGTGCATTCTGGTGATGATGTCGGTGATGCCCAAAAGGTATGACCTTGTGCTCGACGCGGTGGCGCCCGAGACCATCAAGGCCACCCGGGATATAGAGGACAAGCTCACCACGCGGCAGCGCGTGGAGGCGGCGGTCAACGCCGTGGACGTCAAATATACCCAGGACGAGGAAGAGGAACAGCAGGTTATAGGCGACATCGACGCGTTTATTGGCGCCATCAAGAACATCCGTGTCCGCGGTCAGCAGGAGTACAACGCGTGGGAGCGGCAGCAGAGCCTTGGCGAGGATGAGGAAAACCCCCGGCAGGTCAATCCGGAGGATTTTGAGTACAGCGAATCGTTTATTACAAGTATGGCCAGAGCCTTTCCCATCGACACTATTTCCGAGGCGCAGGTGCTGGCCATTCTCCAGATGAGCGATTCCCAGGCGGAGGTCTATTACGCGATGCTGCGCTCCAGCGTCATTTCGGCGCTGACCGCGGGCATCAAGCAGGAGCAGCTGGCCGAGCAGCGTGACCGTATCGTCCAGGAGGTGGAGCGCGCGGCTGCGGGCGTGCCCGAGCCGGTAGTGGCGCTGGCCGGCCCGGCGGTCAGCGCGTATGTGACCGCCAACATGCTGGTGGACGAGGAGGCCCTTGAAGCCGCCCGTGAAAGGGCGCGCGAAGAAGTGGTGCCGGTGATGTACAAAAAGGGCGAGATCGTCGTAGAAGAGGGCAAGCGGGTCACCGCGGCCCAGCTGGAAGTGCTGGAGAGCCTGAACCTTCTGAAAAGCAACACGTTTGATCTGGCATTTTACGGCGGCGTAGTGCTGACGGTGCTGGTCATATTCGTGCTGCTGGGGGTGTATATAGCCCTTTACGCTACGGACATCGTGCTGCAGTCCAGTAAAATCCTGGTGATCTGCACCAATATGCTGCTGGTGATGGTGCTGGCCTACGCGTTCCAGTTTCTGGATATACGACTGGTGCCGGTGGCCTCGGGAGCGATTCTGGTGGCGGCCATGGTCAAGGACCGCTCTGCGCTGGCGGTGAATTTCTCTCTTTCGTTTCTGGTGGGTTTGATGGCGGGCGAGAGCGGCGAACTGCTGGATGTGAGCATGCTGCATGTGCTGGTGGCCAATGTCGCCGGAGGGACCTGCGGCGTGTACATGCTCAGGCGCGTGCAGACGCAGCGCTCGACGCTGCTTCTGACCGGCACGGTGGTGGGCGTTGTGACGGCGGCCATGTACATGCTGCTGGGGCTTTTGACCACCAATGACTTTACCTCCACCTTTGCCAATGCGGGCATGGGCTTTGCCTCCGGCGTCTTTGCGGGCATACTGGCCCTTGGCACCATGCCGCTGTGGGAGATGACTATCAGCATCGTCACGCCCATGAAGCTATTGGAGCTTTCCAACCCCCATCATCCGCTGCTGCGCAGGCTGCTGCTTGAAGCGCCGGGCACGTACCACCACAGCATTATGGTGGCCAATCTGGCCGAGCAGGCCGCCGACGCCATCGGCGCGGGGGGCTTATTGACAAGGGTGGGCGCATATTATCACGACGTGGGCAAACTTCAAAGGCCGTACTTTTTCAGTGAGAACCAGAGTCACGACAACCCCCACGACAATATCGCGCCGGAGCTTTCGGCCATGATACTGGCGTCGCATCCTTCGGACGGGCTGTCCTACGCCAAGAGGTACCGGCTGCCGCAGATTCTGCAGGACATCATCATGCAGCATCACGGCACCACCACCACGGCGTACTTCTATCACAAGGCGCTGCAGCGCCAAAAGGAGCAGGGCGGCAAGATCAACGAGGAGGATTTCCGTTATCCGGGGCCCAAGCCCCAGAGCAGGGAAGCGGCCATCATTATGCTGGCCGATACGGCGGAGGCCGCCGTGCGCGCCAAAGAAGACATTGCCGCCGAGGAGATCGAGCCGCTGGTGGACAGCCTGGTGCGCATCAAACTGGAGGACGGGCAACTGGATGACTGCCCGCTGACGATGCGCGAGATCAACATTATTTCGCAAACCCTTTCCCAGGCGCTGATCGCGTCGCGTCACGGCAGGGTGGAATACCCGTCGCTGCCGGGCATGGAACCCTTGCAGGAGGTGAAACAGCTGGATGCTGCTGGAGATTGACAACAGGCAAAACGTGGTGACGCTGGATGAAGAAATCAAACAGCGGGTGCATGAGGCGCTGGAGGCGACGCTTGAGGCCGAGGGCAAACCGGAGAATGTGGCGATTTCGCTGATATTCGTGGACGACGAGCAGATGCAGCGGCTCAACGGGGAATTCCGTGGCGTCGAGTCGGCCACGGACGTGCTTTCCTTTCCTATGCTGGACAATTTCGATTTTGAAATGGCGCAGCCCGATGAGGAGACGGGATTCATTTATCTGGGCGATATTGCCATCAGCCTTCAGCGCGCCAGAGTGCAGGCGCTTGATTTCGGGCATAGCCTGCTGCGTGAGGTGGCGTATCTGGCGGTCCACGCCATGCTGCACCTGCTGGGATACGACCATATGGAGCCGCAGGAAAAAACGGTGATGCGCTCAAGGGAAAAAACCATTATGAGCAAGATGGGCATCTATCGTTTTGAAGGCGACGCCCGCGGCAGCGTAGACGATCTGAGGCTGATATCCACCGCCCGGGTGGTCAGGGAGAACGCCTACGCGCCCTATTCGGGGTTCCGCGTCGGCGCGGCGATACTCACCGCGGACGGGAGCCAGATTTTTACCGGCTGCAACGTGGAGAACGCCTCCTACGGCGCCACCTGCTGCGCCGAGCGCGTGGCCATTTACAGCGCCGTTGCCTCGGGCGTCAAAGCGTTCAAACAAATCGCCGTGGTGGGCGAGGGCAACGCGGCCACCTGGCCCTGCGGCGTCTGCCGGCAGGTGCTGTATGAATTCGCGCCGGATATCGATGTGATTACCGACGACGGGGACCGGCTGATCAAGAAAAACTTAAGAGAGCTTCTGCCCGACGCATTCGGGCCGGAGCGCCTGGATGAGGAGAACAGATGACGCAGGCATTCAAAAGCGGTTTTGCAACCGTCATCGGGCGGCCCAATGTGGGCAAGTCCACACTGGTCAACGCACTGGTGGGAGAGAAAGTGGCCATCGTTTCGCCACGCCCGCAGACCACGCGCACGAATCTGCAGGGGATACTGACCAGGGAGCACTATCAGATGGTGTTTATCGATACGCCGGGGCTGCACGCGGCGCGCACGCGCCTTGGCGAGTACATGGTGCGCATGGCCCAAAGCGCCCTGGACGAAGTGGAGGCCGTGGTGGTGGTGCTCGACGCCATGAGCGGCCTGCGCGAGGGCGATCTGGAAATTGTGAAAAACGCGCTGGCAGGCAGCGCGCCGGTGATGGCGGTCATCAATAAAATCGATATTGCGGGCGATGAAAAGGTGGCGCCGATCATCGCCAAACTGGCGGAGTTCAGGGGCATTGCCCACATACTGCCCGTCAGCGCCAAGACGGGCAAGAATATAGATACTTTGGAGGCGCTTCTGGAGGAAACCCTGCCGGAAGGGCCGCTGTATTTTCCGCCGGACATGATCACCGACCAGCCCGAGCGCGTCATAGCGGCGGAGATGATTCGCGAGAAGGCGCTGTACCGCCTGCGGGAGGAAGTGCCCCACGGCATCGGCGTTGAGATGATGCAGATCCAGGCCCGAAACGACGGCGTCACGGATATGCACGCCACCATCTACTGCGAGAAACAGTCCCACAAGCGCATTTTAATCGGCAAAAACGGGGCCATGCTCAAGGAGATCGGCATCGGCGCCAGGCGCGAGATCGAGGCGCTGATGGGCTGTCCCATCAACCTTCAGCTGTGGGTGAAGGTCAGAAAGGATTGGCGCAACCGGCCGGATGTACTGCGCGAACTTGGTTATCAATAATAAAAATTTTATGCCAATTCCAGATAGTTCCGGGTATGATGCTGAAAAACTCCAAAGGCTAGAATGGATCGCAAAATTCATTCGGGGGTAATTTTGAAATGAACAAAAATCAACTGTTCTGGAAAGCATTTGAAAAGACGGGCAACACGAAAGCATATTTGCGGTATCAGCAGATGAAAAGGCGGGATAATTCATCTCAAAGCGTATGAATGCGCCGCTGCGTATCGGAAACGGCCGCGGCGAAGGGAGCGTGCTTTGGCGGACAAGGTAACGGGCATTGTGGTGCATACGGCCAATTACGGCGAGTCGGACCGCATGATCACCATCTTTTCGCCTGATGTGGGGTGCGTGGACGCGGGGATCCGCTTTATCCGGCGGCCCAAGAGCAAACTGCGCGCCGCCGGTCAGCTTTTTTGCTATGGGCAGTTTATGCTGCACCGGCTTGGCGCGGGCAAGTACACGCTGATCCAGTTTGAGCTCTGCGACAGTTTCTTTGATCTGGCCACGGACCTGGACGCCTTTTCCTACGCGGCTTTTCTGTGCGGCATCTGCCGGGAGGCCGTGCAGAGGGAGGAGCCCGCGCCGGGGCTTTTTGCGCTGCTCCTGCACGCGCTGACGCAGATGTGCTACAACAAGGAGGTGCCGCCGCAGGACATCGGCATGGCCACGATGCTCAAGATGATGGACGAATTGGGATTCATGCCGCAGCTTACCGCGTGCAGCGTCTGCGGGAAAGAGGTTTCGGGCGCGGCGAAGTTCAGCGCGCGGCTGGGAGGCGTACTGTGCGGGAACCATGCGGACGAAGACCGCCAGGCCACGGATCTTTCCGCCGGCGCCGCAAGCATGATGCGCCTGGTGCTGGAGGCGCCCATGAACAAGATGGCCGGCCTGCGCCTGACGCCGGCTATCCGGCAGCAGTGGTTTGCCGCCATCCCGGGCTTTGTTCACTGGCGCATGGAAAAACGCTTCAAGTCCAGCCGGCTGCTGGAGATATTCCATCAGATAAACGGTTAAAGGCCGGAGCGGCCGAAAAATCACCGGTTTCGCCTGCCGGAATTCAAAAGAACAGGCCGCCCGATGCTGGCGGCGGCTGTCCACTTCGCCAAAGTGCAGCATTTGCTGCAAAAATTCTATTTTTTTGAGCAAAAGAGGGATTTTTTCTTGTATTTGGTACAACAATAGCCTATAATAATGAGGCGGTCTGGGCTTTCCAGGCCTTGGATCTATATTTTCCTTTAGCTTATGGGAGAACTGATCTTGAGACAAGCCGTTTCATATCTCCTTAAATCCACAATATCATATAATTTTGGAGGAACAACCATGGCAAAAAAGTACGTGTATATGTTCAGCGAAGGTAACGCTTCCATGCGCGATCTCCTGGGCGGCAAAGGCGCCAACCTGGCGGAGATGACAGGTCTTGGCCTCCCCGTACCCCAGGGCTTTACTGTATCGACAGAAGCCTGTACCCGTTACTATGAGGACGGCAAAGTCATCGCTGCGGATATCGCGGAGCAGATCGATGAAGCCCTTGCCAAATCCGAAGAGATCAACGGCAAGAAATTCGGCGATCCGGAAAATCCCTTCCTGGTTTCGGTCCGCAGCGGCGCCCGCGCGTCCATGCCCGGCATGATGGACACCATCTTGAACCTGGGCCTCAACGACATCACCGTGGAGAGCCTTGCCCGGCTGACCGGCAACGAGCGCTTTGCCTACGACAGCTATCGCCGTTTCATCCAGATGTTCTCCGACGTGGTCATGGAGGTTGAAAAGAAGGGCTTTGACAATATCCTCGACGCCGTGAAGGAAGAAAAGGGCGTGAGCCTTGATACCGAGCTTGACGCGGAGGATATGAAAGAGGTCGTTAAACGCTACAAGGCCCATTATCTTAAAGAAAAGGGCGTGGAATTCCCGCAGGATCCCAAAGAGCAGCTTTACGAATCGGTACAGGCCGTTTTCCGCTCCTGGGACAACCCCCGCGCCATCGTGTACCGCCGCATGAACGACATCCCCGGCGACTGGGGAACGGCCGTCAACGTACAGGCCATGGTCTTTGGCAACATGGGCGACGATTCGGGCACAGGCGTTGCCTTTACCCGCAATCCCTCCACCGGCGAGAAGAAACTCTACGGCGAGTTTTTGATGAACGCCCAGGGCGAGGACGTTGTGGCAGGCATCCGCACCCCGCAGCCCTTAAGCGCCCTTGAACAGACCAATCCCGAGGTATACAGGCAGTTCGCCGAAATCGCCAACCGCCTGGAGCAGCACTACCGCGATATGCAGGATATGGAGTTCACCATCGAGAAGGGCACGCTCTACATGCTGCAGACCAGAAGTGGCAAGCGTACTTCCGCCGCCGCCATCAAGGTGGCCGTGGATCTTGTGAACGAGGGCCTGATCTCTCAGGAAGAGGCCGTGATGCAGGTGGATCCCCGCATTCTGGACACGCTGTTGCACCCTCAGTTCGACACGGCCGCACTGAAAGCCGCTACGCCCATTGCCACGGGCCTTCCCGCCTCTCCCGGCGCTGCCTGCGGCCAGGTATACTTCACGGCCGAAGCCGCGTTTGAAGCCAGCAAAAATGGTCAGAAAGTCATTCTGGTCCGTATGGAGACGTCCCCCGAGGACATCGAGGGCATGTACGCTGCCGAGGGTATTTTGACCGCTCGCGGCGGCATGACCAGCCACGCCGCCGTGGTTGCCCGCGGCATCGGCACCTGTTGCGTCGCCGGCTGCGGCGAGGTCCGCATCTATGAGGACGACAAGTATTTCCTGGCCGGCGGCAAAAAAATTGTCGAAGGCGAATTCATTTCCCTTGACGGTTCCGCCGGTAAGGTCTACGGTGAAAAGATCGATACCATGGAAGCCACCGTCAGCGGCGATTTCTCCACGCTGATGGGCTGGGCCGACGAGATCCGCACGCTGAAGGTGCGCACCAACGCCGACACCCCCGCAGACGCCGCGCAGGCCGTGGAATTCGGCGCCGAAGGCATCGGCCTTTGCCGCACGGAGCACATGTTCTTTGAAGCCGACCGCATCATGGCCATGCGCGAGATGATCGTGTCGGATACCGCCGAGCAGCGCAAGGCCGCTCTGGCCAAGCTGCTGCCCATTCAGAAGGGCGACTTCAAGGGCATCTACAAGGTCATGGAAAACCGCCCGGTTACCATCCGCCTGCTGGACCCGCCGCTGCATGAGTTCCTGCCCCATGAGGCAAGCGAAGTGGAAGCCCTGGCCAAAGTGATGGGCATTGACGCTGTCAAACTCCAGGAAAAGATCGACAGCCTGCACGAGTTCAACCCTATGATGGGTCACCGCGGCTGCCGTCTGGCCGTAACGTATCCCGAAATCGCCGAGATGCAGGCCACCGCCATCATCGAAGCGGCCATCGAAGTCAAGCAGGAAGAGGGCTTTGACGTGATCCCCGAGATCATGATCCCGCTGGTGGGCGAAGTCAAAGAGCTGAAATACGTCAAGGATGTGGTAGTTAAAGCCTGCGAGGCCGCCATGGAAAAGGCCGGCGTAAGGCTTGTGTATCACGTGGGCACCATGATTGAGATCCCCAGGGCCGCGCTGACCTCCGACGAGATCGCCACCGAGGCGGAGTTCTTCTCCTTCGGCACCAACGACCTGACGCAGATGACATTCGGTTTCTCCCGCGACGACGCCGGCAAGTTCCTGGACGACTACTACGCCAAGAAGATCTTCGAACAGGACCCCTTCGCCCGTGTCGACCAGATCGGCGTTGGCAAACTGATGAAGATTTCCGTGGAACTTGGCCGCCAGAGCCGTCCGGACATCAAACTGGGCATCTGCGGTGAGCACGGCGGAGACCCTTCCTCGGTGAAGTTCTGCCATGAGCTGGGTCTTGACTACGTTTCCTGCTCGCCCTTCCGCGTGCCCATCGCGCGCCTGTCCGCGGCGCAGGCCAAGATCGCCGAGAAGAAATAAACTGACTTTCCCCAAATAATCCACACCCCCGGCATTTTGCCGGGGGTGTTCTTATGTTCTAAACGGTTGTTTTACTTTTATTCCATGTGGTACGATGAATATAACTAAGACTGAAGCCGCCGGATCGCATTTAAATGAAATACCCGCAGTCTGGCAAACGGTAATCCCGGTCATATGAAAGGGTGATGATATGAAAAAAATGCTGTGTCTGGCCTGTATATGCGTTCTGTTGTTCCTGCCGGCTTCCTGCGCGCCGGAAGAGCCGCCCAAAGACGTGGCCTTCGATCCGGAGATGACGGATTTCCAGCGGTACGAGCTGTCGCGCATCGCGTTCCACCGGCTGATGCTGACCTTTTCCTATGAAGAGGGCTGGGAGAACTACCGGGAAAAATACCTGGCCTGGGCGGCTGAACGGTACGTGAGTTATCAGCCGCTGTACCATCCGGAATATTACCACAGCGCCTACCCCAATATAGACGGCCGCCTGGTGATCCTCGTGTATGATGATTCCCAGGAGAACGTTGAGGAACTCAAGGAGATGGCCCGGTGGGACGGCATACTGGTGCGGCGCAAGAGAGAGTATACGCAGGAAGAGCTTTCCGACATCAGCAGGCAGATCAGCGAAAACGGGTATCAGCTTGGTGTACCGTTTGGATTCAGCACGCTGAAAAACGACAATTGCATTTTGGTGGAACTCGAAACGCTGAATCTGGATGTCATCAGAGACTTCAGGGAAAAGGTGGTGGATACGGACGCCGTGCGTTTCGTTTGCCGTCCGTATAAGGTGGTTTTAGGCGAAAGCTGACCATTAAAAAGGAGACACACCACTTACCTGCAAACCCCCGGCAGCCCGCCGGGGGTTTATTTTATGAAAATTTATGAAAACTTTTAAAAAGGTATTCCCAGTTTTTGCCTGATATAGTATGATGTAAATAAATACTAGGATGCATTTTTATCTTAATAACCGAACTCATCTCAATAAAATGTATCCGGTCAAATGAATGGAGTTGATGCTAACCCAAACGTTGTTTTGTTCCTTCAGTATCTGTTTTATAGTCAAAGGGATGATGATTTTCATGTTGTTGTTTTATCCGATCATAAAAGTCGACAATAACCTTATAATGATTTCAGTTTGAAGTGGGGAGAAAATTTCTTGATGACGCTTTAAATGTTTAGTATAATGGTGCTGACAGCTTTAACAAATAAAAATCAGCATGTTCATTTAAGGCCCGCAAGACAAAACGAACGGTTACAAAAATGAAATATGAAACTTGAGGCTTAAGTACTATCGTGTTGAGATCACAACGGCATATTCTGACATTCTCTTTGAAGTTTACTGGGAAAAGCGGCATAGCATAATGTCCACGGGAGCCATTTTAAATTTAACTTAAAAGTAATTTGACAGGGTTCGTCGCAGCATGGTCATCGCTAGTTGCACAATTTTTCAACCATGGAAAAGGCGGTGAAACATCAGGGCGGATCTTATCTACGAAAGAAAGCGCATGCGTTTTTGCGCTCCGGCTCATAAGCAGCTCTATATACTGCATTTTTGCTGCTGTTGCTTTTCAAATTATAGTAAGGTGGGAACAAAGCATCATTGACATTTTAAACCCAATATCTTAAAAATTTTATTTAACGTTTAATAGACACAGTAAAACCAAATAATACGAGGTGATGTTTGCAAGGTAAATAGCGTTGTTTTCCTCTGTTCTGATTCCCCTTTATCCTTTATTAGGAGAAAGATCACTATGAAAAGGCTCGTTTGTTTCTTACAGTTCGTTATACTTTTGTTTTTAACCTGCAACGCTGCGTTGGAAGATGATGTTGCGCCGAAGCGGCCGGGCGGCTATGATCATGGCCTGGAGTCCAGGGTGGACGGGCAGCCGAACAAAGCGCTGGACAAGTTTGGCGGCAAAGTATATACGTATGGTGAGTATCACGATGTTGCGTTGGACCAGGGCGCAAAAAGAGTCCTTCTGTCGAAGGATGCAGATAAAATGATACGGCAGCAAGTGCTCATGCTGGATATGGGCGGCATGGCTTATTTGCGCTATATGGATGTGTATCTGTACCGGCCCTGGATGAAACAGAACGAGCAGAAAACGGGAACAAACGGCATAATGGACATAAATGCCGCTGCGGAAGCGGCATGGATCGCACCGGCTCATCATGCGGATCAACAAGATGATGAGGACATGGCGGAGCCTGAGTCCGGTTATATCATTGGAACGATAAACATTGTGGTAAAAAACGCCGAGCAGCACTTGGAGATGAATGAAACAGGCTTCGCGGACGCTCCCGAGTTTTCTTATCGCGGTGATATTGAGCCATAGGATAGCGTACATGGATCGCTTATCTAATACTTGATCAGAAAATGGCACCGCCAAGCATTAAAAAGTCAAAAGGAACCTTTGACCGCCTGATGGATCTGGTTTTAATACTGTTCCGCTGAACGGGAATAAGCTGCTTTGAATGTTTATTTCAGGCAAAGTGCAGCCGAGCTAAATGCTGCGCGCAGCATCAGGACGACTGCCGGACAGGGACTGTTACAGTTTAAAATGAGTCAAGCGCCGCAGCGCTGCTGCGGTTTTTTATTGCTCGGAAATAAAGGGATTTCTTTTTTCCTGTGGTATATAAAATAAGGTAGGAAGGTAGGAATAGAGTTTTTTCTTTTTTGTCCGCCCGAGGGGAGTGATCCTTGTGGACGATCGTTTCAGAAAGTATACGGAAGAACTTGAAGAGCGGAACTTATCGAAATTGGCGGCCAGGAGCGCCCATACGAAGGGACGGGAGCATTCCCTTGAGCCCTGCGCTATCCGTACGCAGTTCCAGCGCGACAGGGACAGGATCATCCACTGCAAGAGCTTCCGGCGCTTGAAGCACAAGACGCAGATGTTTCTGACGCCCGACGGCGATCACTTCCGTACGCGGATGACCCATACGCTGGAGGTGGGGCAGGTGGCCAGGACCATTGCCCGGGCGCTGCGGCTCAACGAGGACCTGACCGAGGCCATTGCCATGGGCCATGATCTGGGGCATACGCCTTTTGGGCATTCGGGAGAGCGGGCGCTTGCCAGCGTATCCGCTCACGGGTTCCGTCACAACGAACAGAGCCTGCGCGTGGTGGAGGTGCTTGAAAACGACGCCAAGGGTCTGAACCTGACCTATGAGGTGCGCGACGGCATCCGGTGCCATACGGGCAAGCAGCTGCCCTGCACGCTGGAGGGGCAGGTGGTGCGCCTGGCGGATCGGATTGCCTACATCAATCACGATATTGACGACGCCCTGCGGGGCGGGCTTTTAAAGTTCGACGAGCTTCCCGCAGACTGCATCGAGATTCTGGGCCATACCCACGGCGAGCGGATTGAGACGATGATCGTCAACTGCGTCCAGGCCAGCTTCGATAAGGACATCATATCCATGAGCGAGCCGGTGGCCGGCGCCATGGACCGTCTGCGCGACTTTATGTTCGAGCGGGTCTACAACCGCAGCATCGACGGGGATCTGGAGCGCCGCATATGGCATGTGGTCTGCCATTTATACGAGTATTTCCTGGACAATATTTCAGAGTTGCCAAAGGAGTTTCAGCCGCTTCGGTCCCGGTGGGGCGACGAGCAGGTGGTTACCGACTATGTGGCCGGAATGACGGACCGCTATGCCCTTTTGAGCTTTTCGCGCAAGTTTGTTCCAACGCCATATAATTGATGGTGCAAAAGCATGTCTGAAAAATTTGGAAGGGAAAAAAGAAGGGTTTGCATCACCTTTCGTCGAATACCCAGCACGCGCAAAATTTTGCGTTGCGATATTTGCCGGATGATGACATAAAAGAAGGTTTACGAAAGGAGTTTCCGCCCAGAGTACGGCGGCGCAAAGGTGATGGCAGGTTTTTTCCCGCAGGCATTCCTGGAGGATTTGCGCCAGCATTGTGATTTGGTCGAGATCGTTTCACAGGTGGTGCCGCTGAAGCAAAAGGGCCGGAAATACTGGGCATGCTGCCCGTTCCACAGCGAGAAGACGCCGAGCTTCAGCGTGGACGCGGACAAGCAGATGTACTATTGTTTCGGCTGCAAAGCGTCGGGCAACGTATACAATTTCGTAATGGAAACCGAGCGGCTGGACTTTGTTTCCGCCGTGGAGCACCTTGCCGAAAAGGTAAACCTGCCGCTTCCCAAACAGCAGGACGCGGGCAAACTCAACGCCCAGCGCAAGGGGCGCCAGCGGCTTCAAAACGTCATGCGGATCGCCGCGCGCTACTTTCGCGACAGGCTCTTCGGCCATGAGGGGCAGGCCGCGCTGGCCTACATCAAAAACCGGGATATTTCCGAGGCCATCGTCAAACGCTTCGGCCTGGGATACGCCCCGGATAGCTGGCACGCTCTGGCCGATCATTTAAAGGAAAGCGGCGTGTCGGAAAAGGACGCCATGGATGCGGGCCTCTTGTCCTCTTCCAAGGGCAGGATTTACGACCGCTTCCGCAACCGGCTGATGTTTCCCATCTTTTCCGCGCAGGGGGACGTGGTGGCCTTCGGCGGCCGTGTGATGGGCGAGGGCGAGCCCAAGTATCTCAACTCGCCGGAAACCCCCATATTCGATAAGAGCAGAACCCTCTACGGCCTGCACAGACTCAAGCACGTCCGCGATTTGAAGCGGATCGTTATCGTTGAGGGCTACATGGACATGCTCTCTCTGGAGCAGGCGGGCATTATCGGCGCGGTGGCCACCATGGGCACCGCCATGACCAGGGAGCAGGCGCGCATGCTCCGCCGGTACTGCGACCGGGTGACTCTGGCATATGATGACGACATGGCGGGCCAGCAGGCGGCGCTCCGGGGCATGGAGATATTAACTTCGGAGGGGTTGAACGTGAAGGTCCTGCGCCTGGAAGGCGGCATGGACCCGGACGACTTCGTCCGCAAAAAAGGCGCGCAGGCCATCAGGGAGCGCATTGAAAGCGCCATGCCGCTGCCCGAGTTTGAGATGATGCTGGAGAAGAAGAAGCATGATCTTGAGGCGCAGGAGGGCAGAACCGAGTACGCCATTGCGTGCGCGAAAATTTTGGCGAAACTCCCCGATCCGGTGGAGCGGGAAGTCTACCTGAAAATACTGGCGGTGCAGACGGGATTTTCCATGGAATCCCTGGGCGCGCAGGTGGCCCGGCATGCCGGGCAAAATGCGGTTGTGACACCGTATAAAAGAGCACAAAAACGTTATAATAAAGAAGAAGTTTTTGGTAATTCTCCGCGTATCCGCGCTGAAAAGCAGCTCGTCGGCGGCCTGGCGCGATCCGGGGAGCCTACCAGAAGCCGATGCGTTTTAAAGCTGGAGGACGCCATGTTCACCCAGGCGCTGACAAAGCGGGCGTACGCCTTGATGCGCGCGGCGGCGGATGAAAAAAGAAACCTTGCCGCGGCGGACCTTCTGACGCAGTTGACGCTGGAGGGGTTTTCCAGGGAGGATACCGGCTTTATCGCGCAGGATCAGCAGCAGGATTCACCCACAGAGCAAGCATTGGAGGAATGGGTTTTATACATGAGACAAATGCACCACAAACAAATTGTGCAGGAACTCAAGGACAGGCTCAGTGCCCCGGATCTATCCGAGCGGCAGCGGCAGGCACTGATGCAGCAGATACAGGAAGAAACCGCCGCGCTGAGACAAACCGGAAAGGAGGGGACACGATGAGCGACCAGCAACAGATTCAGGTCCAGTTGGAAGAGCATGTGATCGCCCAGAGCGATGACAAGGTGACCCGCATAAAAGAGCTGGTGGATGCCGGCAAAGCCAAGGGGTCGCTGACGTATCAGCAGATCATCGACGCACTGGAAGGCGTGGAGCTGGAGCCTGAACAGGTGGAGAAGATTTACGAGTCTCTGGAGGCCCTGGGCGTCGAAGTGCTGCAGGAAGCGGCCGACGACGAGGAGCCGGACGAGGCCGAACTTGCCGCCGAGGAAGCGAATATGGAGGATCAGGCCATTGACCTGAGTGTCCCCGACGGCATCAGCGTAGAGGACCATGTGCGCATGTACCTCAAGGAGATCGGCAAGGTGCCGCTTCTGACCGCCGAGCAGGAGATTGAAATTGCCAAACGCATGGAGGCCGGCGATCCGGACGCCAAGCGCCAGCTGGCCGAGGCCAATTTGCGCCTGGTGGTCAGCATTGCCAAGCGCTATGTGGGCCGCGGCATGCTTTTCCTGGACCTGATCCAGGAGGGCAATCTGGGCCTGATCAAGGCCGTTGAGAAGTTTGATTACCACAAGGGCTATAAGTTCTCCACGTACGCCACCTGGTGGATCAGGCAGGCCATCACAAGGGCCATCGCCGACCAGGCGAGAACCATACGCATACCGGTACACATGGTGGAGACCATCAACAAGCTGATCCGCGTCTCGCGCCAGCTGCTGCAGGAGTACGGCCGCGATCCGCAGCCCGACGAGATCGCCAAGGAAATGGGACTGCCCGAGGAGAAGGTCCGCGAGATCATCAAGATCGCCCAGGAACCGGTTTCCCTGGAGACGCCCATCGGCGAGGAGGAGGACAGCCATCTGGGTGACTTCATCCCCGATGAGGACGCGCAGGCCCCGGCGGAAGCCGCGGCGTTCATGCTGCTCAAAGAGCAGTTGATGGATGTGCTGGACACCCTGACGCCCCGCGAGGAGCGGGTATTGCGCCTTCGTTTCGGGCTGGACGACGGGCGCGCCAGGACGCTGGAGGAGGTGGGCCGCGAGTTCAACGTGACCCGTGAACGCATCCGCCAGATAGAGGCCAAGGCCCTTCGCAAGCTGCGCCATCCCAGCCGGTCCAAGAAGCTGAAGGATTTCCTGGACTAAAGGACAGAACCTTTAAAAAGCGGCATGAGCCGCTTTTTGGGCCGCGGCGGAAAGCCGCGGTTTTATATACGCTTTGCATGGGTCCATCGCACGGTTGTCCGGAAATTTTGATTTTTGCATGCCGCAATATTTGAAATTTTTCCAAGTCGCGCAAATGAGAGAAATATGATAAAATCTTTGATAGGCAGGCGGCTTGAAGCCGTGCTTGAGATGGTGCCGCCGGCAGGTACGGTGCTGGATATCGGGTGCGACCACGGGCATCTGGACGTGGCGCTCAGTAAGAGCGGACGAAAAGTTATCGCCAGCGATATCAGCGAGAAATCCCTGGATAAGGCCAGGCGGCGCGTGGAGAGGCTCGGTTTGCAGGACGGAGTCCAGACGCGCCTTGGCGACGGCTTCGAGGTGGTACGAGAGGGAGAGGCCCAGTCCTGTGTCATCGCCGGAATGGGCGGCCTGATCATCGCCGGCATCATACAAAGGGGCGAAAGCGCGGCGCGCGCCATGCACGCTCTGGTGCTGCAGCCCATGAGCGACGCTGGGACGCTGCGGAAATACCTGCGCGAAAACCTCTGGGAAATCCAGGACGAAACCCTGGTTCGCGAGAAGGGCCGCATATACGCGGTGATGCGGGTGGTCAGCGGGCAGGACGCTTCCCCCGGAGGGGCGTACGACCTGATCGGCTGGCACAATGTCCGCAAAAAGGGCCCGCTGGCAAAAGCGCTGGCGCAAAAGCATCTTGCCCAGAGAAAAAAGGCGCTTGAAAAGCTCGAGGGCGCGCCGAGCGACAAGGCGCGGCGTCGGCGGCGGGAGCTGATGCGGGAAATAGCCGCGCTGGAGGATGTAATTAAATGGCTACGGTAAAGGATATCATGGATATCATGCAGGCGTGGGCGCCCCTGTCCATGGCGGAGGATTTTGACAACTCCGGCCTCATGGTGGGCTGGCAGGGCGCTGCGGTGACGAAGATTGCCGTGACGCTGGACGCCACGATGCAGGCCTGCCGCCAGGCGCTTGAAAGCGGCGCGGACATGATCATCGCGCATCACCCGCTGTTTTTCGGCGGGGGACGCAAACGCTTTATCGATGAGGACGACGACGCCCGCGCGGCGCTTTTCTGCGCCAGGCACGGCATCAGCCTGTACGCGGCGCACACCAATCTGGACAAGTGCGTCTGCGGCGTGAACGACGCGCTGTGCGACGTTTTGTGCTGGAGGGCGGAAGGCCCGCTGTCAGCCGGGCGAGGAAGGCTGTATAAGCTGGTGGTGTACACGCCCAAGGATCATGTCCGCGCGGTGGAAAACGCGCTGTTTGAAAACGGCGCGGGGCATATCGGCCGGTACAGCCACTGCGGTTTTTCCGTAGAGGGCGCCGGCAGCTTCATGCCGCTTGAGGGCACCGACCCGTTTATCGGCCGGCAGCACGAGATATCCCGCGTGGAGGAAGTCCGCCTGGAGAGCGTGGTGTCCGAGGCCGCGCTTGAATGCGTGGTTCGGGCCATGAAGGAGGCGCATCCCTATGAGGAAGTGGCCTATGACGTTTTCAGATTGGAAGCGGACCGCGCGGAAAAGTGGGGCCTTGGCCGGATCGCCGTGCTGGAGAAGGAAAAAACGCTGCGCCAGGTGGCCCTTGACATCAAAGAAAAATTGAATGCTCCAAGCGTGCGCTTTTCCGGCGATCCCGATACGCGGATCACCCGCATGGCCCTTTGCGGCGGCTCGGCAGGGGAGTACGCCGCGCTGGCCAAGGAAATGGGCGCGGACGCCTATCTGACCGGCGAGGCCAAGCATCATGAACTGCTTGGAGCGCAGAGCGCCGGCATCCCGGTGCTTATTGCCGGGCACTTTGAAACCGAGGCCGTGATTGTGCCGGTGATTGTCCAGACTTTACAAAAGTCGCTGGATGCATTAAAATGTAACGTAACCGTTTCGTCTTTGAAGCTGTACAATCCTGCTCCCGGCGCCGTATAAGCGTTTTTGAGCCGGATTATACAAATCGCCGCAATGACGCTGATCTTCTGCGGCGGTTTTTGTATTGTAAACCAATACTCTTTAGAAAGGTGGTGCGCTTTTCGTGGGTTTTACTCAGGAACTGGCCCAATTATGGGATTATCAGGAACTTGATTTGGAAGTTGACCGCATCGAAAACCAAGTGCGAAATTCGCCCTTGCGCAAAAGGCTGGTGCGGGCGTATAATTATCTGAAGGATCAGCAGCAGGTTATATCCAGAATGGAAGCTGCAACCAATGATATCCGAACCCGGCTGCTACAGATTTCCGCCGAAAGCGAATCTTCAAAAAAAGATTTTGAGGCGTTTAAACAGCAGTCTCTCGATGATAAAGAGCTCCGCGAGCTTCAGCAATTGCGCCAGAAGGCCATTGGCTACGCCGATACAATGGGTAAACTGGACAAGGAGATCACGCAGCTTGTGGCGTCGCTGAAAGCCCAGCAGGAGCAGCTTGACGACATGCGTATCAAAGTGGCGCGCGCAAGGAAAGACTACCCTGTATTGAAAAGGGAATACGAACAGGAAGTCAAGAAGGTGGAGGCGGAAATCGCGCCCATCAAGCAAAAGCGTGACGCCGCGGCAAAAAAGCTCCCCAAAGCGCTCCTTGAGCGCTATGTCCACATCAAGACGAGGCGCCCCAATCCGGTGGCGCAGATCATCGCCGGACAGTGTTCCGGCTGCAATATGGCCATCGCCTCGCTGGTTCTGACCCGCGTGCGGGGCGACGAGCGCGCCATTGAATGTGAGAATTGCGGACGCATTCTCTATCTGACAGAAGAATAAATTTTGAGCGGGCTAAGTGGTCGCGTGGGGTTTTCCCCACGAGGAAAGTCCGAGCTCCATAGGGCAGGGTGCCGGGTAATACCCGGTGGAGGCGACTCCAAGGAAAGTGCAACAGAAATAAACCGCATCGGAACTTTTCCGGTGTAAGGATGGAAAGGCGAGGTAAGAGCTCACCAGCGGCATGGCGACTTGACCGCTCTGTAAACCCCACCTGGTGCAAGATGGAAGGGACATTTTGTGGCTGCCCGTCACAGTTCCCTGTTGATCGCTGGAGCCAACTGGTAACTTTTGGCCTAGATAGATGACCACTCACGACAAAACTCGGCTTATCGGCCCGGCTCAAAAAGATTTATCCCCCGGAATTTATTCCGGGGGATTTTGTATGCCAAAGTTGTCTGGGCCGCGGAAAATGATATACTTACCTTAAAGGGGGAGCGGTTATGGAAAGTGGCTATGGCTGCCGGTGTCCTGGATGCGGGTACAATCAAACCCCAGGAGCGCGCTGAAATGATAAAACACCTGCCCAATTTATTGTCCCTGCTGCGCATGGCGCTGTCCGTGACGTTTGTTTTTTTGATCCGTTCTCCCGACCTGTATCTGACGGTCTATCTGCTCTGCGGCGCTACGGATGTTCTGGATGGCGCCATCGCCCGCAAGTACGGCCTGCAGAGTGATCTGGGAGCAGAACTGGACAGTCTGGCGGACGCCCTGTTCATTGCGGCGCAGATCATCTGCCTGTTTCTGGTGATGCCTTCAGAAGAGAGCGCTCCGGTTTTGACGGTGGTGCTCGTCATCACTGCCATGAAGCTGGCAGGTCTTTTGCTTGTGCGCATCAAGTTCCGCCGGTGGGGGAGCGTGCATACGCTGTTGAATAAGGCCACCGGTGCAGTGCTGTTTGTGCTCTTGCCCGCATTTGTTTTGCTCGGTGCTTTCCCGCCGGCGCTGACAGTGCCGCTGTGCGCGCTAGCCTTTTTGACTGCGCTGGAAGAGTGGCTGATCGTTTTCAGGTTCGATACGTACGACGCCAACCGCAGGAGTTTCTTTTCGAAGCGTTGAACGGTGACGGCTGGCCTGACGGCGGCGCTATGCGCCTTCATCTTGGGGTGAGCCAAACAAGGCTTTTGAAAACAGTGGCCAAATTTGAATAGCGTACTGCAGCATCAAGAAGAGCGAACCGTTCAGAGACGGAACGGCGTGGTGATGGGGAAAGGAACGCTCAAGCGGTGCCCAATTTTATATATTTTGACGGGGAGGCGAACACGCCTCTTTTTTTAAAGCGCAAAACTATCAAAAGTTTCTTTGAAAAGATGGGCTTAAATCCCTTGACATGCAGGTAAAATAAGGGTAGAATGAGTTATGTAAAGTCAAAGAAAGTCAAAATCAACAAGCCGGATGAGACCGGCAGTTTCTTTAACGGGAGGAAACTGGATGGATACCAACAAGTGGACGCAAAGAGCGCAGCAAGCCCTTGTGGATGCGCAGCAAGTTTGTATAGAGATGGGCCACGCGGAACTGGACAGCGAGCACCTTTTGCTGGCGCTGCTGGATCAGCGCGACGGCCTGATCGCAAGCCTTTTAAAGAGCATGGGAAAGGATGCTTCTGCCGTTGCCGAGGCTACCCGAGGAAGCCTTTCAAGGCGCGCCAGCGTGTCGGGCGGCGCCGGAGCCCCGTACGCCTCCAGGCGGCTGAATCAGCTGATCATTGCCGCGCAGAAGGAAGCCCAGCGCTTTGGCGACGAGTACATTTCCGTAGAGCATCTGTTCTTGGCGCTGCTGGATGAAAGAAGGTCGCCCGCCGGCGAAGTTCTCAAGCTCTACGACATCGACCGGGAAGCCTTTTTGTCGGCGCTCTCCAAAGTCAGGAGCGGGCAGCGGGTCACCACCGACAATCCGGAGGAGACGTACGAGGCGCTGGCCAAGTACGGCCGCGATCTGACGGAGCAGGCCAAAAGCGGCAAGCTGGACCCGGTGATCGGAAGAGACGACGTGATCCGCCGGGTAATCCGCATCCTGTCGCGGCGCACCAAGAACAACCCGGTTCTGATCGGCGAGCCCGGCGTGGGCAAAACCGCCGTGGTGGAGGGCCTTGCCCAGCGGATTGTGGCCGGCGACGTGCCCGAGGGACTGCGGGACAAGATGATTTTCGCGCTGGACATGGGGGCGCTGATCGCAGGCGCTAAGTACCGGGGTGAATTTGAGGAACGCTTGAAGGCGGTGCTGGCCGAGGTGTGCCAATCCGACGGGCGGATCATTCTTTTCATCGACGAGCTGCACACCATCGTGGGGGCCGGCGCCGCCGAAGGCGCCATGGACGCGGGCAATATGCTCAAGCCCATGCTGGCGCGGGGCGAACTGCACTGCATCGGTGCCACTACGCTGGACGAATACAGAAAGAACATCGAGAAGGACGCGGCGCTGGAGCGCAGGTTCCAGACGGTGCTGGTGGAGCCGCCCACGGTGGAGGACACCATCTCTATCCTGCGGGGCCTCAAGGAGCGCTTTGAGATCCATCACGGCGTGCGCATCACCGACGGCGCCATCGTGGCCTCGGCGGTGCTTTCCGACCGCTACGTCAGCGACCGGTTCCTGCCTGATAAGGCCATCGACCTGATGGACGAGGCCGCCGCCATGCTGCGCACCGAGATCGATTCCATGCCCGCAGAATTGGACGAAGCCACCCGCCGGTTGATGCAGCTTCAGATCGAGCGGGAGGCGCTTAAAAAAGAGACCGACCCGGTAAGCCGAGGCCGCATGGAGGCCATCGATAAAGAAGTACGGCAATTGGAGGAGACCACGAGGGATATGCGCGCCCGGTGGGAGGCGGAGAAAAAGCAGATCGAGCAGGGCAAAGAGGCCCAGCGCGCTTTGGAGGAGCTGCGCCACCAAATGGAGGAGGCCCAGCGCAATTACGACCTGGAGCGCATGGCGCAGCTGCAGTACGGCGAGATTCCCAAACTGGAGGCGGAGGTGGAAGCCTACAAGACCAGGGATGAGCAGGCCATGCTCCACCAGGAGGTCACCGAGGAGGAAATCGCCGAGATCGTCTCCAAATGGTCCGGCATTCCCGTGAGCAGGCTCATGGAATCCGAGCGGGAGAAGCTGCTTCATCTGGACGACGAATTGCACAAGCGGGTCATCGGCCAGGATGAGGCGGTGACCGCCGTATCCGAAGCGGTGCAGCGGGCCCGGGCGGGCCTGAAGGACATGAGAAGGCCTATTGGCTCATTCCTGTTTTTGGGACCCACCGGTGTGGGCAAGACCGAGCTGGCCAAGGCGCTGGCAGAGGCCATGTTCGACAGCGAGAACGCCATGGTGCGCATCGACATGAGCGAATACATGGAGCGCCACAGCGTCTCGCGCCTGGTGGGGGCGCCTCCGGGATACGTGGGCTACGACGAGGGCGGCCAACTGACCGAAGCGGTCAGGAGAAAGCCCTACTGCGTCATCCTGTTCGACGAGATGGAAAAGGCCCATCCCGAAGTGGCCAATTTGCTCTTGCAGCTTCTGGACGACGGCCGCCTCACCGACAACCAGGGCCGCACCGTGGACTTTAAGAACACGGTGATCATCATGACCAGCAACGTGGGCAGCAGCCTGCTGCTGGAGAACGCCAAAGGCGGCGTCATCGACGAGGTCACCGAAAAGTCGGTGCTCTCGATGCTGCACCAGTACTTCAAGCCGGAGTTTTTGAACCGGATCGACGAGACGGTGCTCTTTACGCCGCTTGATAAAAGCGCCATCGCGCAGATCGTGTCGCTGCAGGTGGAGCGGCTTGCCCGGCGCCTTGGGGAGCGGCAGATCAGGCTTTCGCTGGAGGACGGCGCAAGGGATCTGATCGCCACGAAGGCGTATTCGCCCGAATTCGGCGCGCGGCCGGTGCAGCGGTATCTGCAGAAGCATGTGGAGACTGCCCTTGCCAAAATGGTGCTCTCTGGGCAGGTCAAAGACGGGGACGCCGTCACGATCTCCGTGGCGGAGGGCGCTCTTTCCTTCAAGGTGGAAAACCGGGGCGCCGCCGCGTGATGCAGCGGCAGCGCAGGGCCTGTGATCCCGCTTTTTTCGGTTGAAAAAGCATAACCCTTGTGATACACTGGATAAGTATATTTTGCACCAGTGTGCATATGCGGCAGAAATATACCGAAAAAGCATAAAAATGCGCCGAAGCCGCCAGTAAGGAAGGAGTTTACTATGGCCTCAACAGTGGGAGAACGCAAGGACAATCAGGTACACATAAATATCGAGATCGATGCCGAAACTTTTCGCGGGGGCATCGATGCCGCCTATAAAAAGAACCGCGGCCGCTACCGCGTGCCCGGTTTCCGTCAGGGCAAGGCTCCCAGAAAGATGATCGAGAATTACTATGGCGAAGCGGTGTTCTACGAGGCCGCTTTTGAGGAGATTTATCCCCAGGCGTACATGGACGCCGTCGCCGAGCATAAACTGGAACCGGTGGATTATCCGCAGGTCAGCCTGAACGATATCGGTCCCGAAGGCGTGAAGTTTTCAGTGGATGTGACCCTGAAGCCCGAGGTTGCCCTGGGCGACTACAAAGGTATAGAAGCCACGCGCAGAGAGTATACTGTCTCTGATGCGGATATCGACAGGGAGCTTGAAACCATCCGCGAGCGCACGGCCCGTTTTGCGGCTGTGGAGCGCGCCGCCCAGAAGGGCGATACGGTGCTTTTGGATTATTCGGGCAGCGTGGACGGCGTAAAATTCGAAGGCGGCACCGCCGAGCGTCAGGAGCTTGAACTGGGCAGCGGCAGGTTCATTCCCGGCTTTGAAGGGCAGCTTGAGGGCCTGTCCGCCGGCGATGAAAAACAGGTCGCCGTCACCTTCCCCGAGGAATATCATTCCGAGCAGTTAAAGGGCAAAGAGGCCGTATTTGCCGTTAAGATTCACGAAGTGCGCGAAAAGCAGGTGGCGGAGCTGGACGACGAGTTTGCCAAGGACGTCTCCGAGTTTGATACGCTCGATGAGTATAAAAACAGCATCCGCGAGCGCCTGGAGCAGGCGAACGCGCAGAAAAGCGACAACGAGCTTGAAAATGAACTGGTGAGCAAAGTGGTGGAGAACGCCTCTGTGGATATTCCCCAGGTGATGATTGACCGCCAGCTCGACCAACTGATGCAGGAGTTCCAGTACACGCTGATGTACCAGGGCATCTCCATTGACGATTACTACCGCATCACCAACACCACCGAGGCTCAGGCGCGCGAGCAGTACCGCGAAGAGGCGCAGCGCCGCGTCAAGAGCCAGCTTGTCATGGAGGCCATCGCCAAGGCGGAGAACTTTGAAGCCACCCAGGAGGACCTGGACGCCGAGATCGCCAAGTCCGCCGAGGCCGCCAAAAAGACGGTGGAAGCCTATAAAGAGACCCTTGAAGAGCGCAGCATCCAGTACATGAAGGATCGCATCATCCTGGATAAGACCATGGACCTGATCCGCTCCGGCGCCGCGGTCACCACCGAAAAAGTGGAGCCGCCGGCGCAGCAGGCAGAAGCGGACGAAGCCGGTGAGGAGCCTGCGCAGGAGCAGGCGCCCGAGGCGGATGAAGAACCCGCGGCGCAAGAGCCCGCGGCCGATAAGGCGCCTGAGAAAAAGGCCCCCGCGGCCAAAAAGGCGCCCGCCAAGAAGGCGCCGGCCCGGAGCGCCGATGGCGGCGCCGAAAAGAAAGCGCCGGCCAAAAAGACACCTGCCAAGAAGGCTGCCCCGAAGGCGGACGATATAGAGGGTTGACAAATTGAGTATAATAAAAGAGAGGGGTAGAGCCATGAGCACACTGGTCCCGATGGTCATTGAACAAACAAATCGAGGCGAACGATCATATGATATCTATAGCCGCCTGCTCAAAGACAGGATTATCTTTGTGGGAGGGTCCATCAACGACGATATCGCCAACCTGATCGTGGCGCAGATGATTTTTCTTGAAGCCGAGGACCCGGAGAAGGACATCATGCTCTACATCAACTCTCCCGGCGGTTCGGTGACGGCGGGCATGGCTATTTACGACACCATGCAGTACGTCCGCTGCGACGTATCCACGCTGTGCGTGGGCCTGGCGGCCTCCATGGGGGCGTTCCTTCTGGCCGCGGGCGCCAAGGGCAAGCGCAAGTGCCTGCCCAATGCCGAGGTGATGATCCATCAGCCCTCCGGCGGAGCGCAGGGCCAGGCGACGGATATTGCCATAGCCGCCGAGCATATTATTAAAACCAAGGAAAAAATCAACCGGATCCTGGCTGAAAGAACCGGCCAGCCGATAGAGCGTATCAAAGAGGACACCGAGCGCGACAATTTCATGTCCGCCGAGCAGGCGCTTGATTACGGCATTGTGGACGAAATCATCCAGGCTAGACGATAATCCTGTGCAGAGGATTTGCGGAGAGACGCTCCGCGGGAGGAAGAGACTATGAGCACGACCTTTGACGACAAATCCGTACACTGCTCATTCTGCAACAAGACGCAGGATGAAGTGCGGCGGCTGGTGGCGGGACCGGGCGTATACATTTGTGATGAGTGTATCGACCTGTGCCGGGAGATCATCGATGAGGATTTCTCCGACCCCACCTCGCTGGATTTTAAAGAGCTTCCCAAGCCGAAGGAAATTAAATCGGTGTTGGACGAATACGTCATCGGGCAGGAAAGGGCCAAGAAGACCCTTGCGGTGGCGGTTTATAACCACTACAAGCGCATCACCAGCGATGTGAAGAACGACGACGTGGAGCTGTCCAAGAGCAACATCCTTCTTTTGGGACCCACGGGCAGCGGCAAAACGCTTCTGGCCCAGACATTGGCCCGGATTTTGAACGTACCGTTCTGTATCGCCGACGCCACCAGCCTCACCGAGGCCGGCTACGTGGGCGAGGACGTAGAGAATATTCTCTTGAAACTGATCCAGGCGGCGGACTACGATATCGAGAAGGCCGAGCGCGGCATCATCTATATCGACGAGGTCGACAAGATCGCCAGGAAGCGGGATAATCCTTCCATTACCCGGGACGTATCCGGCGAGGGCGTGCAGCAGGCGCTTTTGAAGATTCTCGAGGGCACCGTCGCCAGCGTACCGCCCCAGGGCGGCAGGAAGCATCCGCACCAGGAGTTCCTGCAGATCGATACCACCAACATCCTGTTCATCTGCGGCGGCGCATTCGACGGGCTGGATAAACTGGTGGGCGAGCGCGTGGGCAAAAGCTCCATGGGCTTCGGCGCGGAGATTTCCAGCAAGAATCAGATGAACGAAGCGCAGCTTCTGGAGCAGCTTCTGCCCGAGGATCTGCTGAAATATGGCCTGATTCCCGAATTCATCGGCCGCCTGCCGGTGACGGCGACGCTGCACCCGCTGGATGAGGACGCGCTGATGCGCATCCTTCAGGAGCCGAAAAACGCACTGATCAAACAGTATGTGAAGCTGTTTGAAATGGACAATGTGACGCTGAGGGTCGATCAGGACGCCATCCGCGCCATCGCTCAGAAGGCGGCCACCAGAAAGACGGGCGCACGCGGCCTGCGGTCCATTTTGGAAGAGCTGATGCTTGGCGTGATGTACAGCATCCCCGGCCGAAAGGACATCAACGTCTGCAGGATTACGCGCGAAACCGTAGAGAATTTACGCGAGCCGGTTCTTGAACTCGATAAGTCGGTTCCGCTTCATCCGGGCGAGAGCGCTTCCCAGTTTTCCTCGCCGGCGGTGAAGCTGGCGCCGGAGGGAAGAACGAGCGCTTAAACAAAAGTTCAGGTACCGTCGGCTTTATCTTCTCAAAGAAAAAGCCGACGATATTTTTAGAGAGAAAGATCGTATGAAAGTCGTCGAATTTCTCGTAACTGTTCCGCAAAGGCAAAAAGGGGGCTTTGGGAACGCGAAGGGGGCGGCCCGGCCAATGCGCTGCGGGCCCCGCAAAATATTGAAGGAGTGTGTGCAATGGAAGACACTAAACTGAATCTTATCCTTCCGCTGCTTCCGCTTCGGGGATTGACGGTTTTTCCGGATATGGTGCTGCATTTCGATGTGGGCAGGGACAAGTCGGTCAGGTCTTTGGAAGAGGCCATGGCGGCCAATCAGCTGATTCTTCTGGTGGCGCAGAAAGATATGCAGACGCAGGACCCCGATGTGGAGGATATCCACGATGTGGGTACGGTGGGACGCATCAAGCAGCTTTTGAAACTTCCCGGCAGCAATTACCGCGTGCTGGTGGAGGGACTGTACCGCGCCAGAATCGCCGAATACATAAAGAAGGACCCTTACTTTGAAGTGGTGCTTGAAAAAGATGTCACGGTATATGAAAATACCCCCGTGCTGGAAGCCTACATGCGCGCCGTCACCGACGCATTTTCGGAGCTGGTGCGCATCCATGGAAAGATTTCCGAAAAGACCATCGCCACGATTACCGGCGTCACCGACGCCGGGCGGTTTGCCGACCTGATTGCCTCCAACGTGCTTTCGGGCCAGGAAGACAAACAGCGGATTCTGGAGCTTTTCAATCCGTCGGACCGCCTGGAGGCGCTTTTATCCATGATCCGCCGCGAGATCGAGGTCTCGCAGCTTGAAAGGCAGATCAATCAGGAAGTCAAGCAGCAGATCGACAAAGTACAGAAGGAATATTACTTAAACGAGCAGCTCAAAGCCATCCAGAAGGAGCTGGGCGAGAAGGATATCGGCGCAGAGGCCGACGAATACCGCGAAAAGATCGAAAACGCCGGGCTTTCCGAGGAAGCCTACGAGAAGGCCACCAAAGAGCTGGAGCGTCTGAGAAAGATGTCCCCGGGCTCTCCGGAAACCAGCGTCATCAGGACGTATCTGGACTGGATCATTTCCCTTCCCTGGAAAGTGGCCACCGAGGACAACAAGGACCTTGATAAGGCCGAAGCCATCCTTGAAGAGGACCATTTCGGGCTTGAGAAGGTCAAGGAGCGGGTGCTGGAATACCTGGCCGTGCGCCAGCTGACAGGTAGTATGAAGGGACCCATCCTGTGCTTTGTGGGCCCGCCGGGCGTGGGCAAGACGTCCATCGCGCGCTCCATCGCGCGGGCGCTGGGAAGAAAGTATGTCCGCATGTCCCTGGGCGGCGTCCGCGACGAGGCGGAGATCCGCGGGCACAGGCGCACGTACATCGGCGCCATCCCCGGACGGATCATCAGCTCCATCAAGACGGCCGGCAGCAATAACCCGCTGTTCCTGCTGGACGAGATCGACAAGATGTCCAGTGATTTTAGGGGCGATCCCGCCTCGGCCATGCTGGAGGTGCTGGACCCGGAGCAGAACTACGATTTCCGCGATCATTACATGGAAATGGCGTTCGATCTTTCAAACGTCATGTTCATTGCCACGGCCAATATGGCCGACACCATCCCGCGTCCGCTTCTGGACAGGATGGAGGTCATCCAGATCGCCGGGTACACGCAGGATGAAAAGCGCAGCATCGCGCGCAAATACCTGCTGCCCAAGCAGCTCAAGGAACACGGCCTGAAAAAGAGCAACCTGGTGGTTTCCGACGAGATGCTCGACGTGATCATCGAAAACTATACCCGTGAGGCGGGCGTCCGCGCCCTGGAGCGCCAGATGGCCAATCTGTGCCGCAAGGTGGCCAGGCAGATCGCCGGCGGCAGGAAGAAGATTACGCTCAGTGCAAGGAATATGCAGAGTTATCTGGGCATTCCCCGCTACAGGCGCACACCGCCGGAAATCGGCGGCAGCCCCGGCATAGCCACAGGCCTTGCCTGGACGCAGCTTGGCGGCGAGACGCTGTCCATCGAGGTGGCGATACTGCCCGGAAAGGGCAAGCTGGAATTGACGGGCCAATTGGGCGACGTGATGAAGGAGTCCGCCCATGCCGCCATGAGCCTGGTGCGCGCCCATGCCGCCGAGTGGGGCATCGACGAGGACTTCTACAGGAAGCACGATATCCATGTGCATATTCCCGAGGGCGCCATTCCCAAGGACGGCCCTTCGGCAGGCATCACCATGGCCACGGCGCTGGTATCGGCGCTGTCGGGCATTCCCGTAAGGCCGGATGTGGCCATGACCGGCGAGATCACCCTGCGCGGGCGCGTACTGCCCATCGGCGGCGTGAAGGAGAAGTCCCTGGCGGCGTTTAGGGCCGGCGTCCACACGGTGATCATCCCCGAGGAGAACAAGCGTGATCTGAGCGAGATTCCCGAGAACCTGCGCAGCGCCATCAAATTTGTGCCGGTCTCCGACTTCAAGAGCGTACTGCGCCATGCGCTTACCCGTATGCCGCAGCCCAAGCAGCCCATAGCGGTGCTGCCGGAGAAAAAGGAAGCGTAATGTACCAGATCAAGAAGGCGTCGTTTGTAACCAGTTTTGCCACGCACAGCCGGGAAGGTCTTAAAGACCTTCCCGAAGTGGCTATCGTCGGCAAATCCAACGTGGGCAAGTCCTCGCTGATCAATATGATCACGGGCAGTCGCAAGCTGGCGAAAATTTCGTCCACCCCCGGCAAGACCCGATTGATCAACTACTTTTTGATCAACGATGAACTGTATCTGGTGGACCTGCCCGGTTACGGCTTTGCCAAGGCCCCCAAAGCGGAGCAGGAGCGCTGGGGCCAAATGATCGAAGGCTATCTTCACGGCAGTGAATACTTGAAACACGTTCTTCTTCTGATCGATATCCGCCACAAGCCGGGGGAGAACGACCGGATGATGATCCATTGGCTCCGCAGCTTTTCGGTGCCTTTCACCGTGGTTGCCACAAAGGCCGACAAGGTGTCCCGGGCGCAGCGACAGCGGCATCTTCTGGATATCGCGTTCGTGCTGAAGCTGGACCAGCTTACCGACATCATCGTCACCTCCGCCGAAAAGAGGCAGGGGAGAGACGAAGTGGCCGGCCGCATCGCGCAGGCCGCCGGTTTGACGGCCCAGAATGAATCGTAACACAGTAAAAGCTGCCCTATGGGCGGCTCCAGACTGTCAAAAAAGTCCTTTTGGGGTCAAAGCCCCCTAATTTTAATCCCGTGGGCAAGGGCGACATGCGCGGCCGCAGCCCGGGCCTGCCCTTTAGGGTGCTCCTTTCAGGATTTTCCGGCCGCTGCAAAAACCGATGAAGAGGTTTTTGTAGCAGGAAAAGCCCTGGCATGCCGTCAAAAACATGGTTTTTTGACGGCCTCAAGCCTCCCTATGGGCGGCTCCATAAAACGGTGTATGTTTAGGCAGACGGTATAGTTTTTGGGCTATGCCGTCTTGTCGTTTGCGATATGTACTTTTGCGAAGCGGTTATCCGCTATGATGCGTTCCTTCTTTGATGGCAAAGCGCCATGGCGCTGCTTCGGGCTTTGGTTTTGCGCAATCTTATACGGGCTCTCCGGATTCCGATTTTCAATTGAACGACCTCCCGGCGCAACTGGAAGGAGGGACAAGAAACAACCAGCCGGAACAAAAATCGAAGAGCGTCCTGATTAAAACCCCATTTTACGCTATATTGTGGTATATTAGCAGCGGAGATAACCGCGAATTTATAGAGAGGAATAATTTCAATATGGAGGGAATATGCTTGGGGAATATCATGGTGGACTGTGACGATGAGCAAAAGCTGTGTGAATTTTACCACAAACTGCTTGGATGGGAAAAAAGCAAAATGTTTGGTCGCCCCGCATTGTGCAATAAGGATGGGATTGTATTTTTATTTATTGAAGAAGAAGATTATATTCCGCCTATATGGCCCGAAGGAAAAGGAGAGCAGCAAAAACAAATGCACTTTGATTTTCAGGTTATAGATGTCGAAGCGGCGGTTGAATATGCCCAATCCCTCGGTGCAAAGAAAGCGGCATCGCAATTCGGCGGAAATAAATGGGTTACTATGATAGACCTTGCGGGACATCCATTCTGCCTTTGTGCGAAGGATAATCAGCCATAACCGCGATAAATGAACACAAATTTATCGATGAGATTTAACTGCTCCCTTAATGCGGCAGATACAGAACCTTGTCGGCCGCCTCCGGCAAAAAAGCCGCCCGCGTACGGCCTGTTTTTAAACACGCCTCAAAACGGACGTACCTGCCCCAAGAATCTTGCCTTTTTATTTGCGGTAAAAAGTAAATTTGCTTATTTTAACCTTTTAATTTTCGATGTAATTGTGGTATGATGAAACCAATCATACATTTCAGGAGGGATACAAATGAAAATAGGCGTAATCATTGAAAACAGCACGGCCCATCGTGTGAAAGACGTCTTGGGCGCCCTTGACGGCCTGGGCCACGAAGTGATCAACATCGGCATGGACGATGCCGGCATACCCGGTCCCCTCAGCTACCTGCAGACGGGTTTCTTAACCGGATTGATGCTCAACTTAAAGCGCGTTGATTTTGTCGTGGGAGGCTGCGGCACCGGCACCGGCTACATCAATGCGGCCCTGTGTTTCCCCGGCGTATTTGCCACCATGTGCCTTGAGCCCCTCGATGCGTGGCTGTTCCCGCAGATCAACGCGGGCAACTGCGTCTCGGTAGCGCTGAATAAGGGCTATGGCTGGGGAGCGGAAGCCAACCTGAAATTCATGTTTGAAAAGCTCTTTGAGCCGGGCTTGATGGGTAAGGGATATCCTCCCGAGAGGAAGGAGCCCCAGAACAAGTTTGCCAACATGCTCAAGGACTTCTCCGCTGCGTCCCACGCGTCCCTGGCCGACGCCGTACGCAATATCGATCGTGAAACCATCCATTACGCCCTGCATTATCGCGGCGTATGGGAGCTAGTGGACATCGATACCGTGGAGGATCAGGATCTCAAGGAAGCGCTGCTTGAAGCGTATAACAACCCCGCGTAATAGATTGCGGCGGATGAACAAGGGGCGTAATTTTATGTATGCCGGTGATTTGAATCTTTATCGGCGTAGTTGAAAACGCGCCTCACTCCGTGACGGCTGTCTGGGGGGCTTTTAAGAAGCCAAAGCAGAAGCCCAAGAAAAAGCACTGAAAACGGGTGAAATTATAACCGTAATGTAGCCCGCTATAAAGAGTTCGGCGGTTTTGTGTGCCGGCATGAGCCCGGGGCTTGGTATGCTTATGGCTTTTTGGGTAGCGAGCAGAGTGCAGGGGCGTATGCGAACAGAATATGGACTGTAAAACGGGATGCTGTTTAAAGACGGCATCCCGTTTTTGCCACGGTTTTGGAGGAGGTCCGCATATGAAAACGGATAATTTCAGGCAAATGCAAATGATTTTTTGTTTTTCGGCGTTTAGGATTACGCAAAAACACACGGAAGGTTATCGGACGGCGGCGTGATCTTTAAGATGAGCCATATTTTGTATGATACGTTATGAAGATAAATGATAAAATCTAAAATCATGCCTTCTATAGGGATTTTATAGGACAAATTATAGAATATAGTTAGAAAAATTTCAATTAAAATGAATCAAAATGAATCGGAATGATGCGATAATTGGGAAAATATATAATATTAAAATCATTAAACGCATAAAAAAAGCAATAAAACCAGAAAATATGAAATTTTTAAAATATGTGTTGCAATTCAACGTGAGACGTGTTAGAACTTTTTTCATATCGTATCAAATTGTATCTTGGGGTGAAGGTATGCTGCAAATTGAACGGCTGAAAACCATTGAAAATATGCTCGATGAGCAACCGGCTATCAGCATAGCGGATCTGGAAAAGGCTTTGAATATTTCCAGAGCCACCATCTACCGCGACTTAAAGGTGCTGCACCGGCAGGACAAACTGCACTTCACCCGCGGAGGCGTGACGCGGCCGCGCTACGCCTCCGGCATGGAGCAGCCTTACCTGATCAAGCAGACGACAAACGCGGAGCAAAAAAAGCGCATCGCCGAGTCGGCTGTGGATTTTATTAAACCCAATTCGACCATTTTTATGGATTCAAGCACTACCGTAACTGAAATGAGCAAATGGCTATTGGATATGAAGGATGTGCGCGTCATTACAAACGACGTTCTGATTGCGGCAGGCCTTTCCGCCGCTCCCGGCATAGAAGTCATTATGCTCGGCGGCGTGCTGCGCAAAGGCTTTTATACCGTCACGGGCCTGTTCGCGGAGCAAAACCTCTCCGGCGTGCAGATCGATATGGCCTTTATGGGCTGTGACGCCATCAATCTGGCCAATGGCTGCATGCTGACCAATATGGAGGAAGTGGCGCTGAAAAGGCAAGTGATGGATATTTCCGCGCAGAGCATCGTCCTGTGCGACCATACCAAATTTGACGCCATGGCCTTTATCAGCTTTTGCCCCATCGATCGCGTGACGTACCTGATTGTCGGACGTGAATTATCCGAGCAGACCGAACAGGAATTCCTGGAGGCGGGCGTGGATATTTCCTGCGTCTGAGAGGGGAGCGCCTTATGCTGCTGTTGCCTTCCATTGCATCGGCCGATCCGCTGAAAATCGGGGAGGCGCTGGAGGCGCTGGGCGATTGGCCCTATGTGCATATCGATATCGAGGACGGGCACTTTGTGCCCAACATCACCTTTGGATTAAAGACACTGTGCGCCATCGCGCAAAAGTGCCCGGATCGGATGCTGGACGTGCATCTGATGACCGATGATCCCTGCAGCTATCTGGAGGCGCTGGCCCGGGCCGGTATCGCGGCGGTTTCGGCGCAGATTGAGGCGCTGCGCTATCCCATGGTGTTTATCCACAGCGCGAAGAATCTCGGCATGAAGGCAAGATTGGCGCTGAATATCGGTACGGACATCCGCGCGGCGCAGCCGTTTCTGCCCATCGCCGACGGACTGCTGCTGATGACGGCGGAACCGGACGCTCGGGGCGAAAAGCTCTATGCGCCGGCGCTGGAGCGGGCGGTGGATGTGTGTCTGCGATTTGCGGACACGAAGGTGTACGTGGACGGAGCGCTGGACGACGATGCGCTGACCAGGCTTAAAGAGGCCGGCTGTGCCGGCGCGGTGCTAGGCAGGCGCGTGTTTGCTCAGGGGAACCCTTTTTCAAACCTTAAACAGTTACAAAATCGACTTGCCACAACACAGGACTGATACCAAGTATTCAAAGCGTTTTCTTCAAAAAATTGAATAAAGCGGGTGTATATATGCAGACAAAAGAGATACTCAGGCAGTTGTGCCTGGCCCATGCCCCGTCGGGTTACGAGCGGGAGGCAGCCAAAGTCTATGCGGAACTGATTGCGCCGTTTGTGGACGATATCAGCGTGGATCGTGCGGGCAACGTCGTCGCCAGGCAGGAGGGGACTGACCCCAATGCACCGGTGATCATGGTGTACGCGCATCTGGACACGCTGGGATTTATCGTGCGGCGCATTGAGCCCGACGGCTTTATCCAGGTGGACCGCCTGGGCGGTATCCCCGAGAAGGTGCTGCCGGCGCTGCGCCTGAAAATCCGCACGACCAAGGGGCAGTTTGTGCCGGGTCTTATCGGCAATAAGGCGCATCACGCCACGGGCGCCGATGAAAAGTACAAGGTGGACGTGGTGACGTCGCTGTTCATTGACGTGGGCGCCAAGAGCGCGGAGGAAGTGCGCGCCATGGGGATTGAAATTGGCTGTCCGGCCATTTATGAGCCGTGTTTTTATGAGCTGGCCGGCCAAAGCGTCAGCGGCACGGCCATCGATAACCGCGGCGGCGTAGCAGCTATGATCCTGGCGGCGCGGCAGCTTGGAGAAAGCCCGCATCCCTCCACGGTGCTGTTCGTGGGCACGGTCTGGGAGGAGTTCAATATCCGCGGCGCCGTGTTTGCGGCCCGCGCCAATAAAGTGGATATCGGCCTGTGCCTGGATGTGGTGCTGGCCGGGGACACGCCGGAGCTTAAGGGCCGCTACGATAACCGCCTGGGCGGCGGACCGACCATCAATACTTATTCCTTCCACGGACGCGGCACGCTCAATGGAACACTGCCGCATGAGGGGCTCTTGAAGCTGGCCAGAAGCGTTGCCGAAAAGGACAATATCCCGGTTCAGCAATTTGCGTCCCTCGGCATCATCGTAGACTCCGCTTACGTGCAGATGGAGCGCGATCATGTGGCAAGCCTGGATTTGGGCTTTGCGTGCCGATATACGCATTCTCCGGTGGAAACATGCTGCCTGAGCGATATTGAAGGGCTGGCAAATCTGGTGGCCGGCATCGCCGGACGCGTCGACGCGTCGTTTGACCTGAATCGTTACCGGCTGTAGAAAAACGTTGTGCATTGAAAGGAAAAAAGTATGATGTGGATTGAAGAACTGTGCGGAGCAAAAAAACCCATTATTGCCATGTGCCACCTGCAGGCCATGCCCGGAGACCCGTATTACGATCAGGCGGGCGGCATGAAGAAGGTGCTTGACATGGCCAGGCACGATCTGTTGACGCTGCAGAAGGGCGGCGTGGATGCCATTATGTTTTCCAATGAGTTCAGCATGCCCTATTTAACCAAGGTGCGCACCGAGACAGTGGCGTCCATGGCGTATGTGATAGGCTGCCTGCAGGACGAAATCCAGGTGCCTTACGGCGTCAACTGCCTGTGGGATCCCATTGCCAGTTTGGATCTGGCCGTTGCGGTAAGCGCCAAGTTTATACGCGAAATCATCTCCGGCGTATACGCCTCTGATTTTGGACTCTGGAATACGGACGTGGGCGCTACGGTGCGCCACAAGATGGCCATTGGGGCCAAGGACGTGAAGCTGCTTTACAATATCGTACCGGAGGCCGCCGCGTATCTGGCCGACCGGGACATTGTGGATATCGCGCGCAGCACGGTCTTCAACAATCGTCCCGACGCGCTGTGCATTTCGGGCTTGACTGCCGGCGAGGCCACCGATACGCAGATTTTGCGGCGGGTCAAGGATACCGTGCCCGATACGGTGGTATTGTGCAATACCGGGTGCAGCAAGGAAAACATAGCCCGGCAGCTTTCCGTGGCCGACGGCGCCATCGTGGCCACCACACTGAAAAAGGACGGCGTATTTGAGAACCTGGTGGATGAAATGCGCGTGCGTGAATTTATGGATTGCGTGAAAACCTTCCGCGCGACGCTGTAGATATCGGAATTTAAAGGTGCGCCGCATGCGGCCGCGCCGCCAATATACACAAAAGGGGCGAGCTGAATGAAAAAGGGCATGACGGGTTTTTCCTTTCCCAAATATATGAGCATCACGGAGAAAATGCAACTGGCCAAGGATGCGGGACTGGACGGCATTGAGTTTTCCTTCACGCAAAAAGGAGAGCTTTCCGCCGAATCCACCCCCGAGGATCTAAAGCGAATCCGCCGCAGTGCGCGCGACATCGGCATTGAGTTGATGGGTCTGGCCTGCTCCATGAGCTGGCAGGCGTCGCTGACAAGCGCGCAGGAGGAAATCCGCCGGCGGGCCAAAGACTATATCCGCATGCAGATTCGCTTTGCGCAGGCGCTGGGCATTGACACGGTCCTGACGCTGCCGGGGTTTGTCGGCGTGGATTTCAAGAGTAAAAACCTCTTTGATGATCCCAACGTGGTTTACTACGACGTCAGCGAGGAGATCGTACCCTATGACCTGGCCTGGGACCGGGCGCTGGAAGGCTACAGGGAACTGGCGCCGTACGCGGCGGATCACGGCGTGACCATGGCCATCGAGAATATCTGGAGTAAATTTTTGGTATCGCCGCTTGAATTCAAACTGTTTTTGGACAGCATCGATTCGCCCAGCGTGGGCATGTATCTGGATACGGGCAACATGATGCTCTACGGCTACCCGGAGCATTGGATTCGGATACTGAGCCCCTACATCAAGCGCTGCCACTTCAAGGATTACAGGCGCGGCCTGGCGACGCTGGACGGATTTGTGGACATCCTCTCGGGCGACGTGGACTTTGTGGCCGTGATGCAGGCATTGCGCGATATCGGCTACGACGGCTGGGTCAGCGGCGAGATTACGCTCTATAAGACATTTGCGCAACAGACCGTATACAATGCCTCCCATTCACTTGACCGCATTATCGGGCGGGTGAAATAGCCGCCCGGATAAGCGTCAGCAAGCGCCCTCCTACTGGGCAGTATGTCCAGGCGCCTGCAGACTGTCAACGCTTTTGAACAGGTGTTCTTTGGGTGAAAGCGTTGATACGCCTGGTGGAAAACGACAGTTTTTCACCAGTGCCGAGGTCCGATCTGTGTACTGAATGGACACAGAGTTTATATAGGCAAACGGAAAAGGGACCCAAAACCATTTAGAAAGGAACATGCACATGAAAAAGCAAACCAGAAGCATCTTGAGTCTTTGCGCAATCACCGTCTTGGTGTTGGCACTGATGCTCAGCGGCTGCGCGCAGCCGGAACCCACCCCTTCCGAATCGGTCAGTCAAGGTGGACCTCAACCTACGGTATCGCAACCAGCCCCTCCTGAAAAGAAAATGCTCGGCTTTATCATCCCCACATTTTCCACGCCTTACTGCGTGGAACTGATCCGAGGGGCGGAAGAAGCCATGGCTCAGTACTCGCCCGATGAGTATGAACTGGTTTCCCTTGAGTGTAACTACGACCCCCTCAAGGAGATAGCCAACATCGAAGATTTGGTCAACCAGGGCGTTGACGGCGTTATTCTGATCTGCTCCGAGCCTACGGCATCCGCGCCCGGTCTGGAGTATTTGGTGGCTCATAACGTGCCCACCGTCATCGTCGATTCCCCCTGCGAAGGCAGGGAAAATGCCGATTGCGTGATCATTACCGACAACAAGGAAGCCGGCCGCCTTGAAATGGAGATGCTGGCCAAGGGCTTAAACGGCAAAGGCAATATCATATGCCTTGAAAACTCCACCAATACCAACGGCCGCATCCGTGCGGAAGGCCGCGATGAAGAGCTGAAAAAATGGCCCGACATCAAGATCCTGGCCATAGAGGACGGCGTGGGCACCGTTGAAAAGGCGCTGGATGTGGTGACCAACTTCATGCAGTCCTATCCCACGGAGATCGATGCCATCTGGACGTTCTCCGATACGCCGAGCCAGGGCGCCATTGCCGCCATATCGGGCACGGCTTATGAAGGCAAAGTCCTCATCGGCGGCGTCAATGCCTCCGATATTGCCAAGGGCTTTATCCAGGAGGGCAAACAGTTCGGTTCCGCGGCACAGTTCCCCGCCGGCATGGCGAAACTGGGCATTGAAACCCTGGTGGGCATCCTGGAAGGTAAGGCTCCCGAAGAGCAGACCGTCTATTACGGCGTTGAATGGGTCAGCAAGGAAAACGTCGACGAGTTCATCAAATAGTACGATTTCACCCATTGGCGAGTCACTGCAATGAATGCGGCGGACGCTCCGCGAGGGGCAGGGTGCCCCTCGCGGAGACGATCCGTTAAGGAGGAGAAACATTGGATCAGATCAAACAGCTTGAGGCCATTGCTCAAGAGCTTCGCCGCGACGTCGTCAAAAGCGTCTACACGGTCAGTTCCGGGCACATTGGCGGAAGCCTGTCGGCGGCGGATATGATCGCCGCACTGTATTTTTATAAACTGCGCGTCGATCCTGAAAACCCCAAGTGGGAGGACCGCGACAGGTTCATTTTAAGCAAGGGGCACGCGGGCCCGGTACTGTATGCGGCGCTGGCGCGGCGTGGATTTTTCCCCATGCGGGAGCTTTCCATCCTGCGCACCATAAAGAGCCATCTGCAGGGGGCGCCCGGCACCAAGACGCCGGGCATCGATATGTCCGCAGGCCCGCTTGGACAGGGTATGTCCGCGGCGCTTGGCATGGCGCTGGGCGCCAGGTATCTGAACAAGAGCTTTACCACCTACTGTATGGTGGGCGACGGGGAGATCCAGGAGGGCCAGGTCTGGGAAGCGCTGATGGCGGCTGCAGCGCATCGTCTGGGCAATCTTGTGGGCATCCTCGATTACAACAAGGTTCAGATGACGGGCTCCAATGACCAGGTGCTGCCCATGGGGGATGTATGCGCCAAGTTCGAGGCCTTTGGCTGGAAGGTGGTGCGCATAGACGGGCACGACATGGCGCAGATTGTCCGGACGCTCGACAGCATCCCAAGCGCGCACGAGGGAACGCCTACCATGATCGTGCAGGATACGATCAAAGGCAAGGGCGTCAGCTTCATGGAGGGAACGTACAAATGGCACAGCGCCATTCCCAGTGATGAGGAATTCAATTTGGCCATGCGGGAGTTGGGAGGGCCTGAGTCATGATTGCAAACAGAAACGCATTTGGCGAAACCATACTGGAGCTTGCGCAACAGGACGAACGCGTCGTCGTGGTGGATTCGGACGCCTCTTCCTGCATGGGGCTTGGTCCCTTCATCGAAAAATTTCCCGAACGCCACTTTGAGTGCGGCATCGCCGAACAGAATATGATCGGTGTGGCGGCGGGCCTGTCCACGTGCGGCCTGACGGTGTTCTGCGGCACATTTGCCGTATTTGCCGGTTCGCGAGCGCTGGACCAGGTGCGCAACGCCGTCTGCTATAATCATTTCAATGTGAAAATCGCCGGCACCCATGCCGGTGTGGAGACGGGGCCCGACGGCGGCACCCATCAGGCGCTGGAGGACATCGCCGTATTTCGCAGCCTGCCGGGCATCCGCCTGTTTGTACCCGCGACGCCTCTTTCCACCCGCGCTTTGACGCGGATCATGTACGGCGAATACGGCCCGTTCTATATCCGTATGGGCAGGGAGCCTATGCCGGAACTGTACGATGAGAAGGCGCATTTCAGGCTGGGTGGCTCCAATGTGCTCAAACAGGGCAGCGACGCGGCCATCCTCGCCTGCGGCAACATGGTCTGCGTGGCGCTGGAGGCGGCGCAGGCATTGGAAAAGCGCGGCGTAAAGGCTCGTGTGGTGGATATGTACTGCCTCAAGCCCATCGACGAGGAGGCCATCGTATCGGCGGCCAAAGAGACGGGGCACATCTTCACCGTGGAGGACCACAGCGTCATAGGCGGCCTGGGCGGCGCAGTGAGCGAGGTGCTGGCAGACCGGTTCCCCGCTCGGGTTACGCGCATAGGCATCCCCGATGTCTTTGGCAGGTCCGGCACCGTACGGGAGCTCAATGAGCATTTTGGCCTGACTTCCGACGCCATCGTGAAAAAAGTGCTGGAGATCGGCTGAGTGTGCAACGTACGCAGCTTCGCAGCGTACATTGGAGTGTACGCTGTGAAGAAAACAGGATAGCGGCGCCTGTCCGTACTTATCCCGGCAGCGTGGATTGGGGTATGCCACCATGCCCGAGCGTTTGTGGCCGTCACTCCCCGCGCGGGAGCGTGGATTGAAATATTATCAAGATAAATAATGTTACCAACCAGAATGGGTCGCTCCCCACGCGGGAGCGTGGGTTGAAATCAGGACAACCTTCAGCGACTTCACGCTTCCTTTTGTCGCTCCCCACGCGGGAGCGTGGGTTGAAATATTTTAAGGAGGAAAGAAAGATGGAAATTACCTAGTCGCTCCCACGCGGGAGCGCGGGTTGAAATCGAAAAGGCGCTGCATACCCGGAAACCGTAAAACGTCCTCCAGCGTGGGGAGCGACGTGGTAGCCCCCTTATCTGAGCGCCGGCACATTATGCCGCAATTGGCGGCCAATTGGCAATGCTTTTAAAACGGTCCTGTCATGTGCACGACAGGACCGTCAATTTTCTGTTTTGCAGCGATGCTGCAGGCATTTGCGCCCGCTTGGATTATTCGGTATCCGTCTCGTCGGTTTTGGATGTCAGTTTCTTTTTAAACGTGCTGGCTACGGCATCGAATGTGCCGTTTGACGTCAGGCTGACCAGAAGTCCGTTGATGATGCACAATACGCCGTTTGCAAGGGTAAACTGCCCGGTAAAGATATTGGCTGCCAGCAAAATGATCACGGCAATCACGTAGCTCAAGAGCCTCGTGGGCAATTTTGCAAAGAACTTCAAGTCCTTTAATACTTCCGTTATAAGGTTTGTCGCCAGCGTGGCGCCGGCATAAGTGGCCAGTAGATTCCAATCCCAAAAGTTTTCCATGTGCGTCCGCTCCCATCTATCATAATTCACTGTCTATCTCTTGTATACGCGTGAAGCATGCCGCCTTATGACATTTTTTGTATGGTAAAGGTTAAATTTGCGGCCGATGGAAGCTGCGGCGGGCATCGGCATAAAAAATGGCCTGTCCTGATTGTGACGGCACCCCCGGATAAGCAGGACTTTTCCAAACCGGTACGATCATCCCTGCAGTTTGATTGCACAAAAAAGGACGCCCACGGCGTCCTTTTATACTTTGTTTGAACCGGGACGCCGCGAAGCGCCAACGGGCTTTACGGGCGTAGCGTTTTCGCGCCGCTTAGCGATATCTGGAGAATACCTGCACCACCATGACGGCACCGCCCTTGTCCTGATGCACGGCGATGCCGATGCGGTTAAATCCCTTGCTCATGATGTTTTTGCGGTGCGCGGTGGAAATCATCAGAGCGTGGTGCGCTTTTTGAAGCGAGCCATGGTGGGCGATGTTTTCCGATACCGAAGCATGAGGCAATTTCATATCCGTCCACATCTGGTACACCATGCCGTATTTGGGCGAGTAGTGGGCAAAATAGTTGTTTTCCTTCATATCCTGGACCTTTAACTTAGCCAGCTTCACGGAATTTTCATCCCATATATAGGGGGGCAGCCCCTCTTTTTTCCGCTCCTGATTCACCAGTGCAAACATCTGTTTAGCCAGATTGTCCTTCAGGTTGACCGAAGATGCTGCCCGGGCGGCCAGCGGCACGGTCAGCGCGAGAAAAATACACAGGATAAATGCAAGAAATTTTGCTTTGTAAGTTCGATGCATAATTGCCTCCATTCCATGATATAATTTGCATGAAAACGAACTTGATTTTTTAGTTTGATCATGCTATAGATAGTAAGGACCTTATCTATGGTCGCTCACGGCGTTACGTATAGGATAGATGATTACAAAAGTGTTACGCAAGTGTTTAGCCAGGCTTTACCATGAGAATATATGACAATAAAATTTCGGAGTGTGTGGCTATGAAACCGAGAAAATGTCCACGATGCGAACTGAACTATATTATCAAAGAAGATGAAACGCTCTGCGATGTCTGCCGCAATGCGGTGGGCGAGGGAGGCAGTGAGGAATTCGACAACCTGTGCATGGAATGCGGCGAGAATCCCGTTATGCCCGGTCAGAACTACTGCATCATCTGTTTCCGAAATCACCGCCAGGCGGAGGCCGAGCGGCTGGATACCGCCCAGGACGACGATGAGGAGGACGCGGATATCATGGATATTCGTCCCGTCAGCCAGATTGACGAGATTGACATCGAAGCGCTGGATGATATCCCTGAGGAAATCCGAGACGAGCTTTCAAGCGATACGGTGGAAGAGCTGGATGCTCTGGATGAACTGGATGATGAGCTGGAAGAAGACGAGTCGGATGAATTGGAAGACGACGATTTTCTTTCGGACGATGACAAAGACTGATGGGAGCGTTTGATGAACATTTATGCCGTAAGCGATTTGCACCTGTCCGGGGCGGCGCCCAAGGCCATGGATATTTTCGGCGATCACTGGCGGAATCATTTTGAGCAAATTAAAAGCGCGTGGCTGCAAGCGGTGGGGGAGGACGATGTGGTCCTCATTGCCGGAGATATCAGCTGGGCGATGCATTTGTCCGATGCGAAGGTCGATCTGGATGCCATTGGCGCGCTGCCGGGCAAGAAGATCATGATTCGAGGGAACCATGATTTTTGGTGGGGCAGCATCAGCCGTGTCCGCGCGGCGCTTGCAGAGGGGACCTACGCGCTTCAGAACGACAGTGTGACATTGGGCGCCTCTGCTTTTGCCGGGTCCCGCGGGTGGACATGCCCCGGCGGCACGCATTATACCCAGGAGGACGAGAAGATTTATAACCGTGAGCTGATGCGCCTTGAGATGTCGCTGGCGCATGCGGCCAAAAGCCAAAAGCCCATCATCGGCATGATCCATTATCCGCCCTTCAACGAAAGACAGGAGCCTTCGGGCTTTACGGAGCTCTTCGAGCGGTTTGAAGTGCGCAAGGTAGTCTATGGCCACCTGCACGGCGCCAGCGTTAAAAGCGCCTTTAACGGCGTCATAAACGGCGTGCAGTACATCCTGACGTCCTGTGACGCCATCGGTTTTGCGCCCAAGCGGATACAAACGGCGGATTGAGGCACCCGGACCGCAAAGGTCCGCAGCATATCAAAACGCATCATCGGAAGCCCTTTTGCGGCCTTTTCTGCGGCGTCTTTGTCAGAATAATATCAATGTCCCGTTTCTATTTACTTTGGCGGCTCCCCGTTGTAGAATAATGAATGTTGGACAAACTTGGTAATAGCGCAGCAATGCGTTAAATTTTTAAAGGAGGAATTGTTTTATGCAAGTTCCCATGAAAAAATTGAATAATGGTGTGGAGATTTCGATGATTGGCTTTGGCACCTGGCAGTTGGCGGAGGGAGACGAGTGCTATCATTCGGTGCTCAACGCCATTAAGGCAGGCTACAGGAGCATCGACACCGCCGCGATATATCGCAACGAAAGCTCCGTCGGACGCGCCATTGCCGACGCCGGCGTCTCTCGTGATGAGCTTTTCATTACCACCAAGCTGTGGAATGCCGATCAGGGATACGACAGCACCCTGCGCGCCTTTGATGAGAGCATGGAGCGCCTGGGCCTCGACACATTGGACCTGTACCTGATCCACTGGCCCGGCACCGAGCTTTTCGTGGACACGTGGAAAGCTATGGAGAAACTGTACAAAGACGGCCGCATTCGCAGCATCGGCGTGAGTAACTTCCTGCCGCACCATCTGGAAGAACTGGCCGAAAAAACGGAGGTTGTGCCGGCAGTCAACCAGATCGAGGTTCACCCCTATCTGCTGCAGCAGGATGCCGAGGATTACTGCAAAGCGCACGATATCCTCATTGAAGCCTGGAGTCCTCTGATGAGCGGCAAGACCGCCCTTGAGGATCCCGTCATCGGGAAG